>JAURPG010000049.1 GCA_030835405.1 Gammaproteobacteria bacterium | reverse complement strand
TGAGCCTTTACCTCACCAACAAGCTAATCCGACTTAGGCTCATCCATTAGTGCAAGGTCCGAAGATCCCCTGCTTTCCCCCGTAGGGCGTATGCGGTATTAGCTCGAGTTTCCCCGAGTTGTCCCCCGCTACTGGGCAGATTCCTATGCATTACTCACCCGTCCGCCACTCGCCGCCAAGGAAGCAAGCTTCCTCGCGCTGCCGTTCGACTTGCATGTGTTAAGCATGCCGCCAGCGTTCAATCTGAGCCATGATCAAACTCTTCAGTTTAAGTACTACGCTGCTAAAGGCAGCTAATCTTGGCTCGATGTTCGCAAATTGACGTTGCAATGTTTGCTTGCATCGAAAGTTACTTAGTGAAACGCACATTCGATGTAAGCACCCACACAATTTTCTTGATCTGATTTTTAAAGAACAAAAAGTCGAGGCGAAAGACCTCGACTGAGAACGCGGGATTATACACGTCCGATACCCCCGGTCAACCAAAATCATATATTATTTCAGTACAAAAAAATCTTTTAATTTCAGCAAATTACGAATTGCCTGGAAACTGATTTTTCTAACTATGTTCCGGGGCTTAATTGAAAGGAATTTCACCGTTTTCTCACCACTATTTTAGCATCAAGCCAGATAGTTATCAGTAATAAAAAAGTAGAAGAGTTCCGGTTTAACTATATGGCCTGATATGGGCGTACAAACCTTATCCATCTGTTTTTATTATATTTTTCCAGGCAAATCAGCCTAAATCTGAATATTAGCGATAAATCCGTTCAATGATGCCTGAAATCCCCTGTCCAATGCCGATACACATCGTGATGAGGGCAAACCTGCCTCCAGTAGCTTCCAGTTGCCTCAACGCAGTTAATACGAGACGGGCACCAGACGCCCCTAAGGGATGCCCCATAGTAATTGCCCCACCATTGGGATTAATGCGCATATCGTCAAATGAGAGATTCATTTGTTTTAAACATCCTAGTACCTGGGTGGCAAAAGCCTCATTAATTTCAATGACATCCATCTCATCAAGTCTTAAATCAGCCCGTTTCATTACAAGATCAGTGGCGGGAACAGGACCGAGCCCCATCACTCTTGGTGTCACACCCACAACAGCGCCGCAAACTATCCTTCCCCGTGGCCGCAAGCCGAGTCTCTCCCCGGCTTATTCACTACCAATCAGCAATGCAGCCGCCCCATCATTTATCCCTGAGGCATTTCCAGCGGTTACCACACCACCTTCGGATATTGGTTTCAAGGTCGCCAGCTTTTCAAGTGTTGTCTCCGGTCTTGGATGTTCATCTTTATCAATCATAACGGATGGGGCTTTGTGACTGGCACCTGGCACTTCAACCTGCATTAATTCATCATTAAAAAATCCGTTTTTAAATGCATTATGGTATTTCTGTTGTGACCAATGGGCGAATGCATCACTATCCTCACGGGAAATGCCAAGTTCAGCCGCCATATTGTCCGCAGTTTCACTATTACTGTCTTCGCCATACTGATCCGTTAACTTTTTATTTGGGAATCGCCACCCCAGGGTTGAGTCATACATCTTCTGTTTACGAGAGAAACTATCATCTGCCTTATCGATCACCCAGGGTGATCGACTCATACTTTCAACCCCTCCTGCAATCAGAACCTTCGCTTCGCCTGATCTAACTGTTCTTGTTGCATCCAAAACAGCAGAAAGGCCACTACCGCACAACCTGTTCAGCGTAATTCCTCCAGTAGACACTGGCAGACCTGAAATAAGTGCCGCATTACGAGCAATATTCCTAGAGTCTTCCCCTGCCTGATTGGTACAACCTGCAATGACATCTTCTATCAGGTTAGGCGAAATATTATTTCTTTGTACTAACTGATGTATTGCCATGGCCAACAGATCATCTGGCCTGATTCTGGCCAGTGAACCAGCATACCGGCCAAATGGGGTTCGAATCCCGTCATATATATATGCTTCTGTCATTTGGTTCCTTTAGTAAAGAATTGAGGTTCTTCATGCAATAGAGACAACTCAAGCTGTGCCCGTCTTCTCAACCATGGACTGGGACGATATCGCATATCACCATAAATTTTCTGCATGCTTTCGAGAATCTGAATAATATTTTCTGCCCCCAATTTATCACCCAATTCCAGTGGCCCCTATGGATATCCAAGTGCCAATTTAGCTGCTTTATCTATATCTGAAGGACTGGCAATCCCCTGTTGAGCAATATCACAGGCGATATTAATGATAGTGGCAATTATTCGCTGAGTAATAAAACCTGGGCTATCGTTGATTATAGACACAGCCCTGTTGTCATTTTTTCTAATCATCGTAGCAACCTGTTCGATGACATTCTGCTGCGTTACCGGGTTTCCCATCAAGACTATCCGATTGTCCATATTAAACAAGGTTTCAATTCCAACTGTTTTTTCCGCAATGAGACCTTCATTTACTGTAGCTGTACTGACATCACACCCAAGAGGAGCCACTATGGCGATGCTGTTTTCGCTTGGTTTATCAGCACTATCAAATTCACAGCCAGATGCTTTAATCAGGTTACAAATAGCTTCCCGCCAGACGGTATCGCATTTGTAAGACACCCAAAAAGCAGAGCTAATATTGACCTGTTGGGCCTCTGCCTGCGAAATAATTTGCCTTTCATTGACATTGTATTTATAAAAACCTTCACCAACCTTGCGCCCATATAAGCCTGCTTGATACCTTCTTTGTTGGATTGGCGTCGGTCTTAAACGCGGTTCATGAAAGTATTGTTGGTAAATCTGTTCAGTGGCTGGATAGGTTACATCCAGACCTGTCAGGTCCATCAGCTCAAATGGCCCCATTCTAAATCCGCCACATTCACGCATAACCGTATCTATAGTCTCGGGATTTGTAATGTTTTCTGAGAGTATTCTTAAGCCTTCAGTCACCAGTCCGCGACCACAATGATTTACCAGGAATCCGGGAGAGTCGGTGACAATAACAGGGTTATGGCCGATTCTGGATGCCAATAAATTTAATTGATTTATGGTCGTTTCAGAAGTTCTGATGCCTTTCACAACTTCAACCAGTTTCATCAAAGGCACCGGATTAAAAAAATGAAATCCAGCGATACGTTCAGGTGAGTCACTTATGGCTGCAATAGAAGTCACTGATAGCGATGATGTATTGGAAGCCAGAATACACTCAGGACTTACAAGATTTTCAAGGTTCTCAAAGATTGATTGTTTGATATCCAATCTTTCAACAATGGCCTCAATAACAAGATCAGACGATCCCAGCTGTTTCAGATCATTCGTGATTTTGAGACGCTTACTGGCTGATTGAAAGTCATCCTCATTCAATTTGCCTTTTTCAGCCGCCCGCTGCAGCATTTTAATGGCAAAGTCCCTTGCTTCCTCACAAGATAGTTATCTCAACGTCCATGAGCGTTACATCAAGACCTGATGCCACACATACCTGGGCAATGCCCCGGCCCATTACTCCAGCCCCAACAATGCCAATATGAATATTGTCTTTGGAAAAGTCTTTCATATCAGCGTTATAGGTATAATTAAATAATTAATTAATTTTAAGAACGATCTTTCCGGTCTGGCTATAAGATTCCATTATCTCATGAGCTTTGATGATATCGTCAAAATCTAAAATTTCACCAACAACTGGTTTGATCTGTTTCTCAGATATAAATCTCATCATGTCCTTAAATTCAGCAAAGGACCCCATGGTTGTACCTTGCAAACGAATATGCCTGAAAAATAATTTTGCCATTTCCAGTCCCTGGCTCGGGTTCATTTTGGTCGCGCCAAAAAAGACAAAACGACCACCAGGTTTTAGTGTGCCTAACAATTCATTAATTGTATCGCCGCCACTACTATCAATTACAACGTCAAATCCTCCGACTTCTCTGGCCAGGTTTTTATAGCAATTTTCATTATTATAATTAACCCCGTTAACAGCACCTAGTGATTGTGCCCAGGCAATTTTTTCATCACTACCACTACTTACATAGACTTCAGAACCATGATGGACACCCCATAAAATTGCAAATGAGGCAACTCCTCCACCGGCTCCGGTTACCAGTATTCGTTTCGATTCATTCACCTCTCCGTGAGTCACGGCGCTACGCCAAGCAGTTAACCCTGCAACAGGTATGGACGCTGTTTCCTCCCATGACAGATGTTCAGGTTTGGGTATCACGTTTTCTGCCGGAACACAGATGTATTCTGCAAATGTTCCCTGCTCAGGCATACCTAACACACGAAAATCAGGCCCATTGGCAACCGGGTCATCCCCCCAGTCTAATACAGGATAAATAACGACTTTCTTGTCGATCATGGCCGGGTCGACAGCTTCACCAACCATATCGATAACCCCTGCCCCATCCGAACCAGTAACACAGGGCAACTGGATTTTGGGATATAATCCAATCGTTATCCACAGGTCTCTTCTGTTCAGTGCGGCTGCTTTTAACTTGACTCTGACTTCATTTTCTTCTGGTTCAGGTGTGTCTATTTCTTTAATAGCTAGTTTGTCCGGGCCACCCAGTTCGTCCAATACAACTGCTTTCATGCCTGATTCTTCCTGATTGTTTTATTTATTTATTTTTGTGATCTTGGTGCCTTCCAATGTGAGATTATACATTAGTCCTTTATTATTAATGACAAACCCCACAATAGGTTCATCAAAACTTGTAGTCGTCAGGTCTTTCCCCGCACCAAACTCCACAACAGCTACCGAACCATCAACACCTGCTTCCCAGTTGCTGCTATTTCTAAAATCTTCAAGCGCATCAGCGTTAAGAAAGACCAGGATGATAGTTTTCATCTGTGCACCAAGCTGAAAGCCGATGGAAGCAGAAGCGGTATTGTAATAATCAACAGAACTGCCACCGATGCGTAAAGCCCCCTCACCATATTCACCGCCAATACCAAAACCGGCCTTGATTACTTCCGGAAATACCAAAACGCCATTTGCCCGGCCAAGAAACCTTTCGGCGCCATCTACTTCTTCTTTGAACCGGTCAAGTGCAGCATCTACTTTAATATCAATTTCCTCTGCAGAGGCGGCAAGCAATGGATTAGATAAAAGGCTGATTAATAATAACAGCACTCCCTTTTGTAATTGATTTAAAAAGAACATACGACCTCCGGTTTGTTGTGAGGAAGGTGAAATTCTAACAGAAATTATCCGTAATTTTTTAACAATACTTCCCTTGCCTGGTTAGCTTTCGTGGCAAAGTACTGGTTTCCACCGCGGTCTGGATGAAATTTCTGCATTATCTTTCTATATGCCTCAGTAATCTCGTCATGATCCGGCTTGCCTTCCAATCCCAGGATCTGGAGTGCCTCGGATACGCTCATTTCATTCGATGATTGAGTAGAATAATTATTATCATTGGTGGAGTTATCCCTGAACTGTTCACCAAATCGATCTGAAAGATAGGACTCCAGTAACTTTGCAGAATTCATATCCATTTCCACACAATATTTATATAAATTTTGCAGGTCATCATGCGACATCTCATCAAGAGCACAGCCTTTATACTCACCATCCAGAACCTTACCAGATAGTTTTCCGGTCGTGTGATCCAGAGTCATCACGATGATTTTTGAATTTACTGTAGAAGTATTCGGTGGGCTTGAGCCGGATGAGAATTGCCGATAAAACTGTGTCAGCATCGGTAAATATCTTAAAATCAAGGGAAGTAATTGCCTGAAACTCGCTAAAATACCTGCAAAGATTGCCCCTATCCAATGCACCCTGCCGGTCAATACCAATAATAATAATGCAACGACTAATACGCCAATTACAGTCTTCTGTAATAACAATTTTTTCTGTTTAGGGTCAGGTGTATTGTTCCAGTGCCACCAGAACAATATTCCTCCCAACACAAGTATTAAGAGTAGAAGTTTCGACATTTACTTTAATAATTGGCGAGTCATTTCCTGAAGTTGTGCAGTCCCTTTGTCAGCAAACATTTTTAATGCCCGACTGCCACCTGCGGCGTAGATTGCTACAGCGGACAATAACTCTTTTAATAAATCAGGGCTATTCATATCAAACCGGCAATAGGCGCCCCCCGTCAGTCTTGCTATTTCTCTATAGATGGACTCAACTGGTTTATCATAATGCTCCTGAAACATAAAAACGGGGGTTTTATGTAAACCAAGCTCGCCTGCTATTCTATATATGCTATTCACCGGTTCTTCGCATGCATCACCTATATACACGGCCGCGGAGACATGTGCCCTCCTGGTTTCCAATAAAACCTGATTAAGTGATTGTTCAATCTGGGTATGCCCCGACATACATAGTACATCTGCCATCTCCCTGTTCAGGGTCTTGCTATCATTACTCCAGGGAGATACATAAAACTCACCCATACCCCTGAAATAGATGAGTTGAACATTTAAACTGCCAGATTCATCTGCGGCATCGAACATACTCGACTGAATCTTTCTGGCATAATCCCAGGTTGGTTGCCGACTGGCCGTAGCATCAATAATAAATGCCAGTTTTCCTGCCGGGTCCCCATAGGATGTCATTGATTTGACCTGTTTAACTTTTTTCAGAAATGAATCAATATCGTTGGTCTTAACAGGAAGTTTATCCGAATGATTTACCATAACTAAACCCTTAGTTTACCGGGCCTCGAAAAAAAGATGATTCCCTGTCACTGGACAATATTTCAACTTTATATTCCTTTCCATCACGAACCAGTTGTAATGGCACTTCTACACCTGAATGACCAAGCTGCCATATCTCTGCAAATAATTCTCTTAACTTATAAACGGGGGCATCACCAACATGGGTGATAACATCACCCAGCTGCAATCCTGCATCATCAGCAGGACAGCCAGTAAAAATTCCAGTGATCACCAGGACTTCGTCCTCTTCCTGAACAAGCATCCCAAGCCAGGGTCGTGGTGGACGTTTTCGTCCACCAAATGTTTTAATTTCACTTATATAGGGTCGAATGGTATCCGTGGGCACAAACATGTTACAGGCACTAACTTCTTTTTCCGCCTCCGGATCCTGAATTAACAGGCACCCTACTCCATATAGCAATCCATCCAGACCAATTAAGGCTGAACCAGCCCAGTTTGACAGGGCGGGTGCTGTATAGATTGCCTGGTCAACAAGATATTCCCAACGTCCTGCAAATTCTTTAATCGAAATTATTTTGGATTCCACCAGTGAAGCTAGGCCTGTACTGTTAGCCAAAACAACTTTGTCAGCTTTTTTTAATTTAGTAACGGTCCCAAATTCAATCTTTGGAAGATTGAGGGGCTTCATTGGTTTAATTAGACCCAGACCAGACTCAAAATCATTTCCTACGATGTAGCCTGGGACCGGTTCTCGACCCTTGGGCGTAATCCAGATTGAGTCTGCCTCTGTGATCAAATAACCGACCGTCAGCAGTAACCCATCGTCATCAATAATGATTCCATGGCCACTGCGTTCACTGCCAAGCATTTCAGCAGAAAATGAATTTTCGGGAATATAGGTGTTGATTGGAACAATCGATTCAACCGTCTCGTGGATATCAAAATTATATGAATAGGATAATTTACTCATTTAAATTTCTGAATTTTACCTATTTATATTTTGATATATAAAACATTATTTCTTCACGGGTCGTTTCCAGTTGCTGACAGACCTGTGCTCAATTTTATTATGCATGAGTTCACCGGATTCCATATCCCGGGTAACGGTGGTGCCTGCCCCCACAGTTGCACCTTTTTTAATCGTCACAGGTGCAACCAACTGGGTATCTGAACCAATAAACACATCGTCCTCTATGACTGTTTTATGTTTATTAGCACCATCATAATTACATGTAATAGTACCCGCACCAATATTAATGTTTTTTCCCAGGCTACTATCACCAATATAACTTAAGTGATTAATTTTTGTTCCTTTGCCAACTTCTGTCTTCTTTATCTCAACAAAATTCCCAATATGCACATTATCGTCCAGACGAGATTCCGGGCGAATTCTTGCAAAGGGCCCGATCTTACAATCTCTTCCTATCACGGCATTTTCAATATATGAATTCGGTAGAATTACTGTCCCATCATTAATATCAGCATTATTAATATAGCAATTCGAACCTATTATTACGTTCTTACCAATACTCACACTACCATCGATTATTACATTAACATCGATTTCAACATCTTCCCCAGTCATAAGATCCCCCCGTAAATCAAACCTTGCCGGGTCAATCAGGGTCACACCATTTTTCATCAAATGATGAGCCTGAATTAACTGATAATATCTTTCAAGCTCAGAAAGTTGAGCACGATCATTTATTCCCTTCACTTCCATAACCGAACCTGGACTGATTGTTTTAATCTGAATGCCTTGCTGCACCGCCATTTCAACAATGTCTGTCAGGTAATATTCACCCTGGATATTATTATTGTCGAGATTACGCAACCAGCCCTCTAGCAATGACGCTTCGACAGCCATAATCCCTGTATTGACTTCACAGATCTTCCGTTGCTCATCATCCGCATCTTTTTCTTCTACTATTTTTATGAGATTTCCAACTTCATCTCTCACAATCCGGCCATATCCAGAAGGAACATCTATATATGTTGTTAACAAACTAAACCCGCTATCGCTGGATGACTCAACTAACTCAGACAATGTTTCATATGTAATTAAAGGGATATCGCCATACAAAATCAGGATCTTACCCGTTTTCGGAATATCACCAAGGACCTGGTTTACGGCATGACCAGTACCCAATTGCTCTGTCTGCTCTACCCAGTTGGCCTGTAAATGCGACAAGGTATCAGGCACCTTTTGCCCACCATAGCCATAAATAATATTTATCTTGGTGTGTTCAAGTCTAGAAGCAGATATATAGACATGTTCAAGCAAGGTCTTTCCGGCAAGTTTATGCAGGACCTTGGGTAGGTCGGATTTCATTCTGGTACCCTGACCAGCGGCAAGAATGATTATGCTTAACATAAAGACAGTAAAAAGTGAAAAGTGAAAAGTGAAAAGGACAATTTATTCTGTCTTTCAAGAATCATTACATTCCCCGTAGAATGGTAAATAAAAAAATTATTTTACTACTCCAGTATGGAGAATATTCTACTAAGAATCCAGGTTGATTACTTTTTACTTGTTTATCGGCCGCTGCGTTTTCTCAAACGTTGTATGGCCTGCAACTGTGCGGCTATTTCGGCAGTCTGTGCCAACGCGGTTGCATAATCGACTTCCGCGTCTTTATCATGCAATCTTCGCTCTGCTTCTTCTTTTGCTTTTAGCACTGCTGCCTCATCAAGGTCCTCTGCCCGAACTGCGGTATCAGAGAGAATCGTTACTATCTTTGGCTGGATTTCCAGCATCCCGCCTGAAACATAGAACCCTTCTTCATTTCCATCTTCATACTTAACCCGAACTTCCCCTGGTCCAAGCTGGGTAACCAAAGGAGTGTGACCCGGAGCAATGCCAACTTCACCCATCTTTGCCGGGGCAAATACCATTTCCACTTCCCCAGAAAAGATTTCCCGTTCAGCACTAACAATATCTATATGTAATGTTGACATTTTTTACCCTGTTTTAGAGATTTTTTGCATTCTCAACAGCTTCTTCGATAGTACCAACCATATAAAATGCCTGTTCTGGCAAATGGTCATATTCACCATTCACAATAGCCTTAAACCCTTTTATGGTATCTTTTAGAGTGACATATTTACCTGGTGTTCCAGTAAAGACTTCTGCAACACTAAATGGTTGTGAAAGAAAACGCTGAATTTTTCTGGCCCGAGCTACTGCGAGTTTATCTTCTTCTGACAATTCATCCATACCCAAAATTGCAATGATGTCCCGCAACTCTTTATAGCGCTGGAGTGTATTCTGGACATCACGTGCAGTGTCATAATGGTCCTGACCAACCACCAGTGGATCCAACTGACGGCTGGTGGAATCCAGTGGATCAACCGCAGGATAAATACCCAGCTCGGCAATTTGCCTGGACAGCACAACGGTGGCGTCAAGGTGTGAGAATGTGGTCGCGGGTGACGGGTCCGTAAGATCATCAGCAGGTACGTATACAGCCTGTATTGAGGTAATAGAACCAGTCTTGGTAGAGGTAATTCGCTCCTGAAGTTTACCCATTTCTTCTGCCAGTGTTGGCTGATACCCCACAGCAGATGGCATCCTGCCCAATAGGGCAGATACTTCTGTGCCCGCCAGGGTGAATCGATAACTATTATCAACGAAAAACAAAACATCTCGTCCTTCATCTCGAAATTTTTCTGCCAGAGTTAGTCCCGTCAAGGCAACCCTTAGACGGTTTCCTGGCGGTTCATTCATCTGTCCATAAACCATGGAGACTTTTGACTTTTCAAATTCATCAATATTAACAACGCCTGATTCCTGCATCTCATGATAGAAATCGTTACCTTCACGAGTACGCTCACCTACCCCTGCAAAAACAGACAACCCTGAGTGTTGTGTGGCAATATTGTTAATCAGCTCCATCATATTAACAGTCTTACCTACACCTGCACCTCCAAACAACCCTACCTTACCACCTTTCGCAAACGGACAAACCAGATCGATAACTTTAATTCCAGTTTCCAGCAGTTCAGTTGTCGGACTTAAATCTGTAAAGGCGGGGGCATTGCGGTGAATAGGCATTTGATCCTCGGTATCGATCGGCCCTACTTCATCAATGGGCTCACCCAATACATTCATGATCCGACCGAGGGTTTTCACACCTACCGGAACTGTTATTGGTGCGCCGGTATTATTCACCTTCAAACCACGTTGCAAACCATCGGTAGATCCCAGGGCGATAGTGC
Organism: Gammaproteobacteria bacterium; assembly: GCA_030835405.1. Classification (GTDB taxonomy): domain Bacteria; phylum Pseudomonadota; class Gammaproteobacteria; order Eutrophobiales; family Eutrophobiaceae; genus Eutrophobius. The sequence goes on along the minus strand of JAURPG010000049.1, from coordinate 40,471 downwards.
GAACGATGCCTTCACCTAACTGCTGCTGCACTTCCAGTGTTGTATTGACATTCTCGGCCTCAACAAGCAATGCATCATAGACCTTGGGAATTGAATCACTGGGAAACTCAACGTCTACCACCGCACCAATAATCTGTACAATATTTCCAGAACTCATGTTTTTAGTTCCTCATTATTTCTTTGTTTTTACTGAGTATTAAGTTTTTTTAAAACTGTTATATCAGACTGCAGCTGCACCACCCACGATCTCTGAAAGCTCCTGGGTAATCGCCGCCTGTCTGGCTTTGTTATATATCAATTGCAGTTCATCAATGAGTGTACCCGCATTATCTGAAGCACTCTTCATAGCCACCATTCTGGCAGCCTGCTCACAGGATATATTTTCAATCACATTCTGGTATACAAGCGACTCAATATACCGGGTTAACAACTGGTCCAGCACCTCTTCCGCCTGAGGCTCATAGATATAGTCCCAATGATGCTGGAAGTCCTCATCTTCAGATGGTGGTACCGGCAATAACCTTTCTAAGCGGGGAGATTGAGTCATAGAATTGACAAAGATATTTGACATGATGTGGACCTCGTCAATATTTTCCTCAATATATTGATCAAGCATAACTTTCACTGCACCAATCAAGACTTCTAATGGTGGTTCATCACCAATATGAGTCGTCTGGGCAACAATGTTTGCATTCAACCTGGAAAAAAAGCCCGCAGCTTTATTGCCAATAATACTAAACTCCATTTCTATTCCAGACTCATCCCATGCCTTCATTCGCTTAACCATGTCTCTAAACAGGTTGGAATTCAGGCCGCCACATAATCCTCTGTCCGTTGACACAACGATAATTCCAACCCGCTTCACTTCTTCTCTGGGAACCAGATAGGGGTGTTTATATTCGGAATTAGCCAGACCAAGATGTGAAATAACCTGACGAATCTTGTTTGCATAAGGTCGGGCTGCTTGCATCCTTTCCTGCGCCTTACGCATCTTGCTGGCAGCAACCATCTCCATTGCTTTCGTGATCTTTTGTGTATTTTTAACACTGGCGATCTTGGTACGTATTTCCTTGCCAACTGCCATTATTTCACCTTCGTATTAATAACAACGCTAAAAAGAAAATATTTTTTATCTGATAAAATCATAAAAATATTACCAAGTGTTGTTAGCCTTAAAGTTTTCGATTGCAGCATTTAATCCGCTTTCGATCTCGTCCGTGTAATCACCCGACTCATTGATGGTGTTCATTAAATCCTTTTGCTCACTATTCATATAGGCATGCAGAGCTGTCTCAAACGCACCAATTTTTTCAAGCTCGATGTCATCAACGAAACCTTTTTCAACAGCGAATAAACTGACTGCCATTTCAGCCACATTTAAAGGCGCATACTGATTCTGCTTCATCAACTCCATCACCCGTTGTCCACGTTCCAGCTGCTTACGGGTAGATTCATCAAGATCAGATGCAAACTGGGCGAATGCAGCCAGCTCTCGATACTGAGCCAGTGCCAGACGAATGCCGCCACCCAACTTTTTAATAGCCTTGGTTTGTGCAGCACCACCAACACGCGAGACAGAAAGACCAGCATTAATAGCAGGCCTGAATCCTGAATTGAAAAGATCAGTTTCCAAATAAATCTGTCCATCTGTAATAGAAATCACATTGGTAGGTACGAAAGCAGAAACGTCACCTGCCTGGGTTTCAATTATGGGCAAGGCCGTTAATGAACCGGTTTTGCCTTTAACGGCACCCCCGGTAAATTTTTCGACATAATCTGCATTGACACGGGCTGCACGTTCCAATAATCGAGAATGGAGATAAAAAACATCTCCAGGATAGGCCTCGCGTCCTGGTGGACGCTTTAATAGCAGAGACACCTGGCGATAAGCCCAGGCCTGTTTGGTCAGATCATCATATATGATAAGGGCATCCTCACCTCGGTCTCTGAAATATTCACCCATGGCACAACCGGCATATGGCGCGATATATTGCATGGCGGCTGAATCGGAGGCGGTTGCCGCTACGATAATAGTATGGTCCATAGCCCCATGTTCTTCCAGCTTACGAATAACAACATTAATGGAAGAGGCTTTCTGACCAATGGCAACGTAAATACACTTAACACCGGTACCTTTCTGGTTAATGATGGTATCTACAGCTACTGCGGTTTTACCTGTCTGCCTGTCACCAATGATTAATTCACGCTGGCCTCTACCAACCGGTACCATGGAGTCAATGGATTTCAAACCAGTCTGTACAGGCTGTGAAACTGATTGCCTGTCAATAACGCCTGGAGCAATCTTTTCAATCGGCGAGGATTCTTCAGACTTAACGCCCCCCTTACCATCAATTGGATTTCCAAGTGAATCAACTACCCTGCCTAGCAGGCCTTCACCAACCGGAACTTCCAGGATTCGCTTGGTACATTTGACCGTATCGCCTTCACTTAAATGAAGATAGTCGCCCAGAATAACAGCACCGACTGAGTCCCTCTCAAGGTTCATGGCCAGCCCATAGGTGTTCCCCGGGAACTCCAGCATTTCACCTTGCATGGCGTCGCTTAACCCATGAATCCGGGCAATACCATCAGATAAGCTTACGATGGTACCTTCGGTATGAGCTTCTGTTTGAAGATCGAAATCCTTAATTTTCTTTTTTATTAAATCACTTATTTCTGTTGCGCTGATAGACATCGCTGTTCCTCTCTTACAAACGATTATTTTTTAGATATTTTTCTCTACCCAATTAACTGATTACGTAACGTATTCAAACGGCCCCGCAAAGACGAATCAATAACGGTATCTCCTGCACGAATGATGATTCCACCAATTAATGATTCATCAATAGTTGCGGAAATATTGACTTTTTTACCCAGCCTCTTACCCATCACATCGGATAACTGTGTACTCTGTTGTGCTTCAAGTTCATAAGCAGTCAATACTTTTATATCGACCCTGCCTTCGGCCTCGGCTCGCCTCTTTTCAAAAAGATCGGATATAAATGGGACCAGCCTTAACCTGTTTGCGTCAATGAGTACCTTGATGAAGTTCTGTCCTAATGAATCCAGCCGATTATCCATGACCTCAGAAATGATTTGCAGAAGCTGTTCACTGCTGACCCTGGGACTGCTGATGACTTTTCTCATATCGGGATCAATCACAATCTCTGAAAGTAATTTCAACAAATCTGACCATTCCTGCAGGGTATTTTCTTCCTGAGCCAGTTCAAAAATGGCACGAGCATATGGTCTTGCGATTGTTGTATTGTCCTGCATATTTATTAAATCCTTTCTACAGCTCAGAACTTAATTTGGTAATGATTTCATTGTGGGCATTACGATCAACTTCCCGCATTAATATCTGCTCCACACCCGCCAGCGCAAGAGTAGCAACTTCCTTTCGAAGATCTTCTCTCGCTTGGGTTTTATCACGCTCAATTTCAGCCTCTGCAGCATGAATTAACCTCTGTCCTTCAGATTTGGCTGTGGACTTGGATTCTTCAACGATTTCGTCCCCGCGTCTTTGAGCCTGAGAGATTATTTCTGCGGCCTGCTGCTTACCTTCATCAACCAGTTCAGTAAGCCGAATTTCCGCTTCTTCAAGGGCCTTTTGGCCTTTTTCCGCAGCGGCTAATCCATCGGCAATTCTGGTCTCGCGGTCGTGCATTTGCTTGAGCAATAATGGCCAGACAAACTTCATTGTGAACCAGACAAAGACCACAAAAGCAAAAGTTTGCCCAATCAAAGTTGCATTAAAATTCACTAGCGTACCCTCTTATGTTCAGGTGGTTAGTAGATGGTCCTCGCCGATGCTTACTGCAAATAGGCAAGAAGCGGATTGGCCAGAGTAAACCACATGGCGATACCGATACCGATCATGGTTACCGCGTCGATCAGACCAGCCACCAGGAACATCTTACCCTGTAACATGGGTGCCAGTTCCGGTTGACGTGCCGCACCTTCAATAAATTTCCCACCGAGGTTTCCAAAACCCAGAGCGGTACCAAAAGCACCCATACCGAGTAAAAAGAAGACTCCCAGCGCTGTATAAGCCAGAATTGTTTCCATCATTACCTCCGATCTATTACGTTAAAAAATATAATGGTTAAAAAAATCTTATTAAGTTTATGTCTTTTTATTTCCTGCCCACACTAATGTGTATCGTGAGCCATACTCAAATAGACAATGGTTAACATCATAAATACAAATGCCTGTAATGGTATTACCAGAATATGAAACACAGCCCAGACGAAATGAAACGGGAACTGGTAATATCCTAGCATGGCAATTAGCAGAAAGATTAATTCTGCTGCGTACAGGTTTCCAAATAAACGCAATGCTAATGATACCGGCTTGGCAATCAGGCTTATCCCCTCAAGGATAAAGTTGAATGGGATAAATAATATCTGCACAAATATATTTTTAGAATTAAACGGATGTAAGGTCAGCTCGCCAATAAAACCACCTATACCTTTCATCTTGATACTATAAAAAATAATGAGTACAAACACACCGATAGATAGCCCAAAGGTAATATTGGGATCCGTGGTGGGTACAACCTTAAAGTAAAGATGCGGGTCTCCACTCAGCGTCTGGGCCAATATCGGCAACCAGTCTACGGGAACAATGTCCATGATGTTCATTAAAATAACCCAGACAAAAATAGTGAGCGCCAGGGGAGCAATGACATTACTTTTACCGTGAAAAATATCGCTAACATTTTTATCGACGACTTCCACCATCATCTCAACAAAATTCGCAAATCCACTGGGGGCGCCCTCTGAGACACGTTTGGCAACGCGGTGAAAAACGAAACAGAATAAGCATCCCAGGAAAATAGACCATCCAAGGGTATCTACGTTTACCGACCAGAAACCCATGTCCTTGGCCTCTTGCGGACTATGGGCCAATGTCCATGCGGACTCTTGCAATACTTGACCATCAGCACGTTCGTAACTGGCAGGCAGCTTGCCAAACACCATATTTTGCAAATGGTGTTGAATATATTCGTTAGATGTTAATTCCCCTTCAGCTGCCATGTTCCTTTTCCATTTCTCCCGCTGTTTCCGGCGGGTTGCTCATCTTGCTTGAAAAACCCCAAAGATTGATTATTAATAAAATCACGTACGTTAATATTAAAACCGCGATGTTGATATCCTTTACCAGCACAAAGCCAAAGATAAAAATAAACACCGTGGCAATGATCTTGATAACTTCTCCAAAGTAAAAACCACGCAAAGCCATCCTGGGTGACTCCTGGGCATCGAACTTAAATACATATTTTGCAAAATATGTGTTCGGAACAATAAATGCGAACCCACCGAGGAGTACTGAAACTGCTATTGTCTTGCCAAACCCCAGACCCAGCACCAATGCCGCGATTGAAGTTAATATGGCTTCTAAAAACAGTAACTTGAATGCAACGGCCTTATTGGTATTTGTTATATCCTTCACCGTTACAACCCCTGAAACCTTATTCCTGATTGATTCATTTCTGCAAACGATGCCGGCTGAATGATTGCACTTATAAACACACCGACGATTTAAATCAGGGTCTACAAGTATAAATAGCCACAAGCAATGAATCAATCGCTGCAACGCACAAATTGTTGAATTTTATTAAAATTATAGTTTCTACTTGATCCTGGAGAGGATCCCATCCAACTCATCCACTGAGCTGTAATGTATCTCAAGGGTGCCATTGCCTGATTTTTTATGTTTTATGATGACTGATGCCCCAAGTTTACCTGACAGATCGTCCTGTAAGGACCGGATGTCCGGGTCCAGCGCCTGAGATTCTGACTTTTTAGCGGGCGTTTTAGTTGTTAAATTACGTACCAAAGACTCCGTTTGCCTGACAGATAATCCTTTTTTCACTACGTTTCTTGCAATTTCCAGCTGTTGCTCGGCATCCAGGGACAACAATGCCCTGGCATGCCCCATTTCCAGTTGCCTGGATTCAAGCATCTTTTTCACCATGTCAGATAAATCCAGCAACCGTAATAAGTTGGTTATGGTGGAACGTGATTTACCAAGGGCACCAGCGATGTCATCATGGGTCATTTCAAATTCTGTTAACAATCTTGATATTCCCCTGGCCTCTTCCAGTGGATTTAAATCCTGCCGTTGTATATTTTCTATTAACGCCAGGCACATAGCCTCCAGATCCGTGACGTCTTTTATGACTACCGGTACGTCATACAGCTCTACCAATTGCGCAGCTCGCCAGCGACGTTCCCCGGCAATGATTTCATATTTGCCCGTCTCAAGTTTCCTGACCACGATAGGCTGTACCACGCCCTGGGCCTTGATAGAAGCTGCAAGGTCATCCAGTGCCGCCTTGTCGAATTCGATCCTGGGCTGATAAGGACTTCTTTGTAAGAGGTCAACGGGGAGCAGCGTCAAATCATCTGGAGATTTTTCATCGCCCGCCAACTGGTCAGGTGGTAACCCTAACAGCGCATCAAGTCCTTTACCCAGGCCGCGTTTCTTCTTAGTAGACATGATGACCTGCTTGCCGTGAGGGATGAGGGGTGAGGGGTAACATTATGCGGCCTTGCCTTGCCTGTTCAACATTTCACCGGCCAGGGCTAGATATGCCAGGGCACCACGAGATGATCGATCATAAGTAATGATGGGCATACCATGGCTCGGTGCCTCTGCCAGTCTGACATTACGAGGAATGATAGTACGGTAAACCTTTTCCCCGAAATGTTCCAGCAATTGGGCTGAGACCTGGTTTGCCAGGTTGTTTCTTGGATCGAACATGGTCCTCAACAATCCTTCCACCTTCAATTCAGGATTTAGATATTTCCTGATCTTCTCAATGGTTGATAATAGTGCTGTCAGACCTTCCAGGGCAAAATACTCACATTGCATAGGGATAATCACAGCATTTGCTGCAACCAGGGCATTCACAGTCAGCATATTCAATGAAGGTGGACAGTCAATAAATATGAAATCATATTTGTCCTGGACAATATCAAGGGCATTTTTCAACCTGACTTCCCGGGCAATCTCTTCCATTAATGCCACTTCCGCACCGGTAAGGTCTGCATTACTAGGCAGTAAATCATAATGACATTCTTGAGAACTGATAATCACGTCAGTGATTTCCTTATCACCCATGAGCACATCATAACTACTGGACTCCAGTTCATTTTTATTTACGCCACTGCCCATGGTGGCGTTCCCCTGGGGATCAAGATCAATTAACAGAACACTACGTTTGGTAGCTGCCATTGAGGCACCTAAATTTACACTGGTAGTGGTTTTACCAACGCCACCTTTTTGATTTGCAACTGCTATGACTTTAGACATGTTCCATCATCTTATTATTTTAATATTACCGAGCAGATTATTATTGCATAGATATGCAATAAAATGTCAGCAACATTTTTTACCGGATAATTACCAGATTTCTTTCGGATTTAACCCCGGGAACCTGAAGTTGCTGCACCTCGTAGTCCCGGTTTTTTATCCCTGCCAGTTCGTCTACCTGAATACTTCCCTTCATGGCCAAACGTATGCCGTTTGTCGCCACCAGGTGATCAGTTTTATCGACAAATGACGCAAGGTCCGAAAAAGCCCGCGACACAACCAAATCATATGAAGTTTCCGGCCGGTATTGTTCTATACGACCATGGTGGATCTCAACATTTACAATTTTAAAAAACTGAATAATATGATTTAAAAAGCGGGCCTTTTTTACCTGACTGTCCAACAACATCCAGCTAAGTTCTGAATTTGCCATTGCCAGTACCATCCCCGGGAATCCCGCACCGCTGCCTACATCCAGACACCGCTTGCCCTTTATATATGGACAGATTGCCAGGCTATCGAGAATATGATGGGACAGCATGGTGTCAAAATCACGAATCGCAGTGAGATTATAGGCCTTATTCCAGCGCGAGAGCTCGACCAGATATTCCACATAATGTTCAATGGGAAGTTCGGCAGGATCCAGTCCCAGACCGATCACGCCGTTGCTGATTTGCTGAATCTGTTCCGGAGCTGCCAAGGCTATCAGGCAGTCTCTTTGAGAATAAACGACCGTTTCTTAAGGTGTACCCGTAATAATGAGATGGCCGCGGGGGTCATACCCGGAATCCTGGCAGCCTGGCCCAGGGTGTAAGGGCGTTGCTGGCTTAACTTCTGGGTGATCTCAGCAGACAGGCCCCTGACATTAGTGTAATCGAGGTCATCCGGTAAGGGGGTGTCTTCATCTCGCAGATTTCGGTCGATCTCTTCCTGTTGCCTTTGGATATAACCAAAATACTTGGCCTGTATCTCTACTTGTTGAGTGACAACCAAGGGCAGTCCCAGATCTTCGACCACCGACAGGTCCATTAACTTCTGGTAATCGAATTCAGGCCTTTTTAATACCTGTAAAAGGTTGATATCCTTTTTTAATGGTTCCCCTATGGAATCAAATTCCGCTACCTGTTGAGGGTTGGCGGGTGTCACCCAGATATTTTCCAACCGATGATTTTCCTTCTCAATGGCTTCCTGCTTATTTACAAACTCTGCCCAGCGCACATCATTTACCAGACCCAGTTCCCGGCCAACCTCTGTCAATCTCAGATCGGCATTGTCTTCTCTGAGCAATAACCGGTATTCAGCACGGCTGGTAAACATCCGGTATGGTTCTGTGGTACCGCGGGTAATCAGGTCATCGATTAACACACCAACATAGGCCTGGTCACGGCGCGGGCTCCAGGGGTCTTGTTCATAAACCTGTCTTGCGGCGTTGAGTCCGGCAATGAGACCCTGGGCTGCGGCCTCTTCATATCCCGTTGTACCGTTAATTTGTCCGGCAAAGAAAAGCCCCTTGATAAACTTTGTCTCCAGCCAGGGCTGAAGGTCGCGGGGATCAAAGAAATCATATTCGATGGCGTATCCTGGGCGGGTAATCCTGGCATTTTCAAACCCCTGTATGGTCCTCACCAAATCATACTGCACGTCGAATGGCAGGCTGGTGGAGATACCATTGGGATAGACTTCGTTGGTGGTCAGACCTTCCGGTTCAACGAATATCTGATGTGAGGTCTTGTCAGCAAAACGTACTATCTTGTCTTCGATGGACGGGCAATAACGCGGCCCGGTACTTTCGATACTACCGTTGTACATAGGTGAGCGGTCCAGTGAGGCGCGGATAACTTCATGGGTGCGTTCACTGGTATAGGTAATGTGACAGGGGACTTGCTCCGGATGTTCATCCGCAGAACCCAGGTATGAAAAAACAGGTACGGGTTCATCTCCAGGTTGTGCCTCCAGTTTTGAGTAATCGATGGTGTTGCCATCGATCCTGGGAGGTGTGCCGGTCTTTAACCGCCCAACGCGAAATGGTAATTCCCGCAGGCGATCTGCCAGGCGAATGGATGGTGGGTCTCCGGCACGACCACCCTGGTAATTACTTTGCCCCACATGGATCTTGCCCCCCAGAAAAGTACCAACAGTCAAGACGACACACTGGGCCATAAACCTAAGACCAATCTGGGTAACTACACCTTTGACAATGTCTCCTTCAACTACCAGGTCATCCACTGCCTGCTGAAACACATGCAGGTTTGGGTGGGATTCAAGATATGGCCTGACGACACTCTTGTATAAGGTACGGTCTATCTGTGCCCGTGTGGCACGGACTGCGGCCCCTTTGCGGGAATTCAAGATCCGAAACTGGATCCCGCTTTTATCTGCGGCGGATGCCATCAAACCACCCAGGGCATCGATCTCCTTTACCAGATGACCTTTGCCTATGCCGCCAATAGCCGGGTTGCAGGACATCTGTCCCAGGGTCTCAATACTCTGGGTCAACAATAAGGTATTCGCCCCCATGCGTGCGGCAGCAAGTGCCGCCTCGGTACCGGCATGGCCGCCACCCACCACGATGACATCATAATTTTCAGGGTAATCTCGCATAGGGCGCGTATTTTACTGGTATAAAGATAAATTGTTTATATTTTTTGGGAGTTAAATATTGAAATAAACCCGGTTTTACCGACTATTATGAGGATTTCGTCAAACTATTTTTGGTTTCAATGTAATGTTTCCAGGAATATTCGATAAAGAACTTCTCCTTATCACCCAGGGGTCTCACCTGTTTTACCGGTGAACCCACATATAAATACCCGCTTTCCAATCGCTTACCCATAGGGACCAGGCTGCCGGCACCGATCATGACGTTGTCTTCCACCACGACGCCATCCAGCACAATAGAACCCATACCCACCAGACAGTTGTTACCGATAGTGCAGGCATGCAGTAAGGCCTTGTGTCCCACGGTGACATTCTCAGCTATCACGCAGGGGATACCATCCGGGGTAAATTCATTGGGGCTGGCAATATGGATCACCGTACCGTCCTGAACATTGGAACGGGCACCGATAATGATGGCCTGATCATCACCCCGGGCCACCACGCAGGGAAAAACCGAGGCATCTTCACCAATAGCCACATCGCCGATGATCACAGCAGACTCATCCACGTACGCAGATGAGGCGATAGTGGGGGATTTATGGAGGAAGTTTCTGATCGTCATTATTCAACACCTAAATTCAAACATTCACTTAAAGTATACCTTAAAGGAAATAAGTTTATGAGTATGAACAAATAATAGGAGAAATGATTACTTCCGTTTAGTGCCAGTAGCCGTCATTAACTAATCGCATCAACGGCGTCACCGTAGGCCATGTCGGTCGTCATATACTTGTTATGTGTATTTACCACAGTACATCCACTAGTCGGCCGTCAGAGGTTTCACACAACCCAACACCTCCTGAGGAGGTATAACCACTTGAATCGGCATATTGAAGCTTACATTGCATGGTATTGTTTCGATCCCCGAATAATACCGCCCACATATTTCCAGTGTAAGTCTGAATAACACCAAAGGCACTGCTATTTCCGCTTGTGCCCCACCCAATGCTTGACGAGTTTCCGGCCATAACCGCTTTCCCCGTGAATTTTTCACCGTCCGGCATGACCACTACAAGATCGTCATGGGACATTCCCTGCTCATAAGAGATGACTACTCTCTCACCAGAATCTCGTAGCATTCCACTCATAGTGCCAGCGCAACCATTTAGTGTGATAGCCACTATGACAAAAATAAATTTACTCTTCATAGGCAATTATCTTTTCTTGATTTAATATAAATCAGTTCAGTATAGACCATAATTTTCCTATGAAATATCTAGAGGGGTATCTTTAATTTCTTACAATTACCCAAAGAGATTATGTCTGTTATGGGTCGGAAACCGACTAGTTCAGGCTATATTAAGTCTTTGCCCATAAATCTGCGGAAAACGGCAGAAAACGACCCAATGCAGACATTATCCATACTAAAATAGTGTTACAATTTTTTTATTAATTCGTGTTTTGAGCTGAGTTGATGGAAACCAAAGATAATAGTCACGATTGTCTATTTTGTAGTATTCCTTCCGAATGAGTAATTGCGGAAAATCAAAAAGCATATGCTGTGAACGATGGTTTTCCTGTTACAAATGGACATGCACTTGTTATTCCCAGAAGGCACATATCAGAATATTTTGATCTTACTCAAGATGAACTTTTAGCTTGTGATTCATTGCTCAAACAGTTGAGAGAAGAAATAATATTAAGTGATGAGTCTGTTGCCGGGTTTAATATTGGTATTAATGCCGGTGCTGTAGCAGGACAAACAATATTTCATTGTCATATTCATTTAATACCAAGGAGAGAAGGTGATGTAGATAACCCCAGAGGTGGAGTACGTCATATCATACCCGGAAAAGGTTTCTACTAATTTATGTCAGCTGTTTTCATTCCAAGTGAGCCAGCTTTGCAAGATTACTGACGAGCGCTGGTCATGTATGGGCGTAACGTTGCTTCTTATAAATTTGCATTAGCTAAGTTACTAATTGAACTAAAGCCAGATGAAGGGCAATTAGTAAAATTAGAAGAGATTGCCCCTGTATTTGCAAAAAATATATGTGAACACCTAAAACTAAGTGATAAACAAGCCACCTCAAGATCGAGCCGATTTCTTGATTATTGTAGAAGGTACAATAAAGAAGAACTTGGCCATAATGAATTAGTCGATAAAACAATATCTCTAGGTTTTAATAATGTAATTGATGCTTTCCATATCCTTGGAAACAAATCTATCAATAAGCAATTTTATATTGATGAGAGAAACAATCATAAAGGCATCAAAATCACCACTGAATTTTCTGAACTTAAAAATAATCCTCAATTTGTTAATTTTGAACAGGAAGCTGAATCAAGATGGAATCTTGTTGAAACTTCCTGGAGGTTGAATATATCCCGCAGTATGTTGAGAGTAGATTGTGATGAGTCATTAAATGAGTTGGTTGTTTACGATGGTGAGAATAAATGAACAAGTATTACTAGCTCAAAAAAAGCCTTGAACGGTTATCAAAGAGGATACTGTTTTTATTGTAAAGAAAGAATGATTGATTTAACGGATAATACTTCATCTGTAGATGTTGACCACTTTTTTCCTCATGTGCTTAAAAAATCCGATTTCAAAAATATTGATGGAATTTGGAATTTAGTTTTAGCCTGTGTTGAATGTAATAGAGGGCACAAAGGTAAGTTTCAAAATTTGCCTGAAATTTACTTGTTAGAGAGACTGCATCAAAGGAATGAATATCTTATTGGGAGCAACCACCCGTTACAAAAAACGTTGATATTACAAACTGGTGATACAGAAAATAAAAGAAGAGATTTTCTTAACGATTATTACAATAAATCTCGTTCCATTCTTATAAACACATGGAAACCAAGTGACTAAATATGTTGGTTCAGAAATGTCCGTTCCTGGCACGAAGCAGAAATTAAATAAGTAATCCTAAAACTAATAGAAATTCACTTTACGTATCTAATAGTTTTCCCTACAGTGAAAATCATATGACTGTAGATATTATAAAAATAACAAATTTCATTGACCAATGTTGGGCCGATTCCGTCATCCCGGAATTAATTGAATACATCCGCATCCCCAATAAGTCACCCTACTTTGATCCCCATTGGCAGGCCAATGGTTATATGGACCAGGTGGTAGATCAGTTCGTTGCCTGGATTGAGAAACAGGAAGTCAAGGGACTATCACTGGAAGTGGTCCGGCTGGAAGGACGCACCCCGCTGATTTATATGGATGTCCCCGGAAGAGGTGATGACGTGGTGGTAATGTACGGGCACCTGGACAAACAACCAGAAATGATAGGTTGGCGTGAGGGTCTGGGCCCCTGGGAGCCGGTAGTTGAGGGAGACAAGTTATATGGCCGCGGCGGTGCCGATGACGGTTACGCCACCTTTGCCTCAATCCTGGCCATCAAGGCATTGCAGGAACAGGGGGTTCCCCACCCCCATTGCAAGATCATCATAGAGGCCTGCGAGGAATCGGGGAGTTATGACCTGCCCTATTACATCGATGCCTTAAGTGACCGCATCGGTGATCCCAAACTGGTAATCTGTCTTGATTCCGGCTGCGGAAATTATGATCAACTCTGGAACACCACTTCGCTACGCGGCCTCATCGGCGGCGAGCTTAAGGTGGAGGTTCTATCTGAAGGGGTGCACTCCGGGGATGCCAGTGGTGTGGTGCCATCCAGCTTCCGGGTGCTGCGAAAAATATTAGATCGCATTGACAACCCGGAGACCGGCATTGTTGCCAGTAACAAGTTTAACCAACCCATTCCGGAAAAACGGATCAAACAGGCCACCGTTGCCGCGTCTGTGCTGGGAGATACAGTGTATTCAAGATTCCCTTTTGTCTCCGGTGTCACACCAGTCATCAAGAACCCAACGGAATTGGTGCTCAATCGTACCTGGCGTCCGTTCCTCACCATTACCGGTGCTGACGGGATTCCATCGATAGCCAATGCCGGTAATGTACTGCGTCCCTACTCATCGGTGAAACTGTCGCTTCGATTACCGCCCACCTGTGATGCCACTGAAGCAACCCATGCCTTAAAAGACCTGGTAGAGGCCAACCCGCCCTATGGCGCCAAAGTCACCTTTACCCCGGACTGGGAAGCCACAGGCTGGCATGCCCCGGAAATGGCCAAATGGTTGGAAGATGCCATAAACCAGGCATCAAATAACTATTTCGGTAAACCCGCCGTGCACATGGGGGAAGGTGGTACCATTCCGTTTATGGGGATGCTGGGGGAGAAATTTCCCGATGCGCAATTCTTAATTACCGGTGTGCTGGGTCCCCATTCCAACGCCCATGGTCCCAATGAGTTCCTGCATATCCCCACCGCCAAGAAACTGACCTGTTGTGTGGCGGAAGTGCTTACCAAATCTTTGGACCACTAATAGTGATCAGCCAGAAAATAATAAATTGGTATACTCTATCCATAAATATATTAATTAGGACAACCTTATGAAAACAGGTGTAATCGGTTTAGGCGTCATGGGCGGTGCCATGGCACTCAATCTTCACAAGGCTGGGTTGCTATATCAGGTCTGGAACCGCACCACTGCCAAGGCTGAAGACATTGCAAGTCAAACCGGGGTTTCCGTTGCTGAATCCATCTCCTCACTGGCCAGCGAATGTGAGGCTATCATTATCTGTGTCTCGAAGGATGAGGATGTCTTGGACGTGGTCAATGAGATTGCTAAAGGCATCAAACCAGGTTCCACGGTGATTGATACCTCCACGGTGAGTAGCGACACGGCGAAACAGGCGGCTGAGATTATTAATGGTCAGGGAGGCCAGTTTCTCGATTGCCCGGTGACCGGTGGATCGGAAGGTGCCAAGAATGCCACCCTGTCCATTATGGTGGGTGGGGAGGAATCGACATTAGATAATGTCAGAGAAGTGTTATCTGCCATTGGTAAAAAGATCATCCATATCGGACCCACCGGTAGCGGCCAGGCCTGCAAGGCGGTAAACCAGGTAATCTGCGCCGGTATCAACCAGGCGGTCACCGAAGGCCTGGCATTCGGCGATGCCCTGGAGCTCAATATGGACAAGGTACTGGAGGCCATCTCTGCCGGTGCCGCAGGCAACTGGTTTATGGACCACCGTGGCAAGACCATGCTAGCGGGGACGTATGCCCCGGGTTTTAAACTGAAACTGCACCTGAAAGACCTGGATATCTGCCTGGAAATGGCGGATAAATTGCCGGGATATGACCTGACGCTCACGGACGTCACTGCCAGGGATTATGAAAAACTGGTGGAAATGGGCCATGGTGAGGAAGATATTTCCACCCTTTTCCGCTTGAAAAAGGCATAAGCGCTCATACATTTAAATTCCCGGAACAATTTTTAGCGGTTCTGGTCATTTAAGACAATTGACGAAAAGGCGAAAATATGGAAAATATCGCGCCTTGTAGAGCTTCTGCTATTACTGAATAATAAAATTAAAAAAGGGAAGGATAGTGGTAACAGATAATTTACAACCTGCAATCGAGGTAAAAAACCTGGACCGATATTTTGGGCCCATACATGCCGTCCGTGACATCAGTTTTTCTATCAACCAAGGTGAGGTACTAGGTTTCCTGGGTCCCAACGGCGCCGGCAAATCCACCACCATGAAGATGATCACGGGGTTTCTAGAGCCCAGTGGCGGCACGGTGAATGTCAACGGCTACAATGTGGTGGAGGAACCCATCAAGGTGAAAAAAGCCATTGGTTATCTGCCCGAAGGCGCCCCCTCATACGGCGAGATGCGGGTCCGGGACTTCCTGTTATTCGTTGCTGAAATACGTGGTCTAACGGGATCTAATAAATCCCAGCGGGTGGATGAAGTCATCAAGGAGATCAACCTGGATGGTGTGGTTAACCAATCCATAGAGACATTATCCAAAGGCTATAAACGACGGGTGGGTGTTGCCCAGTCCATCCTCCATGACCCCGAGATCCTGATTATGGATGAACCTACTGACGGACTGGACCCCAACCAGAAACACGAAGTCAGGAACCTGATTCAGGACATGTCCAAAAACAAGGCCATTATTATTTCCACCCATATCCTCGAAGAGGTGGATGCGGTGTGTACCCGTGCCATCATAATCGCCAAAGGTAAATTACTGTTTGACGGCACACCACAGGAACTGCGATCAAAATCTTCAAACAACGATATTGATGATGCCTTCAGGAACATCACTACCGGGAATGAGGGGGCATAACATGAACAATATTATTGCCATTTTGAAACGCGAACTATACGGCTACTTTGCCACCCCGGTTGCTTACGTATTTATTGTCATTTTCCTGTTTCTTTCAGGACTGTTTACCTTTTACATGGGCGGATTCTATGAACGTAACCAGGCGGATCTCATGGCCTTTTTCAGTTTCCATCCTATCCTATACCTGTTTTTGATTCCGGCTATCTCCATGCGATTATGGTCAGAAGAGAGAAAGAGCGGAACCATCGAACTGATACTAACCCTTCCAGTTACAACAATGGATGCGGTCATTGGCAAGTTCTTGGCGGCCTGGGTATTCGCCGGCGTGGCCCTGGCCCTGACCTTCCCCATCTGGATTACCGTGAATTACCTGGGTGACCCGGACAATACCGTGATACTCGCCAGTTACATTGGCAGTTTCCTCATGGCAGGGGGTTTTCTTGCCATTGGTTCTTGCATTTCGGCATTGACCAAAAGCCAGGTCATCGCCTTTGTTATCAGTGTGGTAATTTGCTTTTTATTTTATGTCAGCGGCACACCCATCGTGCTGAATTTCTTCACTGGCTGGGCCCCCCAGGCAGTTGTTAATGCCGTCTCGGCCATGAGCGTATTGTCCCATGCCGACTCCATACAAAAAGGCATTATCGATATTCGTGACATTATTTATTTTGCAGTACTGATTGCGTTCTGGCTGTATGCCAATGTCATCACCATAGAAGCGAAAAAGGCAGGATAAGCTATGAATAAGAAAGTCTTACTCTCCGGAACGGGTGTCGCTTTGGCAGCGGTGCTGGCTTCTGCAGTCATCATACTTGCCAATACCACCTTTACCAGCCTGAGGCTGGACCT
Organism: Gammaproteobacteria bacterium; assembly: GCA_030835405.1. Taxonomy (GTDB): domain Bacteria; phylum Pseudomonadota; class Gammaproteobacteria; order Eutrophobiales; family Eutrophobiaceae; genus Eutrophobius. The sequence continues at coordinate 23,477 of JAURPG010000049.1, read as the reverse complement.
CACGGAAAACAAATTATTTACCCTGTCTGAGGGGACCCTGAATATTATTCAGGGACTTCCAGAACCCATCACTCTCGACTACTACGTCTCCAAAAAACTGATGACGGACGTGCCGCAGTTACAAAGCTATGCCAACCGGGTCCATGATCTGCTGGATGAGTATGTAGCCAAATCAAACGGCAATATCCGTCTGAATGTCATCGAGCCTGAACCCTTTTCCGAGGAAGAAGATCGTGCCGTGGCGGAAGGAATGCAGGGTGCCCCCATAAACGCAGCAGGTGACCAGGCCTATTTTGGACTGGTGGGAACCAACTCCATTGATGATCAGGAGACCATTCCCTTCTTTCAGAATAACCGGGAAGAAAAACTGGAATATGATCTGACCAAGCTTATTTACAACCTGGCCAACCCGGAAAAGCGCAGTATAGGTGTTATCAGTCAACTGCCGGTATTTGGAAATTTCATACCCGGCATGACCCAGGAGTGGGCTATCTCTTCAGTGGTGTCTGAATTTTTTGATGTTCGTACCCTGGATTCAGCACTGGAGATCAACCAGGACCTGGATCTTCTACTCATCGTCCACCCTGAGTATTTAAGTGAAGTCACGCTGTTTGCCATTGACCAGTATTTACTCGCCGGCGGCAAGGCCATGATCTTTGTAGATCCCTATGCCGAAGGTGATGTGATACCGCCTAATCCGCAGGACCCCTATGGCATGGAAACCAAATTTTCAGATATGAATGAATTGTTTTCGGCATGGGGTATCGATGTACTTGATGGTCAGGTGATAGCTGACTTGCAATCGGCCATGCGTGTGCAGCTCCGTACCAACCGTGGCTTTGAAGAGACCAATTACCTGCCCTGGGTGAAATTTGATGAAGACAATCTCAATCAGGAGGATTTCATTACCAGTGAACTCAGTATTATCAACATGGGATCAGCCGGAATAATTGAAGCTGAGGAAGGCGCAACGGTGACGGTCACCCCGTTATTCCAGACATCCACTGAATCCATGAAGATGCCGTCCGCATTACTTGAATTTCAACGTGATCCTGGCGAGATGCTCTCTGACTTTGAATCAGAGAATACCGCATTTATCGTGGCCGCAAGACTGGGCGGTAGAGTGAGTACGGCATTCCCGGACGGTATGCCAACAGCAGATGAAAACAACCCCTTTGATGAACTATACACCCCACCTGAGACCCTGCTCACCGAAGGTGAATTGAATGTCATCCTGGTAGCAGATACCGATATCCTCAACGATGAATTCTGGATCAGCCGACAAAATTTTTTCGGCGTGCAGATACCACAACCCATCGCAGACAACGGCAACTTTGTGGTTAACTCACTTGAACACATGTCTGGTAGTTCTGACCTCATCAGCCTCAGGAATCGCGGCGAATACCAACGCCCATTTGATGTGGTCAACGATATCAAGCGTAATGCCGAGGCCCAGTTCCGGCAGCAAGAACAGATGCTGGAGGCCAAACTGGAAGAGACCGAACAGAAGATTGCGGAGTTGCAGCAGGAGCACACTGGTAACGAACTATTGCTCAGCCCGGAGCAGGAACAGGCCATAGAAAATTTCCGCCTGGAACAGCTAAATACCCGTAAAGAACTCCGGGCCGTGCAATATGAGTTACAGCGCAATGTGGAACGCCTGGGTACAACATTAAAATACATCAACATCGGTCTGGTGCCCCTGTTCATCGGTATCATTGCTGTGACCATGGGAATGCTACGGACCAGAAGAAAAACAGAAAGCTAAACCACTATGAATAACAAAAGTATATTAATACTCACAGCCCTCACTCTTGTTATTATTGTTGCGGCAACGTTCAGCAGCCGCAGCCGTGCCCCGCAAACCGTAATCGAAACTCCATTATTAAACCCCGAGCTCAAGACCAGGGTTAATGATGTGGCCCAAATCATCCTCGAATCCAATGAGGAATCTGTCCATATCACCAGGGAGGGCAACAACTGGATGGTGATGCAGGCCGATAACTACCCGGCCCAGTTCGACAAGGTCAAAAAACTGGTGCTGGATACCGCTGATATGACTATTCTTGCAGAAAAAACCAGTAATCCGGACCTGTATAGTGAACTGGGGGTTGAGGACATCACAGATGAAAACGCAGATTCAACACTATTAAGTTTACTGGACAACTCCGGAAACAAACTTGCATCCGTAATTATGGGTGACCGTCGTGGCATGGACTCTGTCTATGTCAGAAATGCCGAACAGGACCGATCCTACCAGGTAAAAGGACAACCGGAAGTATCTGCCGACCCCAAGGACTGGATCGTCAAAGAGTTATTAAGTGTGGATAACGAACGGATCATGGAAGTGACGATTGAACACGCTGATGATGATACGGTAGTTCTGAATCGTGAACAGGGCGATGATAATTTTACCCTGCAGACGGTGCCAGATGGCAGAAAGGCCCGTTCTGAATACTTCACCAACCAACCCGGAACGTTTCTCAATGATCTTAGTATTCAGAACGCCAAAAGCCAGGCCAATTTCACTTTTCCTGAGGACCAGGTCGTCACCACCATAAAAACCTATGATGGCATAGTGGCCACTATCCATAGTGCAAAGATTGACAATATCAACCACGCTTCCATGAGCTTTTCTATTGATGAAACCATCGTCCAGGCTGCAGAATCACAAGAACGTGGAATTGTCATTGGTGAAGATGAAAATGCACCAAGAGATGTTAGAGCAGAAGTAGAAAACCTGAACGAAAAAGTCGCCAACTGGGTCTTTATCATCCCACAATCTAAATACCTGTTATTAAGCAAACGGGTAGAAGAGCTGACAGACGTCCTGGAAGAAGATACCGGCGATACGCAGTAAACCATATCAGGCAAATCACCGCCAGCCTGGATCCACAAGTCGGGCATTAACAATACTCTGCTTTAATCTCACCATGTGACAGCGGTATGATGGTCATTAATTCGACTATCACGCTGAGACATAAAATGAATAACTCCATCCTGACTATTCCATTGGCAAACCTTTCCCTGGCCTTTGTGCCGGTATTCATTGTTCTGGGGATCTTGTATAAGTGGTCATTGAAAAGTCATACCGCCTTATACGCCGTGGTGAGGATGCTGGTTCAATTGATCCTGGTGGGTTATGTATTGACTTATGTCTTTGCCATAGACTCGCCGTTTATGGTGATAATAATCCTGACCATTATGCTGACAGCCTCCGGATTTATCAGCCTGAGATCCGTGAGTAATCGAACCCGAGCTTCTTATCTACATCTGCTGGTTGCCATTGGTCTTGGCAGTCTTTCCACCCTGTTTTTTATCACGGGTATTGTCCTGGAGATATCACCCTGGTATCTCCCTCAATACCTCATCCCCCTGGCAGGAATGACCATTGCCAGCTGTATGAATTCAGTGAGCCTGGCTGCAGAGCGATATGAATCTGAAGTTCATAGTGGGAGTGACCTCATGGAAGCACGCAGGACGGCAATGAATGCCTGTCTGATTCCCAATATTAATACCCTGTTCGCGGTGGGGATTGTTTCATTGCCGGGGATGATGACGGGTCAGATATTGTCCGGTGTTGATCCCTTGATTGCCGTACGTTACCAGATCGTCGTGATGTGCATGGTATTTGGATGTTCGGGTATGACTTCCGCCTGTTATCTTTTAATCGCATCTCATTCAAAAACAGAAAATAATTCAGCAATATAGTGATAATACCGGCTGTCTTGGGACACGTTTGTCCGTTATACTTCAACGCAAATTTTTAATATTTTTAAACCGTTAAATAATGACTTTTCAGCAATTAATCTTTGCTCTGCAGAAATACTGGTCGGACTACGGCTGTGTTATCCAGCAACCCTACGATATGGAAATGGGGGCCGGGACATTTCACCCTGCCACCTTCTTAAGGGCCATCGGCCCTGAACCCTGGAATTGTGCCTACGTACAGCCTTCACGCCGGCCAACAGACGGAAGATACGGTGATAACCCAAACCGTCTGCAACATTACTACCAGTTCCAGGTCATCCTGAAACCTTCACCACTGGAGATCCAGGAGCTTTATCTTGAATCATTAATAGGGCTGGGTATCGATCCCCTGACCCACGACATCCGTTTTGTGGAAGACAACTGGGAATCCCCTACCCTGGGTGCATGGGGACTGGGCTGGGAAGTCTGGCAGAATGGCATGGAGGTCACCCAGTTTACCTATTTCCAACAGGTGGGTGGCCTGGAATGCAGACCGGTGACCGGTGAACTGACCTATGGCCTTGAACGTATCGCCATGTACCTTCAGGAAGTGGACAACGTCTACGACCTGGTATGGACCGAGACTCCTGCCGGAACTATCACCTATGGTGATATTTACCATCAGAATGAGGTGGAGATGTCCACCTACAATTTCGAAAAGGCAGACACTAAAGTATTATTTACCCACTTTGACCAATATGAAAAATCCAGTCATGCATTGATTGAAGACGGTCTGCCCTTGCCTGCTTACGAAATGGTCTTAAAGGCATCCCATACATTTAACCTGCTGGACGCCAGGCATGCCATATCGGTTACTGAAAGACAGAATTATATTTTAAGGGTTAGGGAACTGGCCCGTGCCGTGGCACAGGCCTATTACAGCCGTAGGGAAGAATTGGATTTTCCTTTGAGTAAGCCGCAGAAAATAAAGAAAAAAGCTGAAAAGAAGTAGCTTTAACAATTATAAGTCACAAGTATATTAATGATAACCAAAGAACTATTAATTGAAATCGGTACTGAAGAGTTACCACCCAAGGCGTTGAAACGTCTGGCCATGGCGTTTGCTGATGAAATTCAGGCAGGGCTGAAAGACCATGACTTGCCATTTGAAGATATCAACTGGTATGCCACCCCCAGAAGACTTGCAGTCATCGTTCAAAGTCTGGCAACTGCACAGGAGGATCGGGAGATTACCCGGCGTGGCCCGGCACTTGCAGCGGCCTATGATCAGGACGGAAACCCTACCAGGGCAGCTGAAGGCTTTGCCGGTTCCTGTAATGTCAATGTGGAAAAACTTGAGAGACTTGAAACCGAAAAAGGCACATGGCTAGTATTTCATGCTTTCGAAAAAGGTAAGGCTACTGTTGAATTAGTCCCGGAGATCATTCAAAAAGCACTCAACAAGCTTCCCATCCCTAAACGGATGCGTTGGGGGAATAGAGAAGCCGAGTTTGTCAGGCCCGTTCACTGGTCAATTGTGCTACTGGGTAATGAGGTTGTGCCCTGCTCCATTATGGATACAGATGCAGACAAAGTTACATACGGACACCGCTTCCATCACCCAAGACCAATACGGTTGCGCTCAGCAAAAGAGTATTTAAGCAAACTGGAAGAAAAAGGCCATGTAATCGCAGACTTTGAAAAACGTAAAGCCCTGATAGAGTCCCTGGTGAATAAATCTGCTGCACGACTTAAAGGTAATGCCGTCATCGAACCAGAATTACTGGACGAAGTCACTTCTCTGGTTGAATGGCCGGTGGCTATATCTGGCAGCTTTGACAAAAAATTCCTCGACCTGCCGAGAGAGGTGTTGACATCTTCCATGCAGAGTCATCAACGGTACTTCCCTGTGCAAAGCAAAGACAGTGATGACCTGTTAAGCCATTTCATTACAGTAGCCAATATAGAAAGCAAGAATAAAAATGAAATAAAAACCGGGAATGAAAAGGTCATCCGCCCAAGGCTCACCGATGCTGAATTTTTCTGGAAGCGTGACAGCAGCAAACCGCTAACTGACTTTAGCATACATCTCAAAGATGTCATATTTCAGAAAAAAATCGGGACATTGGCAGATAAAACTGAAAGAGTAAAACAACTGGCTATTTACCTTGCCCCCTTACTGAATGTTAAAAAAAGGGATGCGGGACGCGCCGCAGAACTTTCAAAATGCGATCTCTTTACAGAGATGGTGGGGGAATTCCCTGAGTTACAAGGTGTGATGGGCAGATATTATGCCATTCTAAGTGGTGAAGACCGTGAAGTTGCCCAGGCACTGGATGAACAATACATGCCACGTTATGCAGGCGATGATGTGCCTTCCTCACACATAGGTGAGCTACTGGCCATCGCAGACAAGATCGATACTATCGTAGGTATCTTTGGTATAGGACAAGCCCCCACTGGCGACCGGGACCCATTTGGACTACGGCGGGCAGCCATTGGAATTATAAGAATAATTTCAGTATCAGGACATGCGCTTAATCTCGCTGATCTGATTGAAAATTCCATTGCCATCTATGCGGAGGTGTTGGTAAAACCAGATGACGAGGAAAAAAAATCACAACTGCAATCTGATGTGAAACAGTTTTTTAAAGAACGCGCCAGATATAACCTTAGAGAGCAGGGATTTAGTGCAGAAGAGGTTGAAGCGGTGCTAGACCTTTACAGTGACAAACCCTGTGAATACCTCGGCAGACTTAATGCAGTAAGACAATTTATGTCTCTACCTGAAGCGGTTGATCTTGCTGAGGCTAATAAACGAATTATAAATATCATTACTAAATCGAGCATCGACCATATCAATGCCATACCTGATGTTGATCTGTTTGAAACAGAGCAGGAACGAAAGTTGTTTGAAGCAACAAGTCTTATGGCCGGCAAGGTCAATGGGTTTATCGAAAATGGTAATTTTACAGAGGCCTTTCATGAAACAGCAAAACTGCATAGTCCTGTGACAGATTTCTTTGATAAGGTGATGGTGAATGTAGATGATGAACGGTTAAGAAATAATCGTTTCTCATTGCTGAAGAATATCAAAGAACTGACTAACCAGGTTGCCAATATTTCTAAACTTGCCAAGTAACCTATATATATGGTGAGACTTCGCTCAATCCTGTTTTATCTTTTGCTGGCGTTTATTACTGTTTTATTTACTGTCATAGGCATACTCATCTTGCCGCTGAACTTCCCGCTACGATTCAGGATTATGTCACGCTGGTCGGCATTCAACCTGTGGACCTTAAAAACCATCTGTGGACTTGAATCTGTTATTGAAGGACTGGATAACATCCCGAAAGGACCTGCCATTATCATGTGCAAACACCAGTCTGCCTGGGAGACCCTGGCACTACAGATATTCTTCCCACCACAGGTATGGATATTAAAACGTGAACTCCTGTGGATTCCCATTTACGGCTGGGGCCTGGCCACCATGCAACCCATCGCCATAGATCGATCTTCCGGGGTACGGGCCTTGAAAGATATTACTAAACAAGGAAAACAAAGGCTGGATAAAGGATACTGGGTCGTTATATTCCCGGAAGGTACCCGCACCGCACCTGGACAACGACGCAAATACCAGCCAGGTGGCGGACTACTTGCCGAAAAAACCGGTTACCCTGTTGTCCCGGTGACACATAATGCCGGATACTTCTGGCCACGAAACAGCCTGGATAAAAAACCGGGAACCATCACCATGAAAGTCGGTCCAGTCATAGACCCGAAGGATAAATCAGCCAAGGAGATAACCAAAGAGGCAGAAGACTGGATAGAAAGTACAGCGGAAACTCTTCCTGTTCCTGCCCGTCCTTAGAAATTATAGTTACCTTTAAGAAATTATTTATGTAAAAAGTTAAACGTGAAAAGTTAGAAGTAAGGCATGTTATATAATGAATCTCCCTTAATCTTCTCAATTCACCTTAAGTCTTTCTTCTTACTTTTTACTCCTCACTCCTAACTAACAAAGAAATGTGCGAAAATACCCGCTATGAATAAATACTTCAGTGACTTCCTTAAAACGCTTTTACCATACAGACCAGGTGAGCAACCAAAGGACAAGTCCTATATCAAGTTAAATACCAATGAGAGTCCTTATCCACCCTCGGAAAAGGTATTATCTGCTATCAGAGAAGCGGTAAATGGAGATCTGCGCTTATATCCAGACCTGAAGGCAAGCCGGCTTAAAGAATCTATCTCCAGGTTTTATTCTGTAAACACCGAGAATGTATTTGTCAGCAATGGTTCAGATGAAGCCCTGGCCTACGCCTTTCAGGCATTTTTCAAGAAATCCCAACCACTTCAAATGCCGGATATAACCTATTCGTTCTATCCTTCGTACTGCAAACTGTTTTCCATAGACTACCGCACCTTTCCCCTCACTGACACTTTTGAGATTGATATTGAACAGGTGCCGGATAACGGCGGTGGTGTCATCATTGCCAATCCAAATGCTCCGACAGGGATTTGTATGGGGTTGGACAGGATTGAAGGAATTTTGAAGAAAAATACTGAATCACTGGTCTTAATCGATGAAGCCTATATCGATTTCGGAGGTGAGACCGCTGTCCCGCTTATCGACAAATACCCCAACCTGCTGGTGGTCCAGACCGTCTCCAAGTCACGCGCACTGGCAGGTCTAAGGGTCGGTCTGGCAATTGGCAATGAAGAACTCATAAATGCACTGGAAGACGTAAAAGATTCCTTCAATGCCTATCCGTTAGATACGCTTGCTATTGCCGGCGCCAGTGCGGCATTTGATGACAGGGAAGATTTTGAAACTAATACTCAAAAGGTTATTGCCACCAGAGAACATGTAGCAAATGAGTTAACGAAACTTAATTTTTACGTGGTACCTTCATCTGCCAACTTCCTGATGGCACAACATAAGGAGATCCCGGCCAAAGATCTTTATTTAAGACTCAAGGAAAACGGTATTCTCATTCGCTACTTTGATAGTCCACGGATAGATAACTTCGTCAGGATCAGTATTGGAACCGATGAGGATATGAATACCCTGGTTGATTCACTAAGAAAGATACTGAACTGCTAATTGTCATGCGCCAAACTGGACTGGAGCCTGTCTACCCAAAAAGCCCAAATAACCATTAACCAAAGGGCCTGTGCTGACCAGGTGACGGCTGCCACAGAAGGCGGCGGCGGTCCGAAGATATTACCTAAATAAATTATCAACAGGAAAGAAACCATTGACTATAATCCATAAGTCCCAATGTTATCTCTTGGGCGGGTCTGCCGGGTATAGAGCCATATACCAAAACCAAAAAGTACCAGTTCAAGACAGATAGCGACAGCCGGCAGATTCCATAGTCCCAGACCTAAACGTGTAGCTGTAGAAAAGGTCAAAGGCATGTCCGGCCTGTGAGTAATAAAGTCCAGCAACCAATGGCTTAATACTACGATGGTTAGTATCGATGCTGCCTTAAACTTTCCATGCTTAATAAAGTAATAACCACCAGCAAATATAACTCCCCAGATCACTAACCCCACCAGGCTATGCGAATAGGGATAATGGTTGAAATCCAAGGGAGTGATGGCGGTGTTACCTGGATCAATATTGAATGTCTCGATACCCAACAATACCAGATTGGGCCAGATCAAATCAGCAAGCTGACAGGCAATGAACAATACCCCCAGTGAAATATCTGGAGAGTACCTTTTAGCACCGAAAGCTACGGCATAATGACCGATAAACATTTTTGTTCCTTAAATACTCTATTTGCACTAACCTATTATTAACATGGGAATTAGATATGCAAATACTTGTGATTTACCAGTAATTGTCGATATATATAATCAGGCGATACTGGCCGGATATAAAACCGCAGACACAATTTTCTTCAGTGTAGAACAAAGAACTGACTGGTTTAATTCACATACCCCCGACAAATACCCAATATTTGTTGCAGTGAAAGATGAAGTTGTTACCGGGTATTTAAGTATCAGTGCCTATCGAGCAGGACGGGAGGCATTCTACAGCACCAGGGAAGTCAGTTTTTATATAGACGAAAAATTCCAGGGGATGAATATTGGTTCACAATTACTCCAACATGCCATTAACCAGTGCCCTGCCCTGAATATTAAAAACCTGGTTGCCATGTTGATTGAAGGCAACCAGGCAAGTATCAGTCTATTGGAAAAATTCGGTTTTCAGAAATGGGGCCACTTACCCGATATTGCTGAATTTGATGGTAATGAAACCGGCCATCTTTACTATGGCATCCGAATTAGAAATGACTGAGCGCTAGTTTACCTCAGAGCGCTTCAGCACCCTTTCGTCGTATCTGACCTTCTGTTCATCAGTCAGTATTTTTCGCATTTCAATCAGATGCTCGTATCTAAGTCGCATGATCTGGTTTTTAGCGGCCATGAGCTCATCAATCTTTGCGTAGACTTCATCTAATCTCACGTCTTCCCGGATTGTCATTTCATTGAGTTCTTTCAGGGCCTTTGCCTCTTTTTCCTTGTAAGGTTTTTGGTCATCATCCAATTGATGATGCATATGGTCGATCTGGGCACGTTGTTTAGGAGTATGCCTGCCTGATTGGCCATGCTGGTGTTCTCCACCGGCATTTTGTTGACGTCTTTCCTGGTTACCATCACCGTGTTGGTGCTGTTCCTGGGCCACTACCCCAGAACCAAGAAATAACATAGAAATGATTATAAATACTGTATTTTTTAACCGGATCATATTAATTCTCCAAAAAGATGTTTTACCGATATTCTGATTCCCAAGATTATCGTAAGTTTGATTATTTGCCAATAAGGTCAGTACCAACGCTCATACCAGGCCTGAAACATTAACACGTTCCATATCTGGTTTTGCCAGTTTCGCTCCCCCTGTTGGTGTTGTTGCCATTTTTCATGGACAATGGTTGAGTTCAAATAGCCCTGACAATCCAACCTGGATTTATCAATTAATGTCTCACCCCATTCTTTCAATGGACCACGCAGCCAGGACGCCAGGGGAACTGAAAAACCCATTTTCGGCCTGTTTATCAAGGATTCCGGGATATATTGTTTGAGGATCTGACGTAAAACCCACTTGCCCTGTCCATTGCGATATTTCATGGACAACGGTAATCCCCAGGCCATTTCAACCACCCGATGGTCCAGGATTGGCACCCTGGCCTCAAGAGAAACTGCCATACTGGCCCGATCTACCTTGGTTAAAATATCATCGGGGAGATATCCAGTGGTGTCGATATATTGCATCTGCTCAAGTAGTCCCGGAAGATTTCGATTGGCAACGAGCTGATTTGAGTATTGGTAATCCTGAGAATCATCCAGAACCAACTGGTCAGGTTGATACCAGTGACTCACCATATGACTATAGAGTTCTGGTTTATTATCAGATAATAAATCGGCAAGTTGATATAACTTGTCTCCAGCGTGCCTGACATGAAATTTATCCAGTAGTTTGTTCCATTGCCCATTAGAAACGGACCGAATGAGTGTCTGCAGCACAAATCGGCCTATGGGTGTGAGATACCCATGGGCATCATATAATTGCTTTGCTGACCGATACCTTTTGTATCCCGCAAAGACCTCATCCCCGCCGTCCCCTGATAAGGCAACGGTGACATGATCACGAGTGATCTTTGAAACCAGGTAGGTAGGGATCTGAGAAGGATCCGCAAACGGTTCGTCGTAGATATCGGGTAACAATGGAATCGTGTCCAGTAATTCGGGAGACGAAATATAAAATTCACTATGTTCTGTATTTAACCGATTTGCGACCTGTTTTGCATAACCTGCTTCATTATACTTTTCATCATCAAATCCAATAGAGAATGTTTTTACACAAGAGGTGTTATTTTTCTGCATCAAGGCAACGACCAGCGAAGAATCAATGCCCCCTGACAGGAATGCCCCCAATGGCACATCGGAGACCAACCTAGACTTCACGGCATCTTCCAGCAATGCCTCTAAGGATAATATTTGTTCTCGTTCATCAGGGTTGTCTCCGGATTGCGGCATAGCAGCAACCACCTCATCGATATCCCAGAATTTCTGGATTGATAACTGCCTGGAAGCATCTATTTTCAGGACAGTGCCAGGTTCAAGCTTAAAAACATTTTTAAATATTGTTTCCGGGCCCTTGATATAGCCAAACTGCATAAATGTCTTAAGTGCATGTCTGTTGATTTTCAGATCACACACCTGGTGATGCTGAAAAGACCTCATTTCTGATGCAAACAGGAACAGTTCGGCATGTTGATAATAATATAATGGTTTGATTCCCAGGCGGTCCCTAACCAGGTAAAGCACATTTTCCTGTTTGTCCCATACTCCGAATGCAAACATGCCAATGAGTTTTTTCACAGCGCCATATATGGAGTATCGTGCGATGAGCTCAATTAAGACCTCGGTATCGGAACTGCCACGAAAACCTGCCCCCTCCCGTATTAATTCTTTCCTTAACAGACCTGCATTATAGATTTCACCATTGTAGACGATGCAGTAACGACCACTTTGTGAATGCATAGGTTGTTTCCCTGTGTCGCTCAGGTCGATTACCGACAACCTTTGATGACCGAATGAGACCTGATGTTTCTCATCCAACCAGATACCTGCTCCATCCGGCCCTCGATGCGAAAGAACCGATGTCATCCTTTCAATATTCTGATGTGCAGAAGCATTGCTTGAGAGTATTCCGGTTATCCCACACATATGCTAGTTCTTATATAAGTTATTAAATGACTATCGGGTTTATGGCGACAAAGAAGCCTGAAGAAAGTCAGAGATCGCCCTGGCAGCCCGTTTCGAGGAAGTCTCATCCGTTAACTCAAACGTAGCATCAAATAATTTTTTCTGGCCATCTCGATGCATACCATGATCATTTATAGCCTGCTGTATTCCCGCTTCCAGATCCTGTATATCCTCTACCACGGCACCGGTATGCCAATTCAGATAACTTTCATCATCTTTCCAGTCAAGCTGATGTGCATTGATAAATACACTGGGGCGTGGATTGATTAAGAACTCATGATATTGACTGCTGACATCTCCCATATAGATATCAGCCCCAAGGGTATAGGTCATGTCTGTGCATGCAATCCCGTCTGTATCAATCAGGATATGTGGACAATTAAAATATTTCTCCGGGACAGGTTTCACCCAGCCGATGCTGGATTTTTTTTCCTCGGAAAAGTGCATTTTTCGTGTATATAACATGATATGCGGAGCAAAGATAAGATTATATTTTTGATTATTGTAAAAGTACTCCAGAATTTCCAAACCCATTTTGTACCAGGAGGAGACATTAGGTGAAAAATGCGGATTATAGACAACCGTTAACCTGTCATTATCAAATAACCGCTGTCTTTTTCCAGACAATGCATTCACCGCATCAAATTTTGGGTAGCCAATAATACAGGACTCGGTAGTTGCCAAAACACCTTCTCTTTCCATACGTTTCTGGACCTTTTCACCTGATAGAAATAAAAGATCACATTTTCCTTTGCCCTTATTAAAACCAAATTTTCTATCACCGGATCCGTGAGTGGTCAGGATATATTTCAGGTGCGTCAGGCCAAAATAGGATTTTAATAACAAACTGGTTTTTTCCGGCACCACCAATGCATCCAGTCCTTCGAAGACCGTCAGGTTTCTTTTCAACATAGTAATTTTTGATACCGGCAGTGCCCTGTCAAAGAGTGAGCAGACGGCCTTGAGGTAAACCGGCATGGAGATCTCTACATAACTGCAAAGATGGTCCGGGTAATTATCTTCAAACTCTTTTATGTAGTTTAACTGGCTGTCAGATGAAGTAATAATCAGTATTTCAAAATCCTTTTTCAATTTAGACAGTTCATATGCCACGGATATAGCATGCGGAATCTGATGTAATTGCTCGTGATTAAATAAAAAACCAACTCTCATCAGGAGTCACCGATAGTGTTTGATGAACTGATAAAGTTACTGGTAACGGTCTTGGTATTCCAGTGCAAGACCTGCGCATGACTATTTAATTCTGCCCAGCTTGATAATGTTTTGGTGGGATTAATTGCAACAGGATGACTGCATAATTCTAACAGCGGGACATCTGAGTGGTGATCCGTATAACACCATACCTGGCGATGGGTGGTCTGTAATTCCCTGAGATTGCCAAACCTTTGTTCGACCATTGCCAATTTTGCATCTCCATAACAGTTTTCCCTATCTATACCAGGCACTATCTTGCCATCTTTCTCGATAGATACAGAAGCGATAATATCGTCTATACCGAGACGCCTGGCAAAACACCTCGCCATCCAGTCAAAACTGGCGCTTGCAATGACCAGTTGGGCACCTGTTGATTGCCATTGCCGGATAGTAAATAGTGCATCGAGGTTGACCTTCGACGCCAGCACATCGTTAACATAATCTTCACAAGCCTTGTCTATTTGATTTGTATCCACCTCACCTATCAACAGTGACTGCATGATAGTTTTTAATTGCTTGCGTGAGATAATCCCTGCCAGGTATACCAGCATCATGATAATAACAAATGGTAATAGTAATAACCTCAGTGGCTTATTATATTTTGCAAAGTAAATGAGAAAGGGCAAATACGTCCCATGATCAGTAATGGTCCTGTCGAGATCAAATATTACTAGAGGTTTAACCTGATTTTTTGAACCATCATCAGGTCTTCTGTTACGAGATTTAAGTATTGATTCAATCTGGATGATATCTGAAATCTTATCGGCATCGATAGCGATATCAGGATCATTTAATTTGACTGGATAGATCTGTGTGCCAGATTTACTGGAAATAATTTCAAATGCCTCATATAACCCAAGTCGCTTAAAGAAAAATTTTATAAAGACCAGCGGGCCCACAGCCCAGGCAAGTTTGAATATTTTTTTTGGGCTGGATTCAAAAGCCTTCCAGTAATTAATAATATTTTCAGCACGACTATTCTTTATCAAGAATAAATTACACCCGGTTACCGAGACATCCTGAAATTCAAGCCAGGTCCGGCGTGACTCCGGGTAACGTGTGGTAAGCCCGGTTTTCTCAACCAATCCCAGGCACATGTCTGCCTGAGATTTTTCTGCCTGCTTTAAAAAGTCACCGACATGTTCCTCTCGAACAAGACAATTATCCGCTGTCGTTATCAGCAGCGGCGGAGTTAGCTTCTCCCCCTGCCAAACAGACAATATTGAGTCGGCAATACCACCATCACCTTTAATAAAGCGGACCTTATCTGATAATGGAAAATCCGCAATTACAGTTTGAACTTCTACCGGGTCCTGGGTCACAACAAATATCTTCTCCACCACCTCCATGGCAACCAGACTACTTAAGGTATGCATTAGCATTGGTTTACCTGCTACTGGCGCCAAGACTTTAAACCCTGTCTTAAAATAATCAGCTATGGGATCAATCCCGGGGCGGCGACCAGCGAGGAGCAGGACTGAAAGTTTATCGGTATTGATATTGGCGGTCATGAACTTATTGAATATAGCCGGGATTCATAAACTGTATATATTCTATTGTTAAATAGAAGCTTCTGTGGATCCGTAATATTTCTTGAGGTAATGCCCTGATCGAGATATGCAAAGTACCATTTAAAAAAGGTATAATCAATTTAATAATCAATATGTTATATTGTGTAAGTTCGAAACAAATTTAAAAAGCGTAGAATAGCTTGATATGATCGACCGGACATGAATAGCAATTTTATCTGAATACTATGGCAAGATTTCTGACAACTCGAATGCGTCGTATGCGTGAGAAGGAATTTTCACGCAGGCTAATGCGTGAAACCAGACTGTCCACTGATGATCTGATCTATCCCATGTTTATACATGGAGGTAGTTATACCCGCCAGCCGGTCCCGTCTATGCCAGGGATTTACAGAGTCAATCTCGAAGAATTGAAAAAACAGGCCGATGATATCGCCCAATTGAATATACCCGCAATTGCCCTGTTCCCGGTAATCCCTGAAGATAAAAAGTCTGACAATGCCGAAGAAGCATACAACCCTGAAGGCTTGGTACAAAATGCCGTTAGGTTATTAAAACAGAGAGTACCCGATGTAGGGGTCATTACGGATATTGCCCTGGATCCTTATACCAGTCATGGTCAGGACGGCCTGATCGATGAAAAGGGATATGTGATGAATGATGAGACCGTCGAGGTCCTGGTCCAACAGGCCTTGTCCCATGCATATGCTGGTGTTGATATTGTGGCACCTTCTGACATGATGGACGGACGGATCGGTGCTATACGTCATAAGTTTGAAGACGCCGGTTTTATCAATACTCGAATCCTGGCCTACTCGGCAAAATATGCGTCTTCATTCTACGGGCCGTTTCGCGATGCAGTTGGGTCATCGGCAAACCTGGCAGGGGGTGATAAATTTTCTTACCAGATGGATCCTTCCAACAGCGATGAGGCAATCCGCGAAGTTGCTCTGGATATTGAAGAAGGTGCGGACATGGTCATGGTGAAGCCGGCCTTGCCCTACCTGGATATTGTTTACCGGGTTAAAACGGAATTTGGTCTACCAACTTTTGCCTATAACGTCAGTGGAGAATATGCCATGCTCAAGGCCGCAGCGCAAAATGGCTGGCTGGATGAACGCAAGGTCATAACAGAGGCATTACTCTCCTGTAAGCGTGCGGGGGCGGATGCTATTTTGACCTATCATGCCATGGAAGTGGCAAACTGGCTGAAAGATACCTGAATCGTTATTATCAGTTAAGTATTTCCAATCTGGTCTAACAGGGCCTGTAATTCATGGTCTTCCATGTTTTGTGGTGACTTATCCACAAACATTGTGATTTTGTTCTCCAGTATTTTATAGGCCTGCCTAAATAAATCACGTTGTGTCTCAGGCGTTTCCTGGGGTTGGTCAGGGTCATTTATTCCCCAATGTCCGGTGAGCGGGGCCCCCGGCCAAATCGGGCAGACTTCATTCGCCGCATTATCACAGACCGTTATCACCACATCCATTTCAGGTGTCTCTGTAAATTCATCCCAACTCTTACTTTGAAAGTTACCAGTTTGGTAACCTAATGACTGCAGTAACTCAATCGCCAGCGGATTAACAATTCCGCGTGGAGTACTTCCAGCACTATAGGCATGTATATGGTCTTCTCCCAGACGATTAAAAATAGCGTCAGCCATTATGCTACGTGCCGAGTTACCCGTACATAACACCAGAATATTCATGATTGGACCTGTCAATAATTGATTGAGCGTCTATCAGCCCAGAACTTCAGCAAAAAAATTAACACAGGTCTGCCATGATCGCCGATCCGCATCGGCATCGTATACCGTACCTCTTTCAGGATCGTTTGCCTTTGGATTGGTGAAGGCATGCCGGGTATTACCATAGGCATGGATTTGCCAATCTACTCCTGCAGAGGTCATTTCAGCAGCAAGTTGATCTATTGCATCAGGAGGCACCATGGGGTCATCGTATCCATGCAAGGCCAGGACTTTTGCCTTGATATTTTTACTGTCCAGATTGCCGGGTGGGGTAAAGAAACCATGCAGGCTGATGACACCACGAAGGTCTCCTCCAGCCCTGGCCAAATCCAGTACACAAAGACCACCAAAACAGTACCCCATGGCTGCAATCCTGTTTTCATCGACTTCAGGAATAGACTGAATGGTCTTCAATGCCGCCAACATTCTGGATTGGAGCTCCGGTCTGTCTTCAAGTAACGGCTGCATCAAGCCTGCATTTTCTTCCGGACTGCTACCTCGAATTCCTTTTCCATATACATCCAGGGCCATGCCCACATAGCCCAGTTCCGCAAGTAACCTAGCTTTGTTTGCATCAAAATCACCCTGACCTCCCCAGGCATGCGATATTAAAACACCGGGGACAGGCCCCTGGTTTGAATCATCATAGGCAATTACCCCCTGAAAAGGTTTACCGTTATCTTCATATTCGATTTCTCTTTCAACGATCATCTATGGTCCCCCTGTTTATGACAAATGGGTATTCAAATAAAGTTTGGAAGAAAAGATTTACTACTGAATGTGTCAGGAATCAAGCCCTAATGATTTAATCTTTCTGGCGAGGGTATTTCTGCCCCAACCCAGTAATTTTGCAGCATCCTGACGTCGGCCACTGGTCTTTTTTAATGCCGTTTCGATCATAATTCGTTCGAACCTGGGTACAGCGTCCGCAAGTATGCGTGACTGCCCATTTACCAGGTTCGTCTCCACCCATCTTCTTAGCGTTTCTTCCCAATCATTATTTTCTTGCGGATGCTCATTAATTTTCAGTTCCGGTGAAAGATCTTCATTATGGATCTCCTTCCCCGATGCCATAACCGTTATCCACCTGCAAAAATTTTCCAGTTGTCTGACATTCCCAGGCCAGGAAAGTGAATTCAAATAATCCTGGGTGGTTTCTGTGACCTGCTTTTTATCAACCGCTAATTCTGATGCTGCTGTTTTCAAAAAATGATCTGTTAAAGCCGGAATGTCATCGCGCCGGTCTCGCAATGCCGGGACATGAACACGTATGACATTCAACCTATGAAACAAGTCTTCCCTGAAATCACCTTTTTTTACCCTTGCCTCCAGGTCCTGGTGAGTTGCGGCTATTACTCTGACATTTACCTTGATGGGAGTGTGTCCACCTACCCGGTAGAATTCTCCATCTGCCAGGACCCGTAATAACCGGGTCTGCAGGTCTGCGGGCATGTCACCAATTTCATCCAGGAATAATGTGCCGCCGTTGGCCTGTTCAAACCGTCCAATCCTGCGTTCATTGGCACCTGTAAATGCACCTTTGTCATGACCGAATAATTCTGATTCCAGTAATTCCTTGGGAATTGCCGCAGTATTTAAGGCAATAAACGGTTGATCATTTCTGGGACTATGCTTATGCAAGGCCTTCGCCACCAGTTCCTTCCCGGTACCTGATTCGCCGGTTATCAACACGGTCAAATTGGAACTGGATAACCGACCTATGGCCCGGAAGACCTCCTGCATGGCCGGTGCCGACCCAATAATATCGGTCCCCTCATTCAGATCTTCTGTCTGTTCTGAGTTGACACCCGTTCCTGTTTCTTTAATAGCCCGCTTGACCAGGGTGACCACCTCATCTACATCAAAGGGTTTAGAAATAAATTCAAATGCACCACTTTGAAAGGCTGAGACTGCCTTATCCAAATCGGA
Organism: Gammaproteobacteria bacterium; assembly: GCA_030835405.1. Lineage (GTDB taxonomy): Bacteria > Pseudomonadota > Gammaproteobacteria > Eutrophobiales > Eutrophobiaceae > Eutrophobius. The sequence continues at coordinate 4,580 of JAURPG010000049.1, read as the reverse complement.
GTATGCAGTCATGATAATTACAGGCACATCTGGAGTTTGTTTCTTGATTTCGTTTATCAATGTAAGACCATCCATGTCTGGCATTCGGATATCTGAGATAATGACATCCGGTTTTTCCCTGTTTAATCTAGACAATAATTTACCAGGTCCATCAAAGCTAATGACCTGAATATCGTCGGCGGTAAGTGCTTTTTCCAACACCCAACGAATTGACTTGTCATCATCAACAATCCATATCTTATTATTTTCAGTCATCATTTATGTCCAGTGGTAACAATATAGTGAAGGTAGTGCGGTCTGCCGGGCGCTCATAATTGATTGAGCCTCCATGCAATTGTAACAATGATTGCGCAATGGAAAGCCCAAGCCCGGAGCCTTCAGCGCGTCCGGTTATTAATGGGTAAAAAACTTCATGTTCAATATCTTCAGGAATCCCTGGACCATCATCCATAATCTTAATCTCTGCAACCAACCGATAAAAATACTGACGGATGGTGCAACGTCGTTTGATACGGGTCTGGATCCAGATTTGTCCATTTGTCGCAATGGCCTGTAAGGCATTGCGTAAAACATTCATGAATACCTGAATTAACTTATCTTTGTCGCCCTGTAGTAATGGCAGGCTGGGATCATAATCCCGTGTAATTTTCAACTCAGTGCTAGACTCGGCCTGGGTTACCTCAACAACATATTCAAGAATTTCATGTAGGTTTACACTGGAAATCTGTGGTCGTGCTTCATGCACCATCATCCTGTCCACTAGGTTACGCAACCGGTCAGCTTCACTGATAATTATCTGGGTATATTCCTTAAGATTTTTATCCTGTAATTCCCTTTCCAGTAATTGTGCCGCGCCCCTTAGTCCTCCTAACGGATTCTTTATCTCATGGGCAATACCCTTGAGAGATTTTCTTGCTGCATCATGGACGATGGAGCTGGTTTCTTCTCGCATCACCCGGGTAAAAGAATTTGCATCGATCAATTCAACAATCATATATTTCTCATTGTCTTCAGATATGAATGGGGTGACCACACAACCAACGGTGATAATGTTTTTCTCATTTAAATGCAGCTCCACACCCCAATCGGTATAGGGATGCATTTCATCAAGTGCACGCTGGATGTCATCGACAAACTCGCTTGAGGCCGTTAAAAAATCCCCGGGGTTTTGCCCCCTGACCTTATTGATACTTAGCGATAACAGGTTTTCACCTGCAGCATTAATACTCAATAATCTCAGAGTATTATCAAATACCATCACCGCCGTGCTGATGTTCTCAATGAGTGCATCGGGAGATTTATATATTTCGTTCATAAATAGCCATTTTGCACTATTGTGGTGCAATGAAGAAGGATTAATCTGTCCCCGCATTGAATGAAATAGTCTATATTTATATAAAAGTCAGCTTATTAAGATAATTTTTACTGAATAACAAATATCATATGATTATTCATTAGCAAGAATCAGACCAAATTCTTGGGATCCGGGTATAAATCCCCCTTAAACGATGGGAAAACAATTGAAATGTAAAGGCTAGTAAAACTATCTACCGATTACGGAGGCCTGACGCATATGGAAGGTAATGCTTTCAGATGTAATGAGCTCATCACCGTTCCCGCTGACCACGGCAACCCGAACGGTATGCGTACCTCTATCCAACTCTGAAAGACTATGACTGGTAGCTTTACCTGTATGAACTGGAACGCCATCCAGGAAATAAGCAAGGTTATCCCCACTCCGCAATCGAGGTGAGATTGAAACATTGATTGCCAGGTCTCCCTGGCTTCTGAAATAGGTTTCATCCTGCTTTGGATTAGTGACAGTGACCTGGCTATAACGCACCTGTGGTTGGGAAGTGGTTCTGGGTGGCGGTGCATTTTTCAGGGCCGGGATTGTTATTACCTCTTTGACTTCAATCTTTTTTGACCCTTCAACAGGTTGATCGGTAAACGTGGGATTGCCATTTTCATCCACTGTCATATAGACATCAGCAGCCATGACACCCGTCATGAATAAACTACCTATAAGCAGTATTATTTTGTTCACACTTTCAAGCATAGATGATTGTCTAGACACTAACAACTGGATAATAGTTCCTGTGATTAAAATCACAGGATAAAAAAAGCCCCCTGTAAAAGGGGGCTTTAAAATACCTATGATTCTGTATTTTAGAGGCTGTAATACATGGAAAACTCAACTGGATGGGTCGTCATTCTAAAACGGGTCACCTCATCCATCTTCAGAGCGATATATCCATCAATCATATCATCTGTAAAGACATCACCCGCCTTGAGAAAATCACGGTCAGCATCCAGGGCCTCAAGGGCACGATCCAGTGAAGAACAAACCGTTGGTATATTCTGCTCTTCTTCAGGAGGCAAATCATAGAGGTCCTTCTCTAAGGGCGCGCCTGGGTCAAGCTTGTTCTGAATTCCGTCCAGACCAGCCATCATCAAGGCAGTGAAGGTAAGGTAGGGATTGCCACAGGAATCCGGGAACCTCACCTCAATTCGTCTTGCCTTGGGATTGGCGATAAAGGGAATACGGCATGAAGCAGAACGGTTTCTGGCAGAATAAGCGAGTAAAGTTGGTGCCTCAAATCCCGGTACCAGGCGTTTATAACTATTTGTGCTGGCATTGGTAAAGGCATTAATGGCTCTGGCATGCTTAAATATTCCACCGATGTAATGTAATGCGGTTTCTGATAGCCCGCCATACTTATCACCACTGAACAGGTTCTGCCCATCTTTGGCTAAAGACTGATGGACGTGCATACCATTCCCATTGTCACCCACCAGAGGTTTTGGCATGAAGGTCGCGGTTTTACCGTATGCATGGGCAATGTTGAGGACGCAATATTTCAACATCAATAACTCGTCAGCCTTTCTTGTAAGTGTATTAAAGACGGTTCCAATTTCACACTGACCAGCGGTAGCAACCTCATGGTGATGTACCTCAACACCAATTCCAATCTGTTCAAGGGTTGCACAGATTGCAGATCGAATATTCTGTAAAGAATCAACTGGCGGCACAGGGAAATAGCCACCTTTTACGCCAGGACGATGACCAATATTGGCATCATCTGTTGCCCTATCACTATTCCAGGCACCTTCTTCTGAATCCACTTCATAAAAGGCACTGTTGAGATTATCTCCCCATCTGGCTTCGTCAAATATAAAAAATTCGGGCTCTGGACCAAAATATGCAGTATCAGCAATACCCGTAGACTTGAGATATTCTTCTGCGCGTTTGGCCAATGAACGAGGATCACGTGTATACCCCTGCATAGTATGAGGCTCAAGAACATCACAACGGATAGCAATGGTGGTGTCGTCGTAGAAAGGATCCAGGAAAGCCGCTTCTATATCAGGCATCAACACCATGTCTGATTCATTAATCCCTTTCCAGCCGGCGATGGATGAACCATCAAACATCTTGCCATCCTGAAAAAACTCTTCGTCTACCTGTGAAACAGGAACGGTGACATGCTGTTCTTTTCCGCGAGTATCACAGAAGCGTAAGTCAGCATACACGGCTTCATGCTCATTAATCAGCTCCTGTACCTTGTTATTCGACATATTCTCTCTCCTCAGTCTTGATATAACTTGTCTTTAATTTCTTGTTAGTACAACTCACACTTTACAGGCGAGTTACCTCGACTAGTAAGCATGAACTATGCCATGGGAAATGGATGAAATAAATCTAATAAAAACAGAAAGTTAGCTAAATATTGCCCATACGAAACGCACCATTTTGGTGCTTTACTCCTGTATTACGCACCAAAACGAACCTTCAATAATATTGTTATTATTCCTTATGAGTATTATGGCAGTATTTTTTCATCTTCGTAAAGCGCTTCGATGGTTTCACGTGGGCGAATCTCATAAACCTTATCCCCATCCACCATAATTTCTGCTGCGCGCGGCCTTGCATTGTAATTGGAACTCATGACAAATCCATATGCCCCCACCCCCATCACAGCCAACAAATCACCTTCATTCAATGACAATGACCGGTTGAGCCCGAGAAAATCACCCGTCTCACATACCGGTCCAACAATATCATATTCACTTTTTGCAGTTTCAGGTTGTTCCTGGACAGGGATGATTTCCTGCCAGGCGTCATAAAGTACTGGCCGGATTAAATCGTTCATCGCTGCATCTATAATGGCAAAATTTTTCATTCCATTTTGCTTTAGATAGAGCACCTCAGTGAGTAAGATTCCTGCGTTTCCAATTATAGACCTGCCCGGTTCGATAATTATTTCCAGGGATGGATCAGTAATCTTGCCACATATAGCAGTAACAAAATCTGCTGGCGAAGGAGGGATCTCGTCTCTATAACAGATACCCAGTCCGCCCCCCAGGTCAATATGCTGGAGGTTTATACCGTCTTTGCGCAACACTCCAACCAGATGGAGTATCCTGTCTATGGCATCAAGATAAGGTTCAATATCGGTGATCTGTGAACCAATATGACAATCTATGCCTACTACATTCACATTGACCATAGCGTTAGCCTGGTCAAACGCAATTTTGGCGTCCTGGTAGGCAATCCCAAATTTATTTTCTTTCAGACC
>JAURPG010000048.1 GCA_030835405.1 Gammaproteobacteria bacterium | reverse complement strand
TGCCTCATAGTCTGATTCGATGATTTCGTGTTGATGTTTTTCAAAATTTTCCTGGTAACTATGTATCGCCTGGAATAACAATGAAAAATAACTTTCTGAATCTGAATAAATAAGTTCGTCCGGAATTTCTGTTTCATTTTCCTCAACTGGCAAAGGTAAAGACACCCCGTAATGACTTTGACTAAAAATCAAGCCTTCCTTTTTAGTTGTCTTTAACTTCATAACTTCTCCAATAATAATCCAGTGGTCCCCTGCCTCATAGGATCGATTGGTCCTGCATTGTATCCATGAAACGCAACCATCTATCAAAGGCGTATTTCCAAGGCCCTTGGTATATGAGACATTGTTAAATTTATTATATTGCCTGGTGGCGAACCGGTTTGACAATGTGCGCTGATCGGATGCCAGAATATTCACGGCGAAGTATTCTGATGATTTAAATATTGGCAAACTTTCAGAACTTGAGGCAAGACACCAGAGTATTAATGGGGGCGACAGGGAGACTGATGTGAAACTGTTTACCGTGAGTCCAGCCAACTCCCCTTCCCCTGATTGTGCAGTTACTATGGTCACACCAGTGGCGAAAGTACCTAATGCCTTTCTAAGGTCTGTGGAAGATATCAAGTTTTCAGAGTTCACCGGGCAATATCCTGAGTAATAGCTAAACGTTCAAGCAAACAAACGGGCATGTATAGAGCCGCAATCCCTTGTATGATCGAATTGGAGAATAATAATTAGTTATATATTCTAACAAGTGTTTTAATTTAATGCTGCCTTCAGTTGGAAAATATAATTTTCCTGATTAAATGATGCTAAATACAGACAACCCAGCCACATTGAAAAACATAAGATATAGGCTTGAATATCTACTCGCCTATATGTTATTTATTTTATTCCGCACCCTCCCTTACCCTTTGGCATCAAATCTGGGAGGGGTCATTGCCAGGATTATATTTCTCCATACAAAACGCACGAAGATCGCCAAGAATAATATCTGTCAAGCAATGCCTGGCATATCAACAAATGAAGTCGATAAAATTATTCGACCCATGTGGGAAAATATCGGCAGAAATTTTGCGGAATTACCCCATGTCAGCAGCATGGATGACGAGGACATTATGGAAATTAGCAGTATCTCTGGTCAGGAGCATATCCATGATGATCAGAAAACAGGCCATGGTGCGCTTTACTTTACCGCGCATCTTGCCAATTGGGAAATTGCGCCGCGGATATTTCATGCATTGGGACATCCGGTTAACATTGTATATCGTAAGGCCAATAATCCAGGACTTGAAGAAATCATAGAAAATGCCAGATCCAAATATACAATCAATACTTTAGCGAAAGGGGCTGGGGGCGCCCGTCATATCCTGTCGCATTTAAAAAATGGTCGTAGCGTTGGCATGTTGGTAGATCAAAAAATGAATGATGGGATTGGGGTTGATTTTTTCGGCAGGAAAGCAATGACGGCACCGGCCATTGCAAGATTAGCATTAAAATATCATTACCCGGTGATACCTGTCCGCGTCACCAGAAATAATGACTCCATGTTTGATGTGACAGTTTACCCTCAACTTGAATTGCCGAATACAAATAATAAAGATGATGATATTATCTTGCTGATGCAAAATATTAATCATATGCTGGAGGTGTGGATTAAAGAGAATCCAGGACAATGGATCTGGATGCACAATAGATGGAGCTAGTTTTCAGGCATTAAGTAAAATAATATCAATGAAAAAATGAAACCACAGTCCGGCAAACTAATAGCCGTCATTTTTTTCCTGGGCGGCGCCAGTGTTATACGTTCTCTGATGCGTTCTGAAATTAACGGCTTTTACCTGACTCTAGGTTGCATCTTATTACTCATATCAGTACTAATGTTTATCAAGCAAATAAAAAATATTTAACACTCCTAATTCAGAGGGCTTATGTCAGAAAAAACATGGATATTACTAACAGATGGTTATTACATTAAATTACTATATATTTCAGAGAATGACTCCACATTAAAGACTTATCGGGAGGCTGACTTTGATAATAGCAGCGAAATTACATACAGCCTTATTACCCGATATAAAATAGACCATTCTGGCAACCAGACTCAACCTCACTCTGAAGATGTTGAGACGACAGATTATACACTAAAGACAATGTCAGAATTTCTGGAATCTAAACTAGAAGAAAATGCTTTCCGGAATCTTGTTATTCTTGGGCCAGATGAAGTCCTTACCGCCTTGGAAAATAACTTTTCAACTGATTTGCTGAACACGATTAGGCAAAAAATATCCGGCGATTATATGAATTCCCCCCTGGACAAATTGCAGGAAATTATTGCCAAGGCATCTCGTAAAGAGTAATTAGCCTGACCTCCCCGACCTGCGCCGAAAGAAACCATCTATTTTTTTAATAGATGTTTTACTATCAGGTGAGCTCAAGTGGATGGAGTAAGCACCAGGTGTTCCAAGCACATCAATTAATTCATTAAACCTGGCTTCATGTATGGATTTAATTCTCATTGCTTCAGTTTTTGACATCCAGACATCTTCCCTGTCACCAGTTTCTGGATTAGAAAAGGAAATAAATGTTCCATGCTCCAATACTGGAAATGATGATTCAAATTCATCCTGAATTATTATTGGGATAAAATCATAACGCTGTATTGAGCGCTTTAACGCAAGCAAATCCATTAGACTGCCATCAGCACGCATAAAATCCGAACAGTAAATCATCATGGCATTTGGCGGCAGGCATCTGCTCAGATGCAGTTTACGCGTTCCCTTGAGGCTATTTTTATTCGGGTCAAATGTATCCCAGAGTTTTTGATACAGATGATAAAAATGCCTGGATCCAATCCCCATTCCCAGTGTGCGAATTCCCTGATCCGTATTGATTCCTAGCCCAAAGGTAGTTTCAGATTTCCAGGCGGAATACAGTAAAGATGCTGTAATGCCTATCTGTATATCCAGTTTTTCTCTAACCATCATAGAGGGAGAATTATCAATGACCACCATGATTTTAAAATCACGCAAGGCCACACGTTCAACTATAGTTAATTCCCCACGACGTGCAGTAGCTGGAATATTGATTCGCCTGGGGTCATCTCCAATTTCAAAATCCCGGTAACCAAGCGGCTCATACCCCTTCCCTTCAAATGGGCTTGTCCATTCACCAGGTGCCGTACTAACAACTTTCTTACCGGGGACAAAACTAATCGGCCGACTGCGTATGCCATGTAGTAAGGCTCTACTATCCATTATATTTTGCCTGAGAGTTAGAGTACTTTTTTCAGAATCGTATCGATAATTTCCCTGAGATAGATTTCTTCCTCACCTTCCTCAATTTCACCAGGTTTAAACACCAGGCGATGTCTCAATATGGGATTAATCACACCGACAACATCATTCGGTGTTACGAAATCATTCCCCTGTATAACGGCATGCACCCTGGCTGCATGAACTATGCTGATACCCGCTCTGGGTGACGCGCCTCCTGCCGGCTCTATTAATTTGGTTACCACATCAGTACTGGTCCGTTCCGGCCGGGTTTCATTCAGGATTTGCTGAATTTTGGAAACGATAGATTCTTCCACATGCACTTTGGTTTTTATAATTTCTCTGGCATTGAGAATCCCCTCT
>JAURPG010000004.1 GCA_030835405.1 Gammaproteobacteria bacterium | reverse complement strand
TCAGTAGACCTCAGGTCATAGGTATGGTCATTTGTTTTACAGGTGTTATTTTTGTAATTTTCAGGGGAGACCCCACAGGTATCGCAACACTGGAGTTTGTCAGAGGTGATCTGTGGATGTTGATGGCGGTATTTTGTGGTGCACTATATCCGGTTTTACTCCATAAAAAACCAGCTATTCATCCGCTTAGTTTACTTTCAATTCTGATCTTGTTTGGTGCATTAGTCTCGTTCCCATTATTTTTAATTGAATTTATACAGGGACAATATATACAGCTAAATCATCGTGTCATCTCCGGTCTGATTGTTATTGCGATTTTTCCATCAGTATTGTCTTATATGTGCTGGAACAGGGGCATTGAAATGGTTGGGGCAAACCGGGCTGGATTGTTCCTCAATCTGGTTCCTATACTCACGGCTATCTTAGCATATATCTTTATTGATGAAGTCATCAGTTGGTACCACTTTTTTGGCTTGCTCATCATTATCAGCGGGATCTGGCTGTTTAACCTCAGGCAAGACCCCACAGAATAGTCATTCTCAGCGATTTTAACCCAGAAAATCCACTTAAACTGCTTGGCTTTTTGTGTCTGGGTGGGCAGAATTTGATTTTGGGGAAGATATCAATATAACAACAAAAATATCGGGATTGTGTTGTGTCATTGAACATGAAGGGGAAAATTATCGCGTGTCACGAATGTGACCAGTTATACCACTATGAACCTATCGCGGGCTCGGGTAAGGCCAGTTGTACGCAGTGTGGTTCTGAACTTTATCGGCATGTGCAAAACAGCCTTGACCGTGGTATTGCCCTGTACCTGACTGCACTGATGTTATTCATCCTCGCCAATGTTTATCCGTTCCTGTCCCTGGAGCTTGGTGGTCGGGTGGAAGAAAATATATTACTTTCAGGTGGACTGGCCATGTACCAGATGGGGATGCCTGATTTGGCTATCCTGATTTTTTTTACCAGCATTGGATTTCCGTTTATTAGTATTATCGGTATGTTGTATTTGTTGATACCGCTGAGACTGGGTATGGTACCACCGGCCATGGGCCTGGTTTTCAGGCTGGTAGAAGCCATTAATCCCTGGAGCCTGGTGAGTGTTTTTATGCTTGGTGTCTTAATTTCCATTGTAAAACTTCAAGATCTGGCCAATGTCATTGCCGGACCATCACTATATGCCCTGGTGGGGCTGCTGGTGGCCTTTGCCGCGGCCCGTGCCAATTTTGATCCTGAAGCGATATGGGAGCATTTTGACTATCAATCACCGGATTTATCTGAACCGGAACGCCTGATGAATTGTCACACCTGTGGAATGTTTACCTGTGCGAAACCAGGACTGGAAGAATGCCCCCGGTGTGAAGCCCCCATTCACCGTAGAAAGGTAGACAGTATTACCAGGACATGGGCATTGGTAATGACTGCGACCATCCTGATTATTCCGGCAAATCTTTATCCGGTCATGACCGTTATTCGTTTTGGTCAGGGTGAGCCCAGTACTATCATGAGTGGAGTATTACATCTTATCGAAGGGGGTATGTGGGGGCTGGCCATGATTGTCTTTGTGGCCAGTATCGTCATTCCCGTCATGAAATTGATGATCCTCGTATTTCTGTTAGTCTCAGTACAAAACGGTTCTAAATGGCGGCCCAAAGACAGGACTGTCCTTTACCGCATTACTGAAACTGTTGGCGCATGGTCCATGGTGGACATTTTTCTGGTGGGTATTCTCTCGGCGCTGGTCAGCCTCGATGTCTTGTCCACCATACGACCGGGGATAGGCGCATCTTTTTTTGCAGGAGTTGTCGTGGTAACCATGTTTGCTGCACACAGTTTTGACCCACGGCTCATCTGGGATGGTGCAAACCCACAAGATGACAACAGGGTGAGTGAGTAATGGAAATATCGTCTCCAAAAATTGAACACCGCTCGGGTATTTCCATGGTCTGGGTAATTCCCATTATTACTGCCCTGGTAGGGGGGTGGTTAATCATTAAGACCATCTCTGAACAAGGTCCGGTGGCTACCGTTAGCTTCCTGACTGCCGATGGGATTGAAGTAGGGACTACACGAATTAAATATAAGAATGTCAATATCGGCGTAATTGAAGGGATGGAGTTCAGTGAAGATTTTTCACATGTTATTCTCAGCGCACGATTTAACCAGGGGATGGATTCATTCCTCAGACGCAATACCCAGTTCTGGGTGGTCAGGCCGCAATTGAGCCTTAGTGGAGTGTCAGGATTGGAGACCATAATATCCGGTGCCTATATCTCTGTTGAACCCGGTCAGGGTGCCCCACAGTTTCATTTTGTCGGGCTGGAAAATCCCCCGGTTGTGTTGTCTGAAACGATTGGCCAACGGATGGTGTTAATGGCAGAAAAGCTTGGGTCAATCGATATTGGCTCTCCGGTGTACTACAAGGGTATTCAGGCAGGTGAGGTCCTGGGGTATGAGTTGGCAAATGACAGGGAAAGCGTTTATATCCATATCTTTGTAAATGATCCCTTTGACCAGCTTGTACAGGGCAATACCCGTTTCTGGAATGTTAGCGGTTTGGAGGTAGACGTTTCTGCCAACGGCGTTAATGTCCGTACTGAATCAGTAAAAAGCATGATTTTTGGAGGTATAACCTTCGATACCCCCGAGACATTGGAGCAGACAACAACGGATATACAGGGCCTGGTCTATACTTTACATAACAGCTACAGCGACATGGATGAGAATGCGTATACCCGTAAAATTAGTTACGTTGCTTACTTTGATAGTTCGGTTCGGGGCTTGAGCCCAGGGGCACCGGTGGAGTTCAGGGGGATACAGGTGGGTTCAGTCCTGGATTTCAGACTGGAATATGATAGTGAAGATCAAAGTTTTCTAATTCCGGTGTTAATTGAGATTGAACCTGAGCGAATTGCTTTCAGGGATGAAACCGGATTGTCAGATTCAGAAGACACCATTTCTAACCTGATACATAATGGTTTAAGGGCACGCTTGCAGTTAGGCAGTCTCATTACAGGTCAGCTCTATGTCGAATTGATCATGAACCCGGATGCGCCAATGGAACTGGTGGCCGTCAATGATTCCGTGCCGGAGATGCCTACTGTGTCTTCTGCGAGTATTGAGTCCATTACCAATTCACTGGAGGCTTTTGTCTCACGACTGGATACTATCAATCTGGAAGATATCGGCCGGGAATTGCTGGGGACTCTGGAAGGAACCAATTCCTTGTTTAATTCACCGGCGATCCAGGCCTCACTGGTTAACCTGGAAGCATCCATGGAATCATTTAAGAATATATTACGTTCAGTCGATGAGGCAAATCTCGATGAGACCATTATTGCCGGGCGAGATGTATTACAAAATCTGCGTACCACGCTGGATTTAACCAACAACATACTCGAGCCCAATTCCCCCATGCAATATAACGTCATTCAATTAACCAGTGAACTGGAAGAAACAGCGCGTTCCATCAGGGCATTAGTTGAGATCCTGGAAAGAAATCCCCAATCTCTGTTATTTGGCCGGGATGGAGACGGAGAATAGTTATGGAAAGAATAATGAAAAATAAAAATCATTTATTGGTAGTTTACATAATATGTGTACTAACAGGATGTGCTGGTAGTAGTAACTCAATACGTTATTTTATGATTGACCCCATGGATTTTACTGCGGATAACCGTGACGATTCCGAGTTGGTCATTGAAATTATGGATGTCAATATTCCGCAGTACTTGGAAAGATTTAATATCATCAGTCGGGGAAATTCAAATCAGCTGTATTTATCTGAAAATAACCAATGGGGAGACAATTTTCGGAAAAACCTGTTACGGACAATGGCGCAAAACCTTTCCAGTTTATTGGGGACCAATGATGTTGGCACGCCCATCAATCGCACATTATCCAACGCAGATTATCGCCTGCAAATTCACATTGAACAGTTTGAACGTAATTATGATGGCTATGTGTCATTGATCGCCATGTGGCAGGTCCTTGATAACCATCATCAAGGGCAGATCAGCACCCATAGCACCTCTTTAACCAGTAATCAGACATATGTCATGGAGGACTATGAAAATATTGTATTGGCCATGAGAGAACTTTATGGGGAATTTGCTCAATTGGTTGCGGAAAGTATACCCAGGGAGTAAATAAGGCATGCAACTGTTTAAATGGTCAATGTTACTTGTCAGTCTGCTGACTACCAGCTCTGCTATCGCGCAGGGAGAGGTGGAATTGACCGCGCTGGATATTATGGATGCGGTGAAAAATAATCTGAAGGCTGAACGATATGTATACGAAGAAATCTCTGCCATTCTAACTGATCAATCGGGACACAGAGATACCAGACAGTTAAGAAAATTTACCCGCATTTCAGATAATAATGTGATTAAGTTTTTGCTGGTTTTTGATAAGCCTGAAGAATATGAAGGGGTTGCCATTCTGGTTGAACAGGTTATGGACTCAGAGCCTAAGGTCTATCTGTATTTGCCTGCAAGCGGGGAGTTGTTAAAACATCTGAGCTTATGGAATGACAATGAAGGTTTATTTGGCATGGATTTTAGTCTCAGCCAGATCAGTTTTATATTTAATGATAATTATGAATATGTACGTCAGGCCGACCGGAAAATAACTGAGGTTAATTACTATGTTATAGATGTCTATGAAAACGCTGAGAATTCGGACGATTCTCTGCCGATAATGACCCACCAAGTCTGTCAGGATGATATGTTTATCACGCGAACAATTTTTTACGATCAACATGGCAAGATCATTAAACAATTGTCTACGCATGACTTAAATAAAAATTCTGAAAATGTACTAAATGCTGCCATGCTTTATATGATAGACAGAAGAAAACTCCATAGCACCTTGATTAAAGTAAATAAAAGAGTGGTATCCAGTAGTATTGTTTCCAATAAAGTATTTACTGCAAACTGGATGTTCGAAAATAAACCCCCTTTGGATTTAAGTCCCACAGAAGAAGAACAACTTGAGTCAGAACTGATCGACGCCAATTTAAATACTTTTGATGAATCCATTGTCAAAGTTCCGCAAAATCGAGGTCATAAATAATGCTGCAGGCTCTGTATTTATTCGGTAGCTGTTATCGACAACTGGTCTGGCTGAGCATTATTGCGTTGACCCTGTTGCTGGGATCGGGTATCCCGAATATTCCCATCGACACCGGACTGGACAGTCTTATCGCATCAAGTGACCCTGATAGACTCGCCTATCAGCGGGTACTGGAAGAATTCGGCACTGATGAAAATGTATATGTCTTTATTGAAGCTGAGAATATCTGGTCATTAGATAAACTTCAGATTATAAATAGATTACATAGCGCATTGGAACAGGTTGATGGGGTGAAGTCTGTATCAAGCCTGTTTACTCTAAGGACATTGCAACGTGTCGATAATGAGCTGGAGTCTGGCCTGGTTATAAATAGGGAGTTGAATGACGAGCTGGATATTTCATCACTTCGAAATTTAATTTTACAAAACCAACTTTTTATTGATACATTTTTTGCGGACAATGGCCGGGTCTCAGCTATAGTCGTCTCCCTGGAAGATGAGGTTGCAACACAGAATATTCAAGAGCAAATATATCAGGATATCGAAACGGAACTCGATAAGGTCAGGGGAGATTTTCAGGATCTTATTCAAATAGGCACACCCAGACTTAACTACGAGCTTAAAACGCAGCTGGCGGAAGACTTTATATTGCTTGGTCCACTGTCTGCACTGGTGGTACTGGTGTTAATATTAATCTTCGTGAGGAGCGTGCTTGCAGCGGTGATTCCAATTATCACCTCAACCATTGCCATAGTTTGGACGTTTGGCTTGCAGGGCTGGTTTGGTTTGCCGATCAATATTTTAAGTACTATTTTGCCCCTGCTGATCATTATTGTTTCTGCTTTTACCACCATGCATCTTGTAATTGCATATTTAAAAAGGTTAAGGAAGTATTCGGGCCTGTCGCATGAAGACATCATCAAAAAAATATCCAGAAAATCCGGCTTGTCATTCCTGTTGGCCATTTCAATTATCACCATTGCATTTGCCAGTAATGTTTTTAATGAAATTGGGATTATTCGTGATTTTGCGATTGCCTCAACATTTGCCATGTTGGTGCATGGAATAATATCTATATTAGTGATACCGGATTTATTAAGAATATATCAGCGCTCATCTGGCAGGTTTGTTAATAATAATGATGAAGAAGGCAGTTATCCCGGCAAGTTTATTTTAACTTACAGTTATTCCCATGGTAGATTTGCCGGGGTGGTTTTAATTTTTACTCTTATCGCCAGCGGTTATTTCTTTTACCATGCATCAACTTTCTACGTGACCAATGATCCACTGTTATTTTTCTCTGACAATCAGGAATTAATGCAGGACCATGAACGCTTACACGAGGATTTATCTGGTGTACATTCATTTTTTATCACCCTGGCATCCAATTCTGAAAAGGCATTTCTCGAACCCAGAAACATAGAAAAGTTGTCTTTGATTCAGAATTTTGTCCGAGAGCAGGAAGTATTTGATAGCAGCCGATCACTTTCGGACCTTCTTAAGTATGTTCACAAGGAGATTCAGGGTGAACAACCGGGCCTGCCGTTACCCCGTTCACGTCAACTGGTTGCCCAGTACCTGGTGCTATTTCACCGGTCTGAATTGGAGAATTATGTCAGCCAGGATTACAGTCGGGCCAATATTATTGTCAGGCATAATATTAATGATTCAAGACTGTTAAATGACTATATCAGCGAACTTGAGGGGGTTGTTAGTCAGTTTGCTGGTGCTGAACTGGTCTCAACAGTAGTGGGGAAAAACCTCATGGTGCATCAGGCCGCAGAAAACCTGAAACATGCCCAGGTGAACAGTTTTGCGATACTGGTAACGTTGATTTTTATTATTGTCTCTATTTTATTCACTTCTTATAAAGGTGGTGTGATCGCATTGATACCTGCTGTTGTGCCTGTGATCATAATGTTTGGGGTAATGGGATTATTAAATATTCCTCTCAATCCTGGTACGGCGATGGTGGGCGTGATCGCTGTGGCACTGGCCGTGGACGGTACTATACACTTGTTGACCCGCTATATTGAACATTGTCGAAAGTCATCAGACTTTATCGGCGCAGTCAATGCGGCCGTAAATGAAGTGGCCCCCTCCATGATAATATCCACCATAGCCCTTTCAGTGGGATTCAGTATTCTCACCCTGTCAGAATTTACCGTGGTTGCCCAATTCGGTGCATTAATCACAGCCACTATATTACTGTCAATACTGACTAATCTGTTAATTACCCCGATCCTGATGTCTAGGATAAGGCTGGTGGGCCTCTACCAGATACTAGCCATGTCACTGGACGAAGATTCCCTGGATAACTGTATCTTGTTTCATAACATGACGGACTATCAACGTCGTAAGGCCATATTGATTTCTGAATTGCATGAGTTCAAGGCGGGGGAACTCTTAATAGAACAGGACACCGCTGGACGAAGTATGTTTCTAATACTTAGTGGTGAGGCAGATGTGATTCGCCGTGATGATGGCCAGGATAATGTCTTGGCCACGTTGGGGTGTGGACAGATTTTTGGTGAAATTGGTTATATCCGTGAGACCCAGCGAACGGCTGATGTAAGGGCAAAATCAGATTTGACCGCATTGAAATTCGATTATGAGAGATTACAAAAGGACCTGAAATACTTTCCTAATATTGTCGCCAAGCTCAATTTTAATATCAGTTATATCCTGGGGAAACGTCTGGCAGACATGGTAGAACAATCTAAATAAATCAAATTTTCTGCGCGTCTCAATAAAATTTCCAAAGTGTAAGAAGAAAATCGAACGGGGCCACAGTGTCTATGTAGATGTAAGCCGATGCCCGGAATACAAAAGCCTATGGCTGGATATGTTGGAATACTAAGGACATCAAAAATATTGCCAGCGATATTGATATTGGTAATTCTGGTGTTGGCAAACAATATGATTCCAGGGACGAAATATTCGCCAATAGTGAGATGATGAAAATGTCTGACTGCAGGCTACCCTATATCCACTTTCAAAGTTGCGTTACCTGTTATGGTATATATCCAGACACAGGAGAACTGAAACACCTGGCTGAGGAAACCCTGGTAGAATTATTCAGGGATAGTTTTACCCAAGAGTGCAAATAATAATTCCGTAAAAAAAAACGGGCAGATAGTCTATGCTGCCTGCCCGTTCAGACTGGTTGAATATTTACTTATGCCTTGCGACTTAGATCCAGCTCTCCTGTAGATGTACCTTCCAGGTTGCCAAAACTTTCTGTCTCAATTCCTAGCAAATTTAACATGGTCACATGCAGGTTGGCGAGAGGCGTGCCATCTTCATAGGAGATATGCCGTCCACTTTGCAGTTTGCCGCTACCACCACCTAAAATTGCGATAGGCACGTTCCATTGGCTATGAATATCACCATCACCAAGGCCAGCACCATATACCAGCATGGAATTATCAAGTAATGACGAGCCGTCGATGTCCTTGGTGTTTTTCATCTTCGCCAGGAACTTGGCAAACAAGCTGGCCTGATACACATTGATATCTCCAGCTCGCTTGATCTTACCCTTGTTTCCTCGGTGATGGGTGGTGGGATGATAGGGATCACTGTGGCCCAGGTTCGTAAAAACCAGTTCGCTGAATTCCCGGGCTATCATAAAGGTGAATACCCGTGTCATGTCTGTTTGGAACGCGATTAATGCCAGGTCAAACATTAAATCCACATGTTCACCGTATTCAGGAACACCAATTGGGCGCTGAATATCCGGCATGTCATCGAGGTTATTGGAGGCCGATTTCTCGATACGAATTTCAACATCACGCAGGGTCTCGGTGAATTCATCCAGTTTTGCAATGTCACTGGCCCCCAGCTTTTTCTTGGTGCGGGCAAAATCGTCTCTGACAAAGTCCAGGATACTCTTCTGTTCCTCGATTCTCGCCTGCCTGGCTTCCGGGGTAGCTCCTGCGCCACCAAATAACCGCTCAAATATATCCCTGGGTCTGTGAACCATAGGTAGTGGTGAAGTGGGACTGGCCCAGGTAATGGTATTGGTATAAGCAGAGCTATAGGCACCTTCAGATTGGCCAGCCATTTCAGCGGCATTCTCAATACACATCTCCAGGGAACCCAGTGGAGTCTCCCGGCCAAATTTTTTCGCGATAATTTGGTCCACAGAAGTACCAGCTTCCACATCACTCAGGGTTTTTTTCGCGATACAACTTGTCAAAAATGCTGATGCGCCACCTGCATGGCCATTTATTCTTTCAACTTCAGCATTGTCCAGGTTGCTGAGGACCAGAAGTTGATCACGATACGGTTCCCATTGCTTGAGTATGTCTGACAACTCGAAATCAGAACCTGTGGTTTTTGGGCGGAAGCGATCGCGGATAATTCCGTTAGGTGTATAGACATATCCCACCCTCAATGGCATTTTTTTCAGGGACTCCATGGGATTGGCCAGTGCCGGCACCATGGCGTCCAACATTGGCAGGGCGACTGAGGCCCCAAGACCACGAAGAAATGTACGTCTAGGTATGGATTTTTTGAATATTATCATCAACCTTGCCCCCCAGTAGATGTTAGTTGCAATGAATGAATACGATAATTATGGTGAAAACATTAACGATTTTCCAGATATTTCGGTTTGAAACTTAAGTATTCGTATTCTTAAGGGTTTTAGTATTGTTTCAGGAAGTCCACCAAGACCTGGTTAAAAACCTCAGGTTGTTCCCATACCAGCACATGTCCGGCCTCAGGGATGACCATAAATTCCTTGGGGGCCACTATATGGCGGCTCCAAAGCCGCATTGCTCCAGAGGGGGTGACCAGGTCTATTCCTCCAGCAATTAACAGGGTAGGGGACTCTACGTCGGCGAGTTTTTCCGGGGTATTAGGCCTTAATAGCGGGGCACGCGCCACTCCTTTCTGTTGGCCGTTATGGTGGATATGCAACCAGTGTTCCAGTCCCTCAGGATTGCTGGCCCGGTAATCGGGACTGACTTCCCGGATATGGGCCGCTTGGTCTGCCATCCCCGGGATCTCGGCGCGCTTCCTGTATTCATTGTATTCCGGGTCACCTTGAAGCCCAAGGCCGCTGGCTGCGATAGTTAGGGTTTTGATGCGTTCTGGTTTATAAGTGGCATAGTCCAGGGCGATATAGCCTCCCATGGCGGTACCCACCAGGTGAACTGAATTAAAACGCAGTCTATCGAACAGATTATCCAGGGTAATGGCCACCGGGGTCGTATTTGCAGGATCATCCACCATACTCCTTCCCCAACCCGGAAAATCAATAGCGATGGCACGGTAGCCTGCCTTTGCCAGTATCGGCAGGGAGGCCTGAAAAAAATCTGCGTTACCAGTCCGGGGGGGTAGTAATATAATTGGTTCCCCATTACCACCGGTGTCAACTACCCAGAGTTTTGTGCCCGGTAAGTCAAAGAGTTGGCCGGTATATTCCTGAGACTGCACAGTCCATGACAATACTACTAATAAAAAAATGCCTATAATGGTTTGATACAGTTTCATAACATTCCCCCCTTATTGGATTAGTCAGGTCAACTGCTACTTTTTTCAATGATGATCTGTTTCCATTCTGCTGGACCAGTGTTATGAATAGAATTACCGTTAGAGTCCACAGCCACAGTAACTGGCATATCTTTCACCTCAAATTCATAGATGGCTTCCATGCCAATATCTTCAAATGCCACGATGCGTTGTGCGATGATTGCCTTGGAAATTAGATAGGCTGCGCCACCGACAGCAATCAGGTAGACGGCCTTGTGTTTTTTGATGGTTTCCACCGCTGCTGGGCCGCGTTCTGCCTTGCCAACCATGCCGATTAACCCGGTATCCGATAACATCATATCGGTAAACTTGTCCATGCGGGTGGCGGTAGTGGGGCCGGCGGGTCCAACCACTTCATCACGGACCGGATCTACGGGGCCGACGTAATAGATAAACCGGTTGGTAAAATCCACGCCATCCGGCAGTCCTTCGCCGCTTTCCAACAGGCCCTGTATACGTTTATGGGCGGCATCGCGACCGGTAAGGATCTTGCCCGATAGCAACAATGTGTCGCCGGCCTTCCAGGTTTCAATGTCTGAACGGGTGACATCATCGAGGTTAACAGATTGAGTATTTTTACCTGCCTCCCAGGTGATAACAGGCCAGTCGTTTAAATCAGGCGGGGTCTGTGATACCGGCCCACTGCCGTCCAGGGTAAAGTGGGCATGTCTGGTGGCCGCGCAGTTTGGGATCATGGCAACGGGTAATGAGGCGGCATGGGTGGGGTAATCCAGAATTTTTACATCCAGCACGGTGGTTAAACCACCCAGACCCTGGGCACCTATCCCCAGTTCATTAACCTTGCTATATATCTCCAGTCTTAATTCCTCAACCCGATTTCCAGGGCCTCGCTCGATTAAGTCTTGTATGTCTATAGGTTCCATCAGTGATTGCTTCGCCATTAACAATGCCTTTTCAGCAGTGCCACCGATGCCGATCCCTAAAATACCGGGTGGGCACCAGCCGGCACCCAGGGTTGGTACTGTCTGGGTAATCCAGTCTACAATACTGTCACTGGGATTGAGCATGGTGAATTTTGACTTGTTCTCCGAGCCACCGCCTTTTGCAGCAACATTCACATGGACCTTGTCTCCCGGCACGATAGTAATGTGTGTTACTGCGGGGGTATTATCACGGGTATTTTTACGGGCACCGGCCGGGTCCGCCACAATGGATGCCCGTAATACATTGTCAGGATGGGTGTAGGCACGGCGCACACCTTCATTCACCATGTCATATATCCCTATATCAGAATCCCATTGAACGTCCATGCCAATATCCAGAAATACCGTCACGATCCCGGTGTCCTGACATATGGGGCGTTTGCCTTCGGCACACATGCGCGAATTCACCAGGATTTGTGCCAGGGCATCCCTGGCAGGTTTAGATTCTTCTTTTTCGTATGCCTTGTTTACCGCCTGGATAAAATCTACCGGGTGATAATAAGAGATGTATTGTAAGGCATCGGCAATACTGTCTATAAAGTCCTGTTTTTTTATAATTGACATGATAATTTTCCGTTAATGTCGTTTGTCCTGATTAAAAATTTAAGTTTAGCAATGATATTAGATCTACAACCTTAGGCTGGTTGGGTAAGTCTAGAATATAACTTATTAAGCGCTGTTGTTCATCCTCCTTAATGCCGGCATAACTCAGTAACAGATCTGCCTTTTTCAGCATTTCTTCATCATCCAGTGGGAATTCAGGGTCACCCTTGCATAGGTGCCGCGATGCGGAAATAATCTGGCTATTGTCAGTGGTGACCTCAAGTTCGCACCCCCAATCAAGTGGATAGTTCTCGTCAATAGCGGGTGAGACAGCGAGCTTCACCTTGCGGCTTGTCTCTGCCATACGCTCCCTCGCTGAAGCATCAAAAGAATTAAAATCGATTTTGCCTTCTGCCAGGGCCATGGCAACGCAGTGTTGTAATGAAAATTTTGCCTCATATTCATTAATAGGAATTGCCCGATCACACACGTCCAGTGCGGCCTGGTAGGTACGAATCTGAATTTCTCGAGCTGAATCAATCATGGTATGTAATTCCAGCGCAGCATCAATCGCAGGATGGGTATGCCTGCAGGATGGCCAGGGCTTAATCGATGTCCTGGTCAATTGCCATTGGCCGTTTGGGTTTGCCAATACCTCGCTGGGATTTGCATCAGGGCAGGCGGCTGCGAACAGTCCTTGTCTGCCTTCCAAAATCTGCGTTGGGCCGGTAAATCCATGGTTTGCCAAATGTGCTGATAAAATCCCTGATTCTGCGGCACGGCCGGCATGTAGATGTTTACTCATGCCGCCAGAATTCATAAATTCCCACAGGCCAGACGATTGAGTGCCCGCGTTTCCCAGCGCCCATACAAGTTGTTGGCTATTTAAGCTCAGTAAATGGCCGGTGGCCATGGCCGAACCAAATGGGCCGCAGGTGGCCGTACTGTGCCAATGCTTGTAATGGGCCCTGCCACTGGCATTACCCACCCGGCACATGGCCTCGTAACCCATCAGTATGGCCTCAAGCAGGTCTTTTCCACTACGGCCTTTACTAGCAGCCATGGCAAACGCAGCCGGGACCACTACACATCCCGGATGGGTGACAGATTGTTTATGCAGATCGTCCATCTCCAGGGTATGCACCAGAGCACCCACCAGGAAGGCCTGCTTACCGGCATCAAGCTGTGATTGTGTCTTGCTCCACTGTATCAAGATCTTTCCCATCGTGGTTTGGGTACCGGCAATGGCATTGGCAATGGCATCGAGAAGGAAATAAGTGCAGGCGCGAATATCCTCGTTTATAATTTTCCTTTTCTGAATCAGCTTGACCATTTGTTCAGTCAAACTGTCTGCCTGTGAGTTGCTGCTTTCTAATTCCATTAGTTGTATTACAGGCATACCGTGTTTATTTAAAAAAGGGTGAAAAGTCTACCCTATAAAAGGATGAAATGTGAGGTATATATGAAAATCCTGGTGCCTGTGAAACGCACAATTGATGCTAATATTCATGTCAGAATCAAATCTGATGGAACTGGCGTAGAACAGGAAAATGTCAAAATGGGCATTAATCCATTCTGTGAAATTGCTGTAGAAGCGGCCTTGCAGATGAAAGAGGCCGGTGCGGTGGAAGAAGTCATCGTGGTAACAGTAGGCCAGAACGTCTGTGAAGATGTATTGCGGCATGGCCTGGCCATGGGCGCTGACCGGGGCATACTCATGGAGACAGATCAGTCCTTGCAACCGTTGGGGATAGCCAGGGTCCTTGAATATGTGATTAAAAAAGAATCACCACAACTGGTGATTGCCGGTAAGCAGTCCATAGACTCCGATAACAATCAGACTGGACAGATGCTAGCGGCACTGCTGGGTTGGCCCCAGGGGACATTCGCCTCGAAAATTGAAATAACACTAGACCATGTGAAGGTAACGCGGGAAGTGGATAAGGGATTGCGCACACTTTCACTACAACTACCAGCAGTAGTCACGACGGATCTCAGGTTAAATGAGCCCCGTTACCTCAGTCTGCCAAATATCATGAAGGCAAGAAAGAAGCCTATCGATATTATTAATGCCAGTGAACTGGAAATTAATATTATACCCCAACTTAAAACCTTAAAGCTTGAGTATCCGCCAAAACGTAACGGCGGCGTTAGACTGGCATCTGTGGAAGATCTGGTAGACAAATTACGTAACGAGGCAAGGGTGATTTAAGTGGGCATCCTGATTATTGCAGAGCATGATAATCATATTCTATCTGAGTCAGTCTTGCCGGTAGTATCGGCGGCAACGCAACTAGGTAAAGATATCACGATTCTGGTAGCCGGGCAGGATTGTCATAAGGTTGCTGAACAGGCAGCTTCGATCAATGGTATTACACGTGTGTGGTTAGCCGAGGCGGAACATTATCAGCACCAGCTGGCAGAAGAACTGGCACCGCTGATTGTTGACCAGGTCGCAAAAGGGATTAATCACGTAATGGCCCCATCATCAACCTTTGGTAAAGACCTCATGCCCAGGGTGGCGGCCATGCTGAATGTGGAACAGTTATCTGATATTACCGTGATTGTTTCCGAGGATACCTTTGTCAGGCCAACCTATGCCGGAAATGTTATGGCAACCGTTAAGTGCGAGGGACCTGTAAAGGTAATCACCGTTCGAACCACGGCCTTTGAACCTGTCAATGTGAGAGACAGTGCAGCAGAAATTATTTCTATTAATGCTGCACCAAAGCTTGGGGTCTCAGAATTTGTGGAAGGGATTGTAACTGAATCGGACAGGCCGGACTTAAATACCGCACGGGTCGTGATTTCCGGGGGTCGTGGGCTTGGTGATGCAGAAAGCTTTAAACTTCTGGAAAAGATTGCAGATCAACTGGGTGCGGCTATTGGCGCCTCGCGTGCCGCCGTGGATGCGGGGTATATTTCCAATGATCACCAGGTGGGCCAGACCGGTAGGGTGGTGGCGCCGGAACTCTATATCGCCGTGGGTATCTCAGGGGCCATACAACACCTGGCGGGCATGAAGGATAGCAAGGTCATTGTTGCCATTAATAAAGACCCTGAGGCACCCATCTTTGAAATCGCAGATTATGGTCTGGTGGCCGATCTTTTTCAGGTATTACCTGAACTCTCAGACGCCTTGAGTAAATAATCTCCTATTTCAGGTAGGTCTTTGCCTCGGCTGCCAACTCAAAACCGGCATCAGCGTCCTTTAACAGGTCAAGCAGCCTGTCATATTGCTGGTTTGCCAGGGTATCATTTCCTGCCAGTGCTGCGGCCTTTGCCATACCCCTAATGGAATGCAGACGGTTAGGGGTGCGTTTTAATGCCAGTTGGAACTGTTCTATGGCTTCTTCGTATCTTCCAAGATCAATTAATATTTCACCAAATACCTCATGAGCGGGCAGGCCTGTCCCCGAATCCGGTGGTGCCCGGTTAACACCGGGAGCATCTTCAATAGCAGTGGCCTGACGCATGGCGGTAATGGCTTGATCATGTTGTCCCTGTGCCCTGGCGATAGAGGCCTCGACCTCTTTGGCCATGATCCTGATTAATTCGGTACGTACCGAGATGCCTGAATCATTGAGTTCGGTCATTTTAGTTAATAAATCGTTTAGCGAGGACAGAACACTGTTAGCCTCATCGGGTTGTCCTGTGCGCGCCAGTCCCATTCCTCTTACGTAAAGTGTCTCGGCCGCTTCCAGGCCAATATCGTAGTGCATGGGGGCATTGGCTGCTGCTTCCCAGTCCCGTGTTTCCAGAATCAGCCAGGTATTGACCGAGTGAAGTCCACGCCTTTCTGCCCGGCCACCCTGATCGGAATAGGTCTTGGTAGTCAACTCATCAGTGAGCTGCCTGGCCTTTGTCCATTGGCCCATTTGCAAATGCCCGTACACCAGGTACATGAGAGAATGGTAATAGTTGGGGTTGGCCTCCAACGCCCCAGCATTGGAGGCATTGCTTTCGTTCCACATGCCGATGCCAGCAAAGATGTGTGCCGGCATATGCTGGGCGTGTGTCATCAGCGGGGCAATCCCCGCATAGCGTTTCGCCGCATCAATACCCAGTTCCCGGTTGCCGGAATCATCATAGGCATGGATAAGATAATGGGCAATTCCAGGGTGTTCCGGCAGGCGCTGGAATATGGGTTCCAGGATCTCTGCGGCCTGCATTAACAACGAATCATCTTCACCACGCCGTGCCAGCGCCAGCATGGAAAGGGCATGAAAGATGGCCGCTTCATCATCATTAGGGTAGGTCTTTGTTATGTTTGCCATGGCCTGGTTGTAATTATGGTCGCGGACCACCCGTTCCACATCAGGATAACCTCTATAAATTTCACCAGCGGCGTTGACATACGCCTGTTCCCGTTCGGTTTTATATGCGGCAGCCTGGGCTTGTTGCAGGGCCTGGCGTGCCAGTTCCACTTCCTCGCTACTGGGGTGTTCATGCAGGCCATCATAATAGCTCATGGCAACTCCCCAGTAGGCCATGGCGCATTCACTATCCTGATTGGCAGCCTGCTGAAAGCTTTCCCGTGCCAGTTCCCATGCAAAGGAATGCAGTTGTAATAATCCCCTGGTAAAAGCAGACCGGGCGCTGACATCACAGCTGATCTCCATCTCTGCATGGCCATACCGTGAACGGTAATCGTCCTGGGCCAGTGCAGGGTGAATACAAACGAGTAATAGTAAAAATGGTTTCAACGTCTGCAAAAAAATATATTTCATTAAATTCTCCAGGCTGATACATGATGGCCTTGTATCAAATATTATTCTGTGAATATTATGGATATTATCTGCAAGTATCAATATATGCGTTATGGTATTGAGTTGAAGGTAGTAATCCGTTTTTTAGATCAATCGGTTGTTTTTCAAGGTAAACCCATCGTCGCTGAAATTGGTTCCACATAGTGGGTATGGAGTAGGCTTTGGATATCAAACCATTCTCATCGAACTCACAGTAAAGGGAAGAGATGTCATCGGGTCGAAATATTTTTCTTGCGGTTTTTGGGACGCCTGCCTGGATTTCAGCAGCGGAGCTGGGCCTGTTTTGAATATAATCTAGCCAATGCGCCTCATCTTCAAGAGACTCAGATTCACTGGTTACAGAAATTATTCGCACTTCGCAATTTTGAGTAATTTCATACTCCAACTGTGTTTCCCAGCAGGAGGCAAATATCATATTTGGTAGTATGATACTAATGAAGCAAAATATTGCTTGAAATTTATGTGCGTACATATGGTTTTAGTGAATTAGCCTCTTTGTCGGCAACTTATATGAGTAAATATATACGATACAAGTATTGATGAATAAGTAGGTATATTAGAGGTTAATTAGCAACCATGATATATACTTTACTCTCGAACCAGGAGGGAGCAGTAAGCAAAGTCCTCTGGATAAGGTAAATATTGAAACTGATATAGCAAAGGTTTAATGACTTATGAATATTCTGTCTCTTGGATTTAACTATCTAAAAATCCTTACATTTTGTCTGTTTCTGGTGTCTATTCCAGCACAGGCCCAGGATGATCTGGCCAATGTGGTGATACTGGCCACCGGTGGGACAATTGCCGGTTCCGGAAAGTCCAGTACCGCCAGTGCCAGTTATGAACCTGCAACGGTGGGGGTGGATGCCTTGATAGAGGCCGTACCGGAACTGGTGGAACTGGCAAATATCCGCGGCGAACAGGTGTTTCAGATCCCGTCCCAGGACTATACCAATGAGAGGTTGATGCAACTGGGCCGGCGGGTGTCTGAACTGGTCAAGTCAGATGACGTGGATGGCATCGTGGTGACCCATGGCACCGATACTATGGAAGAGACCGGTTACTTTCTTAACCTGGTGATAAATACAGACAAACCCATTGTCATGGTAGGGGCGATGAGACCGGGAACAGCCATCTCTGCCGATGGGGCATTGAATCTCTTTAATGGTGTCGCCCTGGCGGCCAGTGAATCAAGTCGCGGCAAAGGTGTATTGATTACATTAAACGACGAAATTCATACCTCGCGTGACGCCTCCAAGAGTATCAATATCCGTACCAATGCCTTTGTTAGCCCCTGGGGGACATTGGGGATGGTGGTAGAACGCAAGGCCTACTGGTTTCGCGCCCCGGTCAAACGCCATACCAGTGGTTCAGAATTTAATATCGATTCCATAGATGAGCTCGCCAATGTCCAGGTGGTCTATGCCCACGGCAATATGGATGACAGCGTCTACCGTGAACACCAGCGAAACGGTGCAGTAGCCATTATCCACGCCGGCACTGGAAATGGGTCGGTCACCTCCCATATCAAGCCCACGGTAATAGATATCAGTAAAAGTGGGATACATGTCATTCGATCATCACGGGTGATGCAGGGTGGTTTTGTTATTCGTAATGCATCAGAGCAAGACGATGAAAACCGCTGGGTGGTGTCTCATGATCTGAATCCCCAGAAAGCGAGGATACTGGCCGCGGTGGCGTTGACGCAGCCTCGCAGTGTAGAGGAATTACAAAGAATCTTCTGGGAGTACTGATCCTGTCAGGAGATTAATCCCGCCGCACGGCCGCGGGCGAGAACCAGTTCCATGGCATGCACCACGGGTTTTTCCACCAGTCTTCCGTCTACTACCGCAACACCGGTTTTACTTTCCTGGTAGGCCTTAACAAACCGCCTGGCCAGTTCCAGCTCTGTTTTGCTTGGTGTAAAGATAGAGTTCACTGTTTTAATATTTGCTGGATGGATCACTGCCTTTCCGGTAAAACCCATTAGCTTTGCCTGTGATGTTTCATCCTTGAGCTGGGCTTCATCCTTGAAATTCAGGCAGGGCATATCCAGTACATCCACATGGGCATGTTTTGCCGCATAGATTAACCTGGCGCGACCATAGGCCAGGGGTTCAGGGGCAACGGCCGTGCCCAGCTCTGCGGCCAGATCTGCACCACCAAACATGACAAAATCCAGGGTCGGATTTTTATTAAGGATGTCAAAACAATTTTCCACTCCCAGAATGGTCTCTATCATGATGGCCAGTTTAAGGTCTGATTTTTTATCTGTGATTTGCTTTTGCAGTTCTATGATTTCCTCTGCCGATTCAACCTTGGGCACAAGGATTGTCCCGAAAATATGTTTTTTGTTTATGGCAGCATTGAAATCATCTTTCCCCAGGGTTGTATTGGGTTGATTAATTCTGACTATACGTTCAGGTGTGGTATCAGTGTCCTGTAATAAAAAATTCAGGGCATCTGTTCTGGCCTCAATTTTCTGATCCGCCGCTACGGCATCTTCCAGATCTATGCAGATCATGTCAGCGCCGGAGGTCACCGACTTGGCAAATAATGTCGGACGGTTTGCCGGGGTGAATATAAGGCTGCGTCTGGGGCTATAGTGTTTAGTCATCATCAAAGCATAAAGAAACAGATTGGGGGTTGTAAAGGAGAAAGTGAAAAGTAAGACGTTAAAAGTAAAAACTAAAATGTGAAACGTAAAGATTAAGATTTAAGCAAATGATAGAATTTAACGATGTCTGTTAAAAGAGAAATGATGGAATACGATGTCCTCATCGTGGGTGGTGGCCCGGCCGGGTTGTCTGCGGCATGCCGGTTAAAACAACTGGCCAACGAATCCGGTCAGGATATTAATGTCTGCCTGATAGAAAAGGGGGCCGAAATCGGTGCGCATATCATTTCCGGCGCCATACTGGAGCCCAGAGCACTGAATGAATTATTCCCAGATTGGCAGGCCATGGGGGCGCCTGTTAATGTGAAGGTCACGGCTGATGAGTTTTACCTGTTTCGAAATGATACATCTACTATCAAATGGCCGCACTGGTTATTACCGGCATCATTAAATAATGCTGGTCACTATATTGTCTCCCTGGGCAACCTATGTCGATGGCTGGCTGAACAGGCGGAATCTCTTGGGGTAGAGATCTACCCGGGGTTTGTCGCCCTGGACGTTATTATTGAGCAGGGGGTTGTGAAGGGTGTAATTACCGGCGATCAGGGACGTGATCGTAATGGCAATGAAAAGCCGGGCCTGTTTATGCCTGGTATGGAACTTCGGGCAAAACAGACACTGTTCGCAGAGGGCAGTCGGGGACACCTGGGTAAACAAGTTATAACGCAGTTTGAACTGGATGCGAAGTCCGAACCGCAACATTTTGCCATTGGCCTGAAGGAACTCTGGGAAATCAATCCAGATCTGCACAAGCCGGGTTGCGTGATCCACGGTGCCGGTTGGCCGTTGGAGAATAAAAGTGCAGGAGGATCATTTCTTTACCACTTCGAAAATAACCTGGTATCACTGGGTTTGATTGTTGACCTGAATTATCGCAATCCGTATTTATCTCCTTTCGAAGAGTTACAACGATTTAAAACACATCCTTTGATATATAACATCCTCGAAGATGGTAGGAGAGTAGGCTATGGTGCCCGCGCCATTACCAAGGGGGGCTATCATTCCCTACCTAAATTGATATTCCCGGGTGGTGCTTTGATAGGTTGTGATGCCGGTACATTGAACTTTGCCAAAATTAAAGGTGTGCATACGGCAATGAAATCCGGGATGCTCGCCGCTGAATCGATATATGAGCAGATGAATGACCACGACTCTGATACCGCTATCTTGAATACCTACCCAGATAAACTGAAATCAAGCTGGTTGCATGATGAATTATATAAAAGCCGTAACTTTGGTGCCGCCATCCATCGGTTTGGAACAGTGATTGGCGGGGCATATAACTTTATTGATCAGAATCTGTTTGCCGGTAAATTGCCGGTGAGCATAGGCGATACACAAGCAGATGAACAACTGCAAACAGCAGACAAGTTTCAAGCGCTGAAATATACAAAGGCAGATGGCATCCTGTCGTTTGATCGGACATCATCGGTGTATCTGACAAATACCGCCCATGAGGAAGATCAGCCTGTACACCTTAAGCTTGCAGATGCGGATATCCCCTTAACGAAAAATTTGCCAGAATATGATGAACCAGCCCAACGCTACTGCCCGGCGGCCGTCTATGAAATTGTGGAAGATGCCAATGGCAAGCGTTTTCATATCAATGCGCAAAACTGTATCCATTGCAAGGTTTGTGATATCAAGGACCCGGCGCAGAATATTACCTGGACGCCGCCTGAGGGTGGCTCGGGGCCAAATTATTCTAATATGTAAGTAGTAATATAAAGTTACTCAGCACATGATATAACTTCGAACTCGTATCAGATAAAATGATCTCTTAAGAAAGAAGATAAAGTATGGAAAACGACGAAATTATTCAACAGGTACGCGATACCGTCTCGAAGATCTGTTCGGACTTCCCAGGTCAATACTGGCGTGAGAAAGACAGGGAGCAAAAATATCCAGCAGAGTTTGTTCAGGCGCTAACCGATGCCGGCCTTTTGGCCTGCCTGATCCCCGAGGAATATGGCGGCAGCGGCCTGCCATTGAGTGTGGCCGCCGAAATTGTCATGGCCATCCATGAGGCAGGGGCAAATGCCGCGGCCTGTCACGCGCAGATGTATACCATGGGGACTATCCTGCGTCACGGCAGTGATGAGCAGAAACAACAGTTTTTACCTGCTATTGCCAGCGGTGACATGCGCCTGCAGGCCTTCGGGGTTACCGAACCCACTGCCGGTACCGATACCACCAGTATCAGTACCACGGCAGTTAAAGAAGGAGATAGATATATCATCAACGGACAGAAGGTCTGGATCTCACGGGCTGAGCATTCAGATTTGATGTTACTCCTGGCCAGGACCACACCCCGTGATCAGGTAGAGAAAAGGACCTATGGCCTGTCGGTATTTATTGTTGATATCAATGAGGCAAAACAGAATGGTATGGAGATCCGACCTATTCGTACCATGCTTAACCATGCTACTACAGAGATCTTTTTTGACAATGTTCCCGTCCCGGCAGAAAACCGAATTGGGGGGGAAGGTAAGGGTTTTTCATACATCCTGTCCGGGATGAACGCAGAGCGGATATTAATCGCCTCTGAATGTATTGGTGATGCCAGGTGGTTTATTGAGACAGCGAAAAACTATGCCAACGACCGCAAGGTCTTTGGTCGCCCCATCGGCCAAAACCAGGGGATACAATTCCCTATAGCCAGATGTTACGCCCAGACCCAGGCGGCGCAACTCATGGTTGAAAAAGCCATACAACTATACGATGCCGGCGACGATTGCGGTGCCGAGGCCAATATGGCCAAGCTGCTGGCATCAGAGGCGTCCTGGGCGGCAGCAGACATGTGTATGCAATCCCATGGCGGATTTGGCCTGGCAGAGGAATACGATATTGAACGAAAATTCCGTGAGACGCGTCTGTACCAGATCGCCCCGATCTCCACCAACCTGATCCTTGCCTACCTGGGCGAACATGTCCTGGGTCTGCCACGTTCGTATTAACAGATGAGTGATCTTGACGGTATCCTGGTGGTCACCCTGGAGCAGGCGGTGGCGGCACCCTATGCCAGTAACCTGCTTGCCGAAGCCGGGGCCAGGGTAATTAAGATAGAACGGGCAGAAGGCGACTTTGCGCGAAATTATGATCATGTGGTGAATGGCGAGAGTGCCTATTTTGTCTGGCTTAACCGCGGTAAGGAGTCGGTGTGTCTGGACGTTAAAAATGAAACAGATCGGAAGATTTTATTCAATATACTGAAAGAAGCCGATGTGTTTATCCAGAATTTACGGGCCGGGGCCGTTGCATCCCTGAGACTGGACTATGACAGCCTGAAAGAGATCAATCCTCAACTGATCATGTGTAGTATCTCCGGTTATGGAGAGGAAGGACCCTTTGCAAAGATGAAGGCCTATGACCTTTTGGTGCAGGCGGAATCCGGCCTGTCATCGGTGACAGGGACTGCAGAAGGCCCTGCACGGGTAGGTATTTCATTATGTGATATCAGTACAGGTATGACGGCCTATGGTGCCATCCTCCGTGCATTAATCAAAAGGGGCAAGACCAATGCCGGAACCTATATAAAAGTCTCGTTATTCAGTGTCATTACCGACTGGATGAACGTTCCCCTGTTGCACAAGGCCTATGGTGGAGTGGATACCCCCCGGGCCGGGATGAACCATGCCACCATTGCCCCCTATGGCATGTATCCCGCGGGTGATGGCAAAGGGGTGGTGTTTTCTATCCAGAATGAACGGGAGTGGAAGGTGTTTTGTAATGGAGTATTAGGGGATGAAACCATCGCAGTTGATGAACGTTTTATCAGCGTGTCAAAGCGGGTTGAAAACCGTACGGCATTGGATGAGATTATTATCGGTGTTTTTTCAAATTACGACCAACAGGGCCTGATGGATTTGTTATTAAACAATAGTATTGCCTGTGGTCGCCTGAATCTGCCGGGCGATGTATTGACCCATCCACAGCGACGTAGTGTTACCGTAGATTCTCCCCATGGCACCATCGATCTGACTGCCAGCGGTGTGGTAACTGATAACGACCCTCCGGTCAGCCTGCCGGTCCCCGCCCTTGGAGAACATACCGAACAGGTCAAGGCGGAGTTTGGGGACAGTTAATAGGGAGTATTTATGATAGGCAATCGGGACTGGAGTGATTTTATTGGCAGGACCCATGAAGAGACGATCCAAATCTCTTTGGATCGTGTCCGGGGCTTGGCGGCATTACTGGATTACGATAGGCCGCCCTGGCCGGACAATCGGGTGCCTCCCACTGGCCACTGGTTGGCCATGTTTCCCTATACCCGGCAATCGGAACTGGGACATGATGGACATGAAAAACTGGGGGATTTTATCCCTGACACCGGTCATCCCAGGCGTATGTGGGTGGGTGGCAGGATTCAGTATCTAAAACCCCTGTATGTGGATCAGCCTGTATTGCATCGTACCACTATTACTAACATCGAAGATAAGACGGGCAAAACGGGGCCGATGACCTTCGTTACCTTGAACCATGAATATCTGATGGATACAGAACTTCTGCTCGGTGAGGAACAGAAGATAGTCTACCGGGAGGCATCTACTGAACCGGCACAGAGGCCGATCAATAAACCGGTATCAAAATCAGAATCGGAGTATGACTGGTCCCGGCAATTCATGCCTGACAGCGCGGTGTTATTTCGTTACTCCGCCGTGACCTTCAATACCCACAAGATTCATTTTGACCATGAATATGTTAAAGAAGAAGGCTACCCTGGGTTACTGGTTCATGCACCCTTGACCGTAACCTTGTTAGTCGAGCTTTACACAAGTATCAACCCGGATATGAAAATAATCAGTTTTGATTATACTGCCAAAAGTCCCCTGTATGACGGTGACCCCATCATGTTGTATGGGAAAGAACTTGAGGACGGTAAAGTACTCCTCTGGGCCGAGGACTGTGCTGGTAATCTGGCTGTGACTGGGACACTGCAAGTTGAAAATTAAATTTATTAGGTTGATGCTTTTTCGGTTTGTTTGCTAAGCATCAGGGTATTTGCTAATCTCACCAGCCATGTACTCAGGGGGAGTCAAGTGAGGATTCCTGTGGCTTATCACGGAGAAAAACATGAAAGTTTGTTTTAAATTACTGGGGATAATCGTTTTATCATTATTCTTGTCAGCCTGTTCTGAGCAACCCATTACCATCAAGTTTAGTCATGTCACTGCTGACAGTACGCCCAAGGGTCAGGGGGCTTTAAAATTCAAGGAACTGGCGGAACAGAAATTGCCTGGCAAGGTGGAGATACAGGTCTTCCCAAATTCCCAGCTATTTGATGATGATCAGGGGATGGATGCACTGCAACTGGGAGATGTCCATTTTCTTGCTCCATCACTGTCCAAGTTTGATCGTTATACCAAGAAACTCCAGGTATTCGATTTGCCCTTTCTGTTTGACGATATCGATGCCGTGCAACGGTTTCAAAACAGCTCAACAGGTGTTGAGCTTCTCGATACCATGCGCGACAAGGGTTTCCAGGGCCTGGCCTACTGGTTGAATGGTATGAAAGAGTTGTCAACCAACCGACCACAGCTTCAACGCCCTGAGGACGTGGAAGGACTCAAGTTTCGTATCCAGGAATCCGATGTGCTGCAGGCACAGTTCAGGGCGCTGGATGCCAATCCCCAGAAGATGGCCTTCAGTGAAGTCTACCAGGCCCTACAGACGGGCGTGGTGGATGGACAGGAAAATACCTGGTCAAACATCTATACCCAAAAGTATCACGAAGTCCAGGACGTCATAGCCGAGACTAACCATGGCATCATCCTCTACATGGTGATTACCAATGCCAGATGGTGGGATGGGCTGCCTGAAGATATTCGTACTGGCCTGGCAGAGGCCATGGCCGAAGCCACAGAATATGCCAATAGACTATCTAACGAAATCAATCTACAACACCGTACCGAGATTGAGGTCGCTGGCAAGGCCAGGATCCAGACACTCACCCCTGAAGATATTGCCCAGTGGCGCTCCGCCATGGCACCCGTCTGGAAGGAGTATGAGTCCGAGATCGGTAAAGACATTATCGATGCCGCGTTAAATGCGAATAACTGACAGGATCTTGGTAAATGTCATGTGGGGCAGGCTGGAAAAACTGGAAGAGGGCCTGGTGGCATTTTTGCTTGCAGCCATGACTATTGTGACTTTTGCCCAGGTCATAGCCCGCTATGTCTTCAATTACAGTTTTGTCTGGGCCCTGGAACTGGTGTCATTCCTGTTTGCCTGGATGATATTTATCGGTATGTCATACGGGGTGCGTGAAGGTTCACACATCGGTATGGATGCCGTAGTCAAGCTGATGGGGGAAAAGACCGGCAGGTACATCACCATCCTGGCAACGTTATTGTGTATCGCCTATTCTGTCATCATTTTCATTGGTAGCTGGAATTACATCACCATGGTCTATGGCCTGGGCAATTATGCCCAGGACCTGCCCATCCCTGTTTGGATACCCAGACTCGCACTACCGGTAGGTTTTGCCTTGCTGACTGTCAGATTCTGCCAGGTATTAGCCCAGGTGATAAAAGGTGAGAATACCCACCTGGTAGCCAATGAAGCCGAGGATGCCCTCAAGCATCAGGTGAATGAATCGCAACAACAAGGACAGGACAATCCGTGACCACGATCGCCTTGTTTATTATGCTACTTGTTTTTATGTTTACCGGCATGCCCATTGCCGTTGCCCTCGGGCTTTCCTCGGTATTGACCATCATGTTTTTTGGCCAGGCATCGCTGGCATCCATGTCCTTAAAGCTTTTGAATACCTCCGAACACTACACCTTACTGGCAATACCCTTTTTTATCCTCTCCGGTGCGTTTATGACTACCGGCGGTGTGGCCCGGCGAATGGTGGCATTTGCCAATGCCTGCATTGGCCATATGCGCGGCGGTCTGGGGATGGCGTCGGTACTGGCCTGTATGTTATTTGCCGCCGTGTCTGGATCCTCGCCGGCTACCGTGGTAGCGGTGGGCTCCATCGTCATTGCCGGGATGGTGCGGTCCGGTTATACCAAGGAATTTGCCGCCGGGGTGATCTGTAATGCCGGCACCCTGGGTATCCTGATACCACCATCCATCGTCATTGTGGTTTATGCTGCCGCCACGGAGAGTTCCGTCGGCAGGTTATTCATGGCTGGTGTCATACCAGGGATTCTCCTGAGCCTGATGTTAATGGTCGCCATTTATGTAAGGGCGGGTAAGCTGGACCTACCACAGCAACCAAGGGCGTCATTGAAAGATGTGCTCATTGCTGGAAGAAACTCCTTATGGGGTTTACTGCTGCTGTTTATTATCATGGGAGGGATATACGGGGGGGTATTCACCCCCACTGAGGCCGCTGCCGTGGCCGCTATGTATGCCTTTTTTATTGCTGTATTCGTTTATCGTGATGTGAAGCTTTACCAGGTACCATCGGTGTTACTGGACGCTGCCAAGGTCACGGTGATGTTGATGTTTCTGATAGCCAATGCCCTGTTGTTTGCCTATGTCCTCACCACTGAACGTATCCCCCAGGAAATTGCCGAGCAGATTATTTCCATGGGAATGGAACCATGGCAATTTCTGCTGGTGGTGAATATCCTGCTTTTGATTGCCGGAAATTTTATGGAGCCTACAGGCATTATCCTCATCCTCGCACCCATATTACTTCCCATCGCCACTGAACTGGGAATTGATCCCATCCATCTTGGAATCATCATGGTGGTTAACCTGGAGATCGGTATGGTCACGCCGCCGGTGGGCCTGAATCTTTTTGTTACCGCCGGTATTACCAATATGTCTATTATGCAGGTGGTGAGGGCGGCGTTGCCCTGGCTGATGGTATTATTGGTATTCCTGGGGCTGGTGACCTATATACCATCCCTGTCTCTGTGGTTACCGTCTGTATTGTTCTGATCAGTTAGATACTGTGTCTGCTACCTTGTACTATGTCCACGATCCTATGTGTAGCTGGTGTTATGCCTTCAGCGACTCTTACCAGTATGTTAAAGACAATTTGCCTGAGGGTGTCATACTGAAAAGACTTCTGGGTGGTCTTGCCAGGGACACCGATGAAACAATGCCCGATGCCATGCGTGAACATATACGGTCCAACTGGCAAAAGATTGAACAGACTGTGCCAGGAGTGAACTTTAACCATGAATTCTGGACAAAATGCCAACCCCGGCGTGCCACCTACCTGTCATGCCGTGCGGTCATCGCTGCCAGGCAACAAGGTGAGGAATATGATGAGATCATAACCCGCGCTATACAGCAGGGGTATTACCAGAATGCCAGGAACCCATCTGAATTAGAGACACTGATTCAGTTTGCAAGTGAAATCGGCCTGGATACAAATTTATTCAGCAAGGATATTCAGTCGGTGGAAACAAATGAAAAATTGTTAAGTGAAATTCAACAATCACGAGAGCTGGGCATTGTTAGTTTTCCCAGCCTGTTGCTGGATAGAGGAACGTTACGGACCATCATTTCTCATCACTATAGTGCACCACAAGAGATTATTGATGCCATCCGGCATGCATAGTTTTTATGGCATGTTATTTCTGATTGACATGTTATAGCCAAGGCATCACAATGCGCGCCCTATGAATCTCATGAAACAAATAAGCTTTCTGCGTACCGTGTGCCTGTCACTCACTGTGTGGGTGGCCATGTCTTGCCTGTGTGCCGGAGAAAAAATGAGTTAAGTTAACAACTAGTACAGATTTTTTACAAAGGGCCGCAGGTTTTTTACCTGCGGCCTTTTTTTTTGCTTTTTACCGGGAAGTTTTATGAAAAAAAATATCGCCTATTTAGAGGTAATTATGATTTGGAGTACCACACCACTGGCCATCAAATGGAGTAGTGAAGGTGTGGAGTATCTTATGGCACTTAGTGCCCGTATAGCACTGGGGCTTGTCGGTGCTTGTGTGATCTTACTGATCTTAAGACAGCTGCCACCTGTTAACCGTCAGGCAGTAAAAACCTATCTAACCAGTGGTTTCAGTATATATTTTGCCATGATGGGTGTTTACTGGGCATCTCAACATATACCCTCTGGCTGGATCTCCGTGATCTTCGGTCTTTCACCCATTATGACGGGAGTCCTGGCGGCACTCATTCTCCATGAATGGTCGATCACGATAATGAGATTAGTGGGGATGATGCTGGGTATCATAGGCTTGATAATTATCTTTGGAGACGGGTATTCATCTGGTGGTGAATTATTCGAAGGGATATTGGTGGTATTGGGTAGTACCCTGGTCCATTCATTAAGCAGTGTGTTGGTAAAATCATTCAATGCAAGGTTGTCTGGATTTTCTGCGTCCGCAGGAGGGCTGGCCTTTGCCATGCCGTTATTTATTGTCACCTGCATCTGTAGTGGCGTATCAATACCCCAAAGCGTTCCTGACAGGGCATTAATCTCAATCTTATACCTTGGGATTATTGCCTCAACCTTTGGTTTTGCCCTATATTATTATGTGTTATCGCATATGGACGTAGGACAAGTGTCCTTGATCCCCTTGATAACGCCGGTGAGTGCCTTGCTACTGGGAAACCTGTTAAATGATGAACCAGTCAGCATCACAATCATGATGGGTGCGGGTTTTATCACTGCTGGGTTATTGTTTTATCAATTCGGTCAGAACCTGTTACAAAGGTTGCTTGATACTGATAAGAGTGACTATCATTTTCCGTTAATTGGCCTTTCGGGCATCAGGTGGAGGGGCAGGGGCATACGCCGTTGATTAAGTTCCGGGTATAATTTTCAACAAGATAATCGGGCTTCGGCCAGTTTTTTTGATGAATATCAGGCTCGACTTTAATCGCATTTATTTATCCTGGTCTTCATTTTGCCTGTCACTTTCAAATAATTCTTCCAGTTCCCTGGCAGCGCTTTTTGTCATGTTGATCATTAGTTCTTCATCAGTATTGTACTGCCGATGGTCGTATAAGCGTTGTATATCATGATCCCTGAAACGGATTATGGATTTATTGACTTCACTGCCGGGCAGGCCTATGCCTGTTAATACCAGCTTGGCAAGCTCCAGGGCTGAGAAAAAGGTCTCTCTTCGAATATGGGTAATACCTAGGTCCATCAACTGGTAAAAGTGTTGCCTGTTCCTGGCCCTGGCAATAATCTTGAGATGTGGGAAATTTTCCCGGACGATTCTTGCCGTTTTTAAGGATTCTTCCATATCATCTATGGCAAGCACAAAAACGCTGGCCTTGTCAGTATTGGCAGCATGGAGTAGATCCAGACGGCTGGCGTCACCGTAGAATATCTTATTACCAAATTTGCGTACGAAATTGACCTGGTCCGGGTCTTTTTCCAGGGCCGTGAAAGGGATTTTTTTTGCCGTCAATAATCTTCCAGTAATCTGGCCAAACCGACCAAACCCGGCAATAATGACCTCATTGTATACATTTTTCGGTGTGTCATAGTTTTGTTTGCTTTCTTTCTTCCTGTTACAGAGGAAATCGTTCAGCATTATAATGATGGGCGTAAAGATCATGGTGATGGTAACTGCAACGATCAAAGTATCAATAATCTTTGTATCAAGAATCCCCAAAGTGAGTGCTGTGGCAAAAATAACAAATGCAAATTCACCACCCTGAGATATGGAGAATGACAGTTGCCGTGCCGATGAATTATTCATTCCCTGAAGGCGGGCGAGAAAAAACAACACCAGTCCCTTGATGGTAATGATAGAGATTGACAGTAGTAGGATAGTGACAAATTTGCTCCCTAGTAGTGTCAGGTTGACGGACATACCAACGGCAATGAAAAACAGTCCCAGTAATAGTCCCTTGAATGGCTCTATGTCCGTTTCCAGTTGATGACGATACTCTGAGTCCGCAAGCAGGACGCCCGCCAGGAAGGCGCCTAATGCCATGGATAGCCCTACGTGATCTATGATGATTGCCATTCCCATGACAATTAACAATGCAGAACCTGTGAGTATTTCCCTTATTTCGGTGCCAGCAACCATTTGCAGGAAATACCTCAGCAAGATCCTTCCGGCAAATAAAATAAATATGATGATGACAATACCGATAAGCACATCGGTCAGGCTGCCATCGGCATCATTATTAATGATTGTTGTGGATAGTAGCGGCAGAATGGCCAGTGCCGGGACTACGGCGATATCCTGGAATAACAAAATGGTAAATGCAGAACGCCCATGCCGTCTGGTTAATTCATTTCGTTCTGCGAGCATCTGTAAAGCAAATGCAGTTGACGACAAAGACAGGGTAAATCCCAGTAGTATGGACAACGTTAATGAATAGCCCAGTGACAAGCCGATAATAGCAAAAAGAATTGTCGTGATGATGACCTGCAGGGCACCCCACAGGAAAATAGAATGCCGAAGTGCCCATAACCTGCTTGGTTGCAGTTCCAGGCCTATGATAAATAACAACAGGACTACGCCCAGTTCTGCAAAGTGCAGGATATCGTTAACATCTGTGATCAGATTCAGGCCATACGGACCAATTATCATGCCTGCCGTTAAATAACCCAGGACCGTACCTAACCCCAGGTACTTGAAAATGGGTACCACAATCACGGCTGCGAGTAGGAAAATAATAGCTTCGTTTACAAGTGACATGCTTTGATGGTTTATTAATGACCTTGTTCGTGAAATGATATACTGATCTTGAGAGCTGAGTATGATATCAGGAGATTGATTAGTAATGTTAGAAAAACAAACAATCGTCGCGGCATTTTATCAATTTATCAAGCTGGATGATCTTGCTGCCTTACGAGCTAAATTATTGGTCTTTTGTGAACAACAGAAGATTAAAGGGACAATATTACTGGCAGCAGAAGGAATTAACGCTACTGTGTCCGGTAGCAGAACGGCGATTGATCAACTTTGTGCCTTTTTAAATGGGGACGGTCGGTTTGAAAACCTGGAATATAAGGAATCTTTGTACGATAAGGACCCCTTTTACAGGATGAAGGTCAAACTAAAAAAAGAAATCGTTACCCTGGGTGTACCTGGCACCGATCCAAACAGCAAAACCGGTAAGTATGTTTCTTCAGGACAGTGGAATGAACTTATCTCAGAGCCGGATGTATTTGTGATCGATGTCAGGAATGATTATGAGTGTGAGATAGGCAGTTTCAAAAATGCCACATCGTCAAATACCAAAACATTCCGAGATTTTCCGGATTATGTAAAAAACAATCTTAACCCGGCAAAACATAAAAAGATCGCCATGTTTTGTACCGGGGGTATTCGCTGTGAAAAGGCCAGTGCTTATATGCTGGAGCAGGGGTTCGATGATGTTTACCAGCTGCACGGCGGGATACTACGCTACCTTGAAGAGATCCCAGAAGAAAAGAGTCTGTGGGAAGGGGAATGCTTTGTTTTTGATGGCAGGGTCGCTGTAAACCAGTCATTGGACAAAGGAGATTATGAAGCATGTTATTCCTGTCGGCATCCGGTATCTATTGAAGACAGGCAGTCCGAACATTATCTTGAAGGCGTGTCTTGCCCTAAATGTTTCCATACCTTATCTCCTGATCGGCGTGAGAGATTGCATGAGCGGCAAAAGCAGGTGCGTCTGGCTGAGCAGAAAAATATGCAGCATATTGGTGCCAGGCAGCAAAACTAAGCTGTTGTTGGTATAAATTTATAATGAATATACCTGTTCTGTATTCCTTTCGTCGTTGTCCTTATGCCATCCGCGCAAGGATGGCACTTACCAAGGCGAGCATTCAATGGGAACACCGCGAGGTCAATCTGAAGGACAAGCCATTAGAAATGTTGACACTGTCAAGCAAGGGTACCGTCCCCGTACTGCTCTTGTCAGATGGAACTGTTATAGACGAGAGCCTGGATGTCATGTTATGGGCCCTGGATAAAAATGACCCGGAGCAATGGTTACAGGTCGATTCTCAACAGACTTTGAAGCTGATTTACCAGAATGATTATGAATTTAAACCGCTACTGGATAAGTATAAATATCATGTGCGTCATCCAGATGGATCTCAGCAAGAATTCCGTCAACAGGCAGAAGCATTTTTGTCATTGTTAAATCTACAACTGGAAGAAAATAGTTGTAGAGGGCTTTTGGCCAATGCACCAACACTGGCAGATGTCGCAATCTTTCCTTTTATTCGCCAGTTTGCAGGTGTAGACCGGGAATGGTTTGAAAATGCACATTATCCAAGTCTGACAAGGTGGTTAGTCGCATGGGAGGGTAATACTGATTTTCTTAATGTAATGCAGAAATATGATTTCTGGAAAAAAATGGATTAATAAGGACGTTAATCGTTATCACTTTTAACCGAGATTGTGGGTAACTCATCTACTAAAACTGAAATTTGTATCGGCCTGCAGCAAACTGAACAGTCTTCGATATATTCCTGCTGTTCAATACTGCAATCGATAATTAGTTCAACAGACTCTCCACAATAAGGGCAGTCAATTGTGGATGTCTGAATAAGTACCATGACAATGAATCAGATTATCTGTAATTCGGCTTGATCGCTCTTATGATAAGGCGATCGGTTTGGCCCTTTATCGCAGGGTCAAACACATGAAGCGAATGATCATCCTCTGGGTTGTATAAGATATTCGAACGCCCGGTTACAACAAACCCTGCACGGAAAAGGAGTTCATCAATAATAACCGGATCGATACGGTGTAGATAAGTATTGTCCTGTTCTGGGGATCCAACATGGTCAACGATTCCAAGGATGCCGCCAGGTTTCAATGCAGTCAGTATACTCGTTAATGCCTCCAGGGCCTTTTCCTCTCCCCCATAGATATACAGGTCATGGAGATTCAGTATCAATGTGGCAGCATCGGCTATACCTTCTAGTTCCAGATCATCAATTTCCCTAATCAATAACTGAACATTTGCCAGCCGGTCATTCGTCAGCCGGGCCTTTAAGGCCTTTTCATATGCACCATAGCGCATTCGCATGGCCATTAATTCATTATGTGCATATACTTTTCCGGAATTACCTACTGCCGCAGAGAGAAGTTCTGTGTAGTAACCCTTACCGGCCATGAGTTCAATTACTGTCATGCCCTCACTAATCCCGAGAAAGTCCATGATTTCGATTGGTCGTCTGTCAAAGTCACGTTCCCAGTCGTGAGCTGGGCGATTCGTTGAGTTGAGTGTGTAATATACCCGGGTTTGTAGATTTTCATCAGCAAACGAGAATTGGGGAAAATAGCATGTTGCAAGTAGCAAAATAAATATCTGTCTGAATGTGATATTGATAAGCATGATTTGATTTATTGGTTATTCAGACAAGAGAAAAGTTTTTCATCTTCAAAAATTTTATTTAAGGCTGTATTCATAGTCGCATTTACAATGGTAGCATTTTCTCTTTTTGAGGGCGGTTTGATAAAGTCCTTGCCTTCAGTGATTGTGTATTCATTATTCATGGTATATCGGCTATTACGACACTCGACTTTAATCACCGCACGGACAGAGATAGAGTTGACAGCAGTTTTTTTCTGATTATTGTACGTGAACTCCGAAATAGACACATTTAGACCAGTGGCAGTAGTGTTATCAGAGACAGAATAACCAATTGTTTTGAAGGCGTCGATCAAAGTAGCCCGGATATTATTTGTCATATCAGGGTTTGTTGTTAGCAATGCGGTTTCATTGTAAACACCTCCCCGGGAACCCAGTAGACTACTTGGTCGACTATCATTCACGTGAATTGTTATGGTGTTTTTGCTATCTAAGTTAGAAGATGTTTCGTGTCGTAGTGTGGGTGATATATCTATGACCTGTGGACTAAGGGCGCAGGCACTGACTAGTAACAATACAATAAATATGTATGCAGGCAATTTATTCACATAATAGTCCTCTATAACGATTGGGGTATTATACGACTAAATGATGGAGTATTCAGGATTTCCATATACATGGAAATCCTGAACCTGTGTTTAATGAGAAACAGCCCGTATCGCTTATATGTAAACTTGAATATATATTTATTTTGAATGCTACGGTTTAACAAAAATCATGGTAAACCGATCACTATCCCTGTTGACATGGGGGTGGGTGGTGTCGTGCACGAGTTTGTCTGTCGGGCGGTAATGTACGTCTGAATAATCCTTGAATTTGAATCCTATGTCCTGCAGTTGCTTGATTAAGCCAACAGGGTCCACCCTTCGCCACCTGGCCTCATCATAGGGTTCCATGTGGCGGCGGTTATGGCCAACCACACCAAACACACCACCGGACTTCAACGTTTTGAAAATTTCTCTGTACAGCCTGTTGTTATCATCCTCATTAAAGTTATGGGTATTACGGAAGGTCAGTACCATGTCCAGGTCGTTGACATCGAATGAAAAGTCACCGGCGATAGAATAATTTCTTTGGCCTTTCCGTCGTTCAAATTCGAAATTATCATCCAGAATTTCCACATTGTTAAAGCCCCACTTGGGTAAATCAGGTTCAACCCGCTCACCATCGGCCGCCAGGTATAACCTGCCATTGGTCAGAATCTGGCCCAGGATCTTGGTGTAATAACCCCCTCCCGGTAATATTTCCATTACGCGCATGTCATCAGTAAGTCCAAAAAAGGCAAGTGTTTCTGCCGGCAGGCGATAGGTGTCTGCCTGACGATCATTGTCTGATCTGTACGGCGCTTTTAACGCCTCTCTGACCTGTGCTTCAATGCCGGCTTGCTGGGCATTTGTTGAAAATGACAGTGAAAACAATGAAATTGATATAAATAATAACACATACTTTTTCAACATAAGATCTCC
This sequence comes from Gammaproteobacteria bacterium, assembly GCA_030835405.1. Classification (GTDB taxonomy): domain Bacteria; phylum Pseudomonadota; class Gammaproteobacteria; order Eutrophobiales; family Eutrophobiaceae; genus Eutrophobius. The sequence continues at coordinate 10,092 of JAURPG010000004.1, read as the reverse complement.
TGATTTTAAGAAAATTAAATTAGTTACAGGTGGTAGACATAGGCGGAATGATGATTGAGCAGTCATCAGGACTACGTAAGACTTTTCCAAGTCTAACGACGTATTGAATGTTTCTTGTATTGATAATGTTTTCAGTCGGGTCTGCACCTAATATTAAAATGTCTGCATGTTTGCCTTCTTCAATGGTGCCAATAATGTCATCCTTGTATGACATTTCGGCCGGCCATCGGGTGGCACCCAGTAAAACCTTATAAGGATCGACTCCGGCGTCGGCTATCATTTTCATTTCCCGATGCAGACTGACACCCACCAGTTTGTCATCCCCGGCATCGGTTGCTGCCAGAATTCGGCCACCTGCATCACTGAAGATTTTCAGGAATTCACCCACCCTGGTGAGGCTTTTTTTGGTAGTCTCAAGCGCTTCAGCCTCCATATTACCTGCCCGCGCCCACCATCTGCGTACACCTTCTTTATAGCGTTCCGGCATATCGCCATACAGTTCACCGGGTTGCATGGCACGTTCATCTTCCTGTGCGCCGCTGGCCATACTGTCAGCGAATGCCGCCCAGCCGCCGTACAAGGTAGGATTGAGATATACAGTGTTGTCTACCATCGCCTGGATCACTGCCGGCGCTTTATCCAGATCAATAAGATAGTCACAGCGTCTGGAACTTAATGGCTCAGGACATTCGCTTAAAAGAGCAGAGGAGGTGATAGGCCACATGTGTTCAATAAATTTCATGCCTGCATTGATGGTTTCCATGGCATCACTGGAATGTCCCACAACAGGAAGCCCCCTGGCGTTGGCTTCTTCCATTACCAGTGCCCGCATGTCTCCCGGGACACTGGATTCCACCTTGATGCCATCAACCCCCAGTTCAACCAGGCTGTCCATGTAGTTGGCAATCTCTTCCCTGGACTCCAGTCTTTCTCCAACCGGGTGTTTACCGCCCTTGTCCTGGATGCGTCGACCGGTTATATAGAGTGAAGGGCCATCGGGATTGTCCGGATTGGAGTTCATAAAGTCCTTATAGGCCTTGATCCACTCGTTGGGTTCCTGTCCGGTTTCATCACAGATCTCACCACAGGGACCAGTATCGAACAGGGTGGTAATACCATATTGAATGCTGGCCCTTTTCCATATGGGGGCACCGGGAAGCCAGACCCGAAAGTGCACATGGCCATCAATTAAACCAGGTAAAATGTATTTACCTTCGGCATCAATCGTATTGACTGCTTCGGGAAGTGAGTCAGAAGAGTTAGAAGGAATGATTTTAGCAATCTTTCTGTCATGTACCACCATACCTTTAAGGGGGGTAGGATTGGGCTCGTCACTGGTCATATCCAGCAGAATCCCGCCACGAATTACCAGTTCAGCGGGTTCAGCAACAGGTGGTGGTGGAGGTGTCGCTGCCACTGTGGGTTGCGACTGGGTCTGAGGTACCTGTACCTGGGTATCATTTTCTGATGAACAGCCGGTAATGAACATCACCAGTATGAGTAAAGATATAACTGATAGTACTCGTGTCTGAAAACTCATTTTCTCCCCCTCCGATGGATGGCCTGTTTCGGTATTGAACGGACCAAAAATAATCAAAAAATTAAGTTATCATCGCCCAGATAGGGCGTCAAGTCAGGACTGAAATGAGAAGAAAATATGAACAAATACACTATGATAATATTTGCATAAGATTTGTGGATAATGGTTTATACATCTCCTGCCAGCTTGTTTTAACACGACATCTTCTTGGACATTAATATATAATGTCGCCCTTTTTAACATTTAAAATAAATACTCATGACAGACTATAAGATTGCGATTTTACCCGGTGACGGTATCGGCCCGGAAATTATGCGCGAGGCTATCAAGGTTCTGAAACTGGTAGAACAGCGTAATGAAGTTACATTTGAATTAAACGAGGCGCCATTTGGTGCCAGCGCCTATTTTGAACATGGACATCCATTCCCGGAGTCCACCAAAAAAATATGTGCTGAAGCAGATGCCACATTGAAAGGCCCGGTAGGCCTGAATTATGAAGAAACAGAAAAGATACCTGTGGATCTGAGGCCGGAGCGCGGCGCCATATTACCTCTGAGAAAATGGCTGAATACCTATGCCAATTTCCGTCCCGTATCATTACCTAAAGGCCTGGCACATTTCTCACCATTGAAGCCGGAAATTATTGGCGAAGGTATTGATATTGTTATGATCCGTGAACTGGTGGGTGGATTATATTTTGGTAGTAAGGAAGTTGGCGTCAATGAGCAGGGGCTACGCTATGTAAAAGAATCTCTTGATTACGATGAGGAGCAGATTGAACGTATCATCCGCGTGGCATTTAAACAGTGTATGACCCGTAAAAAAGTCCTGCATAATATTCATAAAAATAATGTATTAAAGTCCAGTGTCCTCTGGAATGAAATAGTCGAAGAAGTCGCAAAAGACTTTCCTGAGGTTAAGGTTATTCATATTCTGGTGGATGCTGCTGCGACCTATCTATGTTTGAATCCAGGGCAATTTGACGTCATGGTCATGGAAAACATGTTCGGTGATATTCTCAGTGATCAGGGCGGGGGCATATTGGGTTCATTGGGGCTCATGCCGTCCGCTTGTATTGGCGATAATAGCGCCTATTATGAGCCCTCTCATGGATCAGCGCCTGACATCGGCGGCAAGAACGTTGCCAATCCTTATTCCATGATCGGTTCAGTTGCCATGATGCTGGAGTTGAGTTTTAACATGGCGGATGAGTCCAGGAATATCTGGAAGGCCATGCAGAGTGTCTTTATCCAGGGCTATTCCACCCCCGATTTATCCAAGCAGGGAAGTGGCGTGAATATGATTGCCACCGATGAATTTGGTGATCGGGTAGTTGATGAGTTGAAAAAACTGGGCTGAGATACCCGCAGGCTGAATGTGGTGAAACGCCAGGAATTAAAGTAATGTTCCGGTTTCTCTTTCCTGCAACTGTAAATTCACCAATCTTAATGCTGCCAGGATAGCTGCAAAGACCTGGTTGGCATGGACGCCACGTGTCTTGACTTTTCTGCCATTGTCCTGCCAGGTGATAATACATTCCGTCAATGCACTGGTTTCACCACCTTTGGGTATACGCACCTCATAATCCACCAGTTTAGGGATCTGGTAGTCATAATTTTCCAACACCTTGTTTATGGCATCAATAAAGGCGTCAAAGCCACCGTTCCCTGTGCCAGAGGATTTATGATGTTTTCCACCAATGACCACCTGAATACTCACGGTAGATTCCAGGTCCAGACCACTGGTGATAGAGCAATTGGTCAGTTTTACATGGCTATAGTCCTTGCTTTCCAGTACATCGGCAATGATGAAAGGGATATCATCTGAGGTGATGGTATGTTTGGAGTCACCCAGTTCAACGATACGTTTGAGAACCTTCTTAAGGTTTTCATCACTCAGGCTAATGTCCAGTTCCTCGAGATTTTTTATCAGTGAGGCCTTGCCACTCATCTTGCCCAGGGCATAGGTGCGTTTTCTGTCAAACCGTTCCGGCGTCAGGGTGCTTTCATATAACCCGCCCTTATGGTCACCATCGGCGTGTATCCCGGCAGTTTGTGTGAATACATCTGAACCAACGATAGGCATATTCGCGGCTACCCACTTGCCGGAAAAATTCTCCACCATCTTGCTGATATCAAAAATATGTTCTTCATTGATGGATAACTGCATACCCATTTTGTCCTTCAAGGTGACAGCTACCTCTGCCAATGAGGCATTGCCAGCACGCTCACCCAGACAATTTACTGTACAGTGCACTGTATTGACACCGGCCTTGACGGCGGCCATGACATTTGCCGTACCCAGTCCGTAATCGTTATGGGGATGAAAATCAAAGTTAAGGTCCGGGTACCGAGAGACCATTTGGCCGATATAATCGAATACTTCATCTGGAGACATCACACCCAGGGTATCGGGAAGTAAATAACGTGAAACGCCGGAATTCTTCATGGCATCCATTAACCCAAACACATAATCGCGGCTGTCTTTCATGCCATTGGACCAGTCCTCCAGATACATGTTGACTGTTAGTCCCTGGGTATGTGCATATTCAACCGTCTGTTTGATGTCTGTAACATGTTGATCCAGGGTCTTTTTTAGCTGGGTACTGCAATGTTTCTCGCTGCCTTTTGTTAACAGGTTGATGACCTTTCCCCCTGCCTCGACAATCCAGTCGACACTGCGATTATTGTCAACAAACCCAAGCACTTCGATCCTCTCCACGAGATTATGCTCTGAGGCCCATTCATTGATGGTTGCTACTGCGGCCTTTTCACCTTCCGAGACATTGGCAGATGCGATCTCGATACGGTCAACATTCAGCTTGCCGAGCAGGGCCTTGGCAATATTGACCTTCTCGTCCGGTGGAAATGAGACCCCCTGGGTCTGTTCTCCATCTCGTAAGGTGGTATCCAGTAGCTCGATATGCCTTGGAGAAGGGGTGTCCATTAACTATATAACCATTGAAGCTGTTGTTTCTGCTTCTCCTCAAAAGTATCTATTTTGTCAACATGTTGAAGGGTGAGGGCGATATCATCCAGGCCTTTCAACAGGGCATCTTTACGAAATTCATCAATTTCAAAATTAATTGTTATGCCAGCTGGCGTGGTCACATTCTGTCCTTCCAGGTCTACGGTGAATTTAACCCCTGGATTTTCTGAAATTTCCTTCATTAGATCAGCAAGTTCTTGTTTGCTGACGGTGATAGGGAGGATGCCATTCTTGAAGCAATTATTAAAAAAGATATCGGCATAGCTGGTAGAGATAATTGTATTGATTCCATAATCTTCGATGGCCCAGGGGGCATGTTCGCGTGATGAGCCGCAGCCAAAATTATCACCTGTAACCAGGATTCTGGCCCCCTTATATGAGGAATTATTCAGTTCAAAATCGGGGTTGTCGCTGCCATCTGCCAGATATCGCCAATCGAAAAACAGATCTTTGCCAAAACCCGTGCGGCGGACTTCCTTCAGGAATTGCTTGGGGATGATCTGATCAGTATCCACATTATTACGATCTAACAAGGCGGCGATGCTTTCATGTTTTACATAAGGTTCCATAATCTTAATCTCTTATTAATCTTTTAGTTTTCGAATATCGACAAATTTACCAGCAGAAGCTGCGGCCGCAGCCATGGTGGGTGAGACCAGATGGGTCCGTCCACCTTTGCCCTGACGTCCTTCAAAGTTTCGGTTTGAGGTGGATGCGCAGCGTTGACCTTCTTCAAGTTTATCGTCATTCATGGCCAGGCACATGGAGCAACCGGGGTCGCGCCATTCCCAACCGGCATCAAGAAAGATCTTGTCAAGACCTTCCTGTTCAGCCTGGTGTTTAACCAAATATGAGCCTGGTACCACTAATGCCGTTACGCCCTCGGCAACCTTTTTACCTTCGGCTATTTTTGCTGCGGCACGGATATCTTCAATACGACCATTTGTGCATGAACCAATAAAAACAAAATCAATAGGAATATCAGTGATTGAAGTTCCAGGTTTCAGCCCCATGTAATTTAATGCGCTTTCACAGGCCTTACGTTTGCCTTCATCATCAAAATCATCCGGGGATGGGACGGTGTTATTGACTCCGACGACCTGTTCCGGTGATGTGCCCCAGGTTACCTGAGGTGCGATATCATCTGCACTGATAGTGATTTCCTTATCAAATTCTGCACCATCATCACTGCATAGACTCAACCAGTATTCTACCGCTTTGTCCCAGTCATCACCTTTGGGTGCATACTCCCTGTCTTTCAAAAAATCCAGGGTCTTCTGGTCCGGGGCGACCAGACCGGCACGGGCACCACTTTCAATGGCCAGGTTACATAATGTCATACGACCTTCCATACTGAGGTTTTCAATGGCAGATCCAGCATATTCTATGACGTAGCCTGTGCCGCCTGCAGTACCGATATGCCCAATGATAGAAAGCGCGATATCCTTGGCAGTGCAATATGGAGACAGGCTGCCTTCAATTGTAACCCGCATGGATTTGGACTTTTTCTGTCTGAGAGTTTGTGTGGCCAATACATGCTCAACTTCGGAGGTCCCAATGCCAAATGCCAGGGCACCAAAGGCGCCATGGGTGGCGGTGTGGCTATCGCCACAGACTACGGTCATGCCGGGATGGACAAAGCCATGTTCCGGTACCACGATATGGATAATGCCGTTATTGGGGCTTTTCATGTCATATAGTGTCAGCCCGTTAACCCGGCAGTTTTCCATCATAACTTCCACCTGTTTCCGGGCGACCGGGTCTTTAATGGGCTGGTCACGGTCCTTGGTCGGGACACAATGATCCAGGGTTGCCAGCACAGAATCAGTTCGCCTCACAGGCCGGGAGGCGAGTTTCAGACCTTCAAATGCCTGTGGGCTGGTGACCTCATGAATGAGGTGCCTGTCTATATATAAAATGGGTGCCTGTCCCGCTTCATCGTGGACAAGGTGGTCATCCCAGATTTTTTCGTACATGGTTTTTTTCATCGACATATTCCTGTTTTTAAATCAACTCTGGCCAGACTGACAAATTAGCATTTTCCGGCTGTAGCAGTATTTTAGGGATATACTCAAATAACACAACAAGCAGGGCAATAATGTTAACTAAATGAGACTAATAGACCTCAGACCCCGGTATAGTTTCGTCAACCTGTTATTAACTGACTGTCAACTAATGGTACTTACTGCCCATTAGCGTTGCCTGATTGTCCGGCTTGTTTATTATTTCGCAGGTTAATTAAACCCGCTACAACTAAGATGGGGTAGTAAATAAACAGACTGATCAGGAAAATATAAAACAATGCTGCAGCCAGCATATTTCCATTTTGCCAGATAAAACCTGCACCCACCCAACAGAACATCATGGTGAGAGCTGGGATGAAAAATAAAGAAATCCATCGCAGTATCCCCCTGAAGATACTGGCTAAAATCATTGTTAATCCAGTTCCCAACAGCGGTAATAAAGTGCCAAGTATGATTAGAGTTTGGTCCAGGATGCTCATTGTTTTCGGCTTATTCCAAAAAAATTAATAATGGATAATGATTTACTCACCATTTTATGTGATTTAAGGTGCCAGGTTAATATCATCTTTAATTTGTAATAGTAATATAAGGATAAGAGTAAATCGAATGGATGAGCAATCAACAGGCACAGCGACCAAGCTTGCCCCCCCAAAGACCTATGTGCATGCCGTTGCCAGATGGATGATGTACCCACTGGTGAATACCCGCGTAACCCCAAATCAGATTACTACAGTACGCATGCTCAGTGGCATATTGGCTGCCTGGTGTTTTTCAAAATCGGAAGCCGGCTGGCATGTATGGGGAGGCTGCATTTTTGTATTTTCCATGTTGATGGACAGGGCAGATGGTGAATTGGCAAGGATGACAGGACAGTCATCTCGTTGGGGGCATTGGTATGATCTGATATGTGACATGCTTGTCAATATGGTGCTCTTCATTGGTATTGGTTACGGATTGAGTGGCACGACCTGGTTGGGTGAGTGGAGTACTGTGCTAGGCGGGGTAGCAGGCATATCCATTGGTGCGATTTTTATCATTGTATTTCAGTTCCATATGAGTGGTACTCATCCGGGGGTCGTTTTTAAATACCCTGATGGGTTTGATCTGGATGATAGTATGTTTGTGATACCTCTGTTTGCCTGGTTTGATGGGATGTTGTATCTGCTGATCATTGCCGGGATTGTGGCACCAGCGTTCCTGGTTTTCTCCATCTGGCAGGCAATTAAAATGAATGCTGCAGATAAAGAATCTAATTTAAAACCATAAATTTATTGATTGATGCAAATAATGGACAGGATTAACAGGATTTAACAAGATTGACAGGATGAAAATAAAACCTTAAATCTTCAGTTATATATTATCTGTGTCCTCTGTGGCCATATCGCGCATTATATTTTTAGACGCAGAGCTCACAGAGGCCACAGAGATAAAGATTGATAAAAGCTTTTTTAGATTTTTCTATCCTGTCTATTCTTTTCATCGCCAGTCATAATATTTCTGTGCTCTATTGAGCCAGATTCCATACTTTTAGAAAATCCAAAATGAGCGCAGCTTGTTACTTTTAAGTTAGCCAACCCTGTTTGCGGTACCAGGTGACTGCGTCGACAGCTGATTCCTTGACTGGGCGAGGCGATAGATCGAGTGCTTTAAGACTGGGGCTGGGGTCGAAGTGCATACTGCGTTTGGTTAGTCGCACACCAGTCATTGTTGCCATGGGCATACGGCCGGTCACGTAGGTGGACCAGTGTTCGCTGAACCACGCCGCTGTCAAGGCTACAGAATAAGGGACATTAAATTTTGGGACATTCTGCGCACAATTTCCCCCAAGTAATGCCAGCCACTCAGATAACATCATGTTTTCATTCCCCAACAGGTATCTGACCCCGGGTTTTCCTTTAGCCATGGCTGCTATCATCCCTGTAGCCACATCCCTGACATCAATCAGGTTGATACTGCAATCGAGAATGGCCGGCAACTCGCCGCGGCAAAATGCCACATTCATACGGGTGGGTGGTGTCAACAGGCGATCCCCGGGGCCCACAGGCAGGGTGGGGCTGGCGACAATTACTGCCTGACTTTCTCGTGCAAATTCAAAGGCAGCTTTCTCAGCTCGATATTTACTCAGGCAGTAAGGACCCATCATGTCCTGTTCATTGAGGACCATATCTTCGACAGTCCCCCCATTGAATGATTCGGAGGTTAGTATACTCTCGGTGCTGCAATGCAAGATACGCTGCGCGCCATTATCGAGAGCAGCTTTAATCACATTGACTGTGCCTATATGGTTGACGGCATCAAATTCAGCCGGGTCTTTGCGCCAAAGGTTGGGATCGGCAGCCAGGTGATATACCTGTTTACAATTACGGGTAAGCTTTTGTATACCTTCCAAATCCCTCAGGTCGTTGAAGACAATTTCGATTTTGTCCTGGGGGAGATGAGTAACATTCGCGCCTGGCCTTTCCATTACCCTGACGGATTCTCCTTGTTTTAGGAGCTTTTTTACCAGGTGACTACCAATAAAACCGCCACCGCCGGTAACTAGGATCATGGCAACGTACCAGCTGGCAGGTTATTCATCATGGTATTGAGATGTTGTATGCCGCGAGTGAGTTGATTGCTGACGATTTTTTCAATCATGTGTATAGCTGCGCGGTTAAGGGGGCAGGGGAAGTCACCAGCCAGTGCCACAAGGTGGCCGTTATAGGCCTCTATCTCAGTCCTGTCTGTAAGGATGTCAGGTGCCATGGAACAATAGGTGCCTTTTAAAGAAGGTTTGAAAAACAATGCAAACAGGTTTATCACAAAGGTATGGTTTAATATTTTATTTACCATGTCTGGATGCATAGGGCCCACCTTTTCAAGGGGTTTCCCCGCATGCTTGAGGATTGAGTAATTTTCCTTTAACAGGCCAATAAACAGTTTCTTTGCAACGGGATGATTTAAAAGCTCGCTATTATCGATACCGGCTGCAGAGGCCACTGGAGAGATGGCGGCGTTATACATTAATTTAGTGTATTTATAAGGGGCAATATCCTCAACAAGGTGTGCTGGAAAGAGATTGGCTTTACCAAGTAACTCAGTGAGCGTGGACAGATAGTTGGCTCCATCAATATCAACTCCGGATCGCCGTCCCAGATGAAATTCTCCTTTACGGGTAATTCTGGTGACAGCCCTGTCGGTTTCACACTCTGAAACAAATGAAACAATCCCTTCTGCTTGATGATGAAAAGCATCCAGTAGCGGGTCAAATCCATTCTGTACAGGCAGCAAGGTGACTACTTCAGGTAAACGGTCTAAAACCTGAGCATTAATATAGGTTTTGGTACAAAGTAGTACCAGAGAATCGGAATCAGGGACCCAGTCATCAAAATGAATTACTGGTGTCGTCACAGATCCATGGCCTAAAATTTCTATGCCATTTTGGTTGGCATGAGTAATTTTATTTATATTTGCTTCCACCATAGTGACTGATACACCAGACTTGACCAGACACCATGCCATAACCACCCCGATGCCGCCGGCGCCAACAACATATACCGG
>JAURPG010000047.1 GCA_030835405.1 Gammaproteobacteria bacterium | reverse complement strand
TATCAGTCATTAAAGGCAAATAAATCTGATGATATGGTGAGGGATGTATTGAAAGAGGTTAGAGAAAAAGGCGTTAAACCAGACTATATCTATGAAAAAGTACAAAAAAAGATGGACAAGAAAGACGCCATACGAATCAGAGGATTAATGCAAAAATAATAACATTGGAACCGATTTGCGAATATGAAAAAACTTTTTTTTGTTTTGCTTTTATTTAATCTGGCACAAGCCAATTTAGCGGCACAGACCATAGTCGAATTGAACACCACCATGGGCAATATTCAACTCCAACTGTATCCAGACAAGGCACCCAGAACGGTCAAGAATTTTTTAAATTACATAGAGATTGGATATTACGACGGTTTGATTTTTCATCGTGTCATTGATGACTTTATTATCCAATCTGGTGGTTATGACGCAGATTTTCTGATGAAAGATACCATGTCACCGGTCCGGAGTGAGGCAACCAACGGGCTGAAGAATGACAGAGGTACCATTGCAATGGCGCGGATGTCCGATCCGCATTCGGCGGATTCCCAGTTTTTTATAAATTTAGCAGATAATACAACCCTTAATCACCGGGCCCGTACCTTTGCTGATTATGGATATACCGTATTTGGCATGATAACGGAGGGAATAGACGTTGCAGATGCCATAGGAGAAGTTGAAACTGCTAAAGTAGACGGCTGGGAAGACGTGCCGGTAGAACCGGTTATAATTAACACCATTAAAATAATTGCCAGGGATGAAGACAAGTAATAAATCAATAATGGATAAGAATACCGCGGCATATATTATAGCTTCTTATGGTGATGGTAATTAATCAAGTTTTTCGTAGTCATAAAGGTAAATAGTCTTGGTGATGGAAGAAACAATTCAAAAGCTGGCCATTTTGTATGCCGATGTTTCTGGTAGTACCAAAATCTATGAAAAATACGGCGATACAATCGCCAGGCGTGATATTAAAAAATGCATTGATATGATTGTTGATATCATCACACAACATGATGGCAAACTTATCAAGACTATTGGTGATGGCCATGTGTTCGTTTATTAATCCTGTCATGGCTGCCATTTCCGCTATAGAAATACATGAGACATTGCAGGAAGCCAGTGAGGACGGCATATTTGAGATTGGTGAAATGCATGTCAAGATAGGTTGGCATTATGGTGAGATAGGCTTTCGAGGTTCCGAGATAATCGGGGATGCGCCTGTAACCGCTCAACAGATCATTGGTCTGGCAAAGGCAGATGAAATACTCACCAGTGAGCAAAGCGTTCATATTTTACCTGAAGATATGCAGGAGAACTCCCACTTGATTGATACCCTGGAGGCTGAAGCCTATGTAGGTAAACTCAAAGTCTATACCATGCCCTGGGAAGAGAGTGATGAGGTAACAAAGTTCGAACCTGTGGGAAGTGCAAAGAAAGAAGAGCCGCAGATAAGTATATTGATGCTGAATTACAAGAGGCAGGATCTTCGTCTTGATGCAGACCATCCGCATTGTACGATAGGAAGAAGTCAGGAAAATAATCTGAGCGTGGACGGGAAATTTACCTCCAGGCTGCATGCAGAAATCACATATAAGCATGGCAGTTTTTATTTAAAAGACGTCAGTACTAATGGTTCGGCCATAGTCTATGCAGATTGAAAGATAGACCGGTTACGGCGTGAAGAATTATTTCTTAACGGCGAGGGGACCATATGCTTTGGTGGTCTCCCGGAGAAAGATCCCGAGGCCTCCGTCAGTTTTAAATGCATAAAAAAATAATATTAAGTATCCAGTGATGCTTCCAGGGTATCACAGACTGTTTTAAGCACCTCCACGCGGGCCACACGTTTATCATTGCCCGGTATTAGCGACCAGGGGGCATACTCTGTACTGGTATGAATCACCATGTCATTTATAGCATGTTTGTAATTATCCCATTTATCCCGGTTGCGCCAGTCTTCGTCGGTAATTTTATGCACCTTCCAGGGGGTCTTTTCTCTTTCCTTGAAACGCCTGAGTTGCTCATCCTTGGTAATATGGATCCAGAATTTACACAGGATGATGCCACTTTCAACCAGTTGTTCTTCAAATTCGTTTATTTCCTGGTAGGCGCGGTTCCATTCGATGGGATGGGCAAAACCCTCTACCCTTTCAACCAGGACACGCCCATACCATGACCGGTCGTATATAGTGACATAACCGGCCCTTGGAATATGTCGCCAGAAGCGCCATAAATAATGCTGGGCCTTTTCTTCATCCGTTGGGGCTGCTACTGAAATGGTTTTATATAGCCTGGCATCTATACATGCGGTCATCCGGCGAATGGCGCCGCCTTTTCCGGCAGCATCCCAGCCTTCGAACATGGCAATCGTGGATCGGTTTTGCTTTCGTGCCTCCCAGGACAGGGCATTTAATTTTTTCTGGTATTTCTTCAGTTGTTTTTCGTAATTTTTTTCAGTGGTTTTTTTATTGATATCGACACCATCGAGCACTGTAAGATCTTTGCAGATTTTTGAAATAATACTCTCTTCATTTACTGTCAAGTCAGATGGTTTATCACTCTGTTTCTGAATTCTTGTCACCAATGCATCATGGATAATTTTACCTATTGTGATATCTCGATATAGTTTGTCATCGGCCTCAATAATATGCCAGGGACTGCCCCCCTGATCTGTCATTCTGATGGCATATTCCGATGTTTTTGCAAAATCCTTATAGTGTTTTGAGAATTTTTTCAATATGGGTGTGTATTTATGATCCTTGTTTTCTTTTTCCAGTTTTTTCCGTTGGTTCTTTTCTGACAGGTGAAACCAGAATTTTATGATTAATGCACCGTCTTCGGATAGCATGTGTTCGAAATTCCATATCCGCTGCAGGCGCTTTTCATATTCTGCGTCATCAATTCGACCAAATACAAAATCGATAATAGGGAGGATGTACCATGAGCCGAACATGATACCTATGTTCCCTTTTGGAGGCAGACGACGCCAGAACCGCCAATAGGCAGGCCGTTCACGTTCTTCATCACTCTCGTCCCAGAAAGCGGTGGTCATAATCCCGCGGGTATCCAGCCATTTATTCAGGCGGTTTACGACTTCCCCTTTTCCTGCCCCTTCCACACCTGAGACGATAAGTATCACGGGTATATCGGTTTCACGTAATGATCGCTGGGCAGCGAGTAGTGCAGTATGCAGATCTGGTTCTATCTGGTCGAATTCCTGTTTGGATAATTTTCTGCCTAATTCAGCTGCTTCAAACATAACCCACCCCTCCCTAACAACAGATACGTACGATAATTAAAATGTACAGCGCACTATTACACTATATAATTTTACAAAGTAATTTTCTCAGCAGGATGATACAGATCATCTTTTATGATAGATACAGAGACCAGGGTTAAAATTTCAGGAATATCAGTGACTAACGTTCATCAAAACCTATTAAATAAGGCCGGAAAATAGCATGAGAATGCTTATTTCAATCGTATTGTCATTTTTACTGGTACTGGTTGTGGCATCGGTCATTTCCTATTTTATGTTTATGAAGGACAACCGGCAGGGGGTTGATGTTTATATTGACGCTCAGGGAAAAATTTATGTCAATGGTGTGATCTCAACGGAACAGCGGGCTACGCAGCTAGTGAATGATCCGGGATATATACCATCCATTTCATACCACCCGGATGCAAGCGTGCACTACTGTTTTGGACAATGTCAGTAACCTTTATTCAAGGTTAAAAAAAAGGCCGGTATAGAGCCGGCCTTTTTTGTAAATCAGAGTAATTTTACTGCTTTACGGCAAGAATTATACCGATTAGGCGCTCAGTGGTGCCTTCTTCATAAATCCGTAAAACCATATTGTTGCCATCATCCGAGACAAAGCCTTTTACATAAGTCGTACTGTTGCTTTCAATCAAACTCATGCTGACTGCACCATTGCTTCCCAGGGAGTCAACTGTGACCTGCCCCCCTAAAACGGTACCAGTCTTTAAGTTAGAAACTCGCTTAAACTGGACCACTAAGGAGGTCAAACATGCCGAGAAAACACTACTCACCCGAAGAGATCATCAAACT
>JAURPG010000046.1 GCA_030835405.1 Gammaproteobacteria bacterium | reverse complement strand
GGGCCATTGGGGGCAGCTGGTGGGGAAAACAGGAGGACCAGGACTCTCTCCGGGCCCTGCACGAGGCCATCGATCGCGGGGTGAATTTCATTGATACGGCGGCCGGGTACGGGGACGGCCACAGGTGGGGGTACGGACTACGGTTTGACCATGGCGGCAGCAGTACAGGCGGTGGCAGACGTTACGGCGGGAGTCAGTTTCAATAGTTCGACAGGCGTGTTGAGTTTTGATGAAAACTTTGCTGGCAGCATCTTCACATTTTCATTGACGGCGGTAGACGATGATGTGCCGGATGATGGTGAGACGATAACAGGAACATTGAGCAATGCGACGGTGGCCAATGGTACGGCCGGGATCACGATAGCTTCGGCAACAACGACGATTACAGATATTGATGCCGGAGTTACTTATTCAATTTCGTCAACGACGACTATAAGTGAAGAAGCGGAAGAGACTGCGACCTTTACTCTGACTCTTGGCGGCGATGCGCTGGTTAGCGGAAATACTAGTAGTATAGATATTACCCTTACCGGGTCGTCCAGCAGTGGTGTTGATTACAGTAGTTTTATGACAGCCTTGGGCAATAAGGTTGCAGCAACCGCTGGTGTCACGCTGTCCGGTAATACCCTGACTTTTACAGAGGATTTCAATGGTGGAACGGGAACTGGGTCATTAACTTTTACTGTCAGTGCTATAGATGATAATCATGTAGAGGGATCTGAATCTATCATAGCTACACTGAGTAATCCTGTTATAGATAGTGGTGGGGCAACGATAGGTACGACATCCGCAACAACGACGATTACTGAACTGGATGCAGGTATGACCTATGCAATTTCGTCAACCAGTAGCATCAGTGAAGAACTTGGTGAAACGACAATATTTACTATTGTCCTTGGAGGAGGGGCGCTATCCGGAGGGAACATAAGTACTGTGGTGATCACGCCTTCTGGTTCGGCAACCAGTGGTGTGGATTATGAAAACTTCCTGGATGCGGTTTCAACTGCCGCTGCACTGACAACTGGTATCAGTTTTAATAGCAGTGCCCGAACGTTGACATTCGATTCAAGTTTTAATGGTAATTCAGGCGCTGGTAGTTTTACATTCAGTATGGATGCGATAGATGATCAGGATGTTGAAGGTATTGAAACGATAGTGGGAACATTGAGTGGGGCAACCATAAGCAGCGGTACTGTCAGTATCATTACACCACAGTCAACAACGAATATTATCGAACTCGATGCTAATCTCACCTATAGCATTAGTTCGACTGCAACTGTGTCTGAAGAAACTACTGATACTGCAACTTTTACTATTACCCTTGGTGGAGACTCCCTGACGGGGACCAATACCAGTAGTGTGGTGATATCTCAGTCGGGAACAGGCACATCGGGGACTGACTATGACTCATTTGTGACTGCGATTGAAAATCAGGCGGCTGTGACAACGGGGGTAACGTTTGATAATACAGCACATGAACTGACATTCGACTCTACGTTTAACGGAGGGTCGGGGACTGGAACTTTCAGTTTTACCCTTGATGCAATAGATGATACAGATGTGGAGGGAACCGAGACGATAATCGCAACGCTAAGTGCAGCGACTATTGATAACGGTTCTGCAACGATAATACTACCTGCAACCACTACCAGTATTCTGGAACAAGATGCAGATATCGATTATGCAATCGTATCAACGTTGACAATCAGTGAAGATACAGAGGAGACGGCGATCTTTTCAGTAATCCTGTCGGGTAATGCGCCACTTACGGGGATAAATACGAGTAGTGTCGTAATTACCCCTGCAGGATCTGCCACATCTGGAACAGATTATCAGAACTTTATTACGGCTTTAACGAATGCGGCGGCTTCCACGGTTGGTGTTTCATATGATAATGGCACACAGACACTGACATTTGACTCAGGTTTTAATGGTGGCAGAGGTGCAGGAACATTCAGTTTCACCATGGCTGCAATCAATGATACGGATGTCGAAGGATCAGAAACAATTGTTGCTAATTTAAGTACACCCACCGTCGATAGTGGTACGGTAGCCATAAGCCAGTCACAGGCAGTCACAACTATTTTTGAACCTTATGAACTGTTACCAGATGACCCAGTAATACCGCCTTCAGAGGGACCTGATGAAAATACTCAGCCGGTTAACAGGAACACACCATCTGTCCCTGTTACGAATATGGTCGTTACAGGTGAAAATCGCGGTAGTACGATTATAACCACCATATCTGTCGGTGATTCAGGACCAGGGACTACATCATTTGTGACGTTAACAAGCAGACCAAGCGATTCAATATTTACAACGAGTCATACTAGCTTTACTCCGGGTTATATTTTTGAAAATAATCCTATATCCATCACGGCTGAACTAAATGATCAATTTGTAACACAGGGTATAGTCAGATATTCAGTGGGTGATGGAAAATTCCAGCATTCAGATCCATCAGAATCTCTCATATACCAGGCGTCCCTGATAGATGGGAGCTCTTTACCCTCTTATGTGGAATTTAACAGTGAGAATGCAGTATTTCTAATTAATGCCGATCTGGCGCGGCAATCAGGGGTAGACAGCATACTGATAAAGGTCATGGCAAGTGATTCCAAGGGTAATGAATCCAATGCAAGTTTTCAGATTAATTTTTCTGAAAACGTCTCTGTAGAGGAAGATGATGATATAGAGGTGATAGGTTCAGAAGGAAATACTGGTAATATAGATGGGACTGATGATGCAGGAACAACTGAGAATGAACCGGATGCAGAAGAAGAAACTGTAGAGGAACAGAATGGAGAGACTGCTGATGTGTATGATAGTGATCTGATGAAGGTACAGAACATTTTGCTGGATTATATATCTGAAAGCCCTGCTGATACTCAGGGGGACGCTAAGCTTTCTACCACGCAAAAATTTGTTGGCAACAGCATGGCAGGATTGTCTCAACAGATACAAAATGCAGGAATACATTTATATCAGACGAGTAAATCAAACCTGGTAAAAAGCATGCTGGAATTTTTCTCCGAAAAAGTTTGAGAAAAAATATTTATCAAATATAAAATTTTAAATAAGACTAGTTAATTGGAAATGAAAATTAAATTACTAATAACAACGATTATTGTATGCATGTTAACTTCCTATGGCTGCGCCATGCGGCAAGAGGTTTTGCCAGAGAGTGAAATTTTGGAATTGGCAAAATATGACAGAGAAATTATGTACATTACACAGGAGCCGATTACTCGACCATTGACACTTTCAGAGGCTATGGCGAGGGCGTTGAAATATAACCTTGAAAACCGGATAAAACTTATGGAAGAGGCACTGGCATTGAAAGATATTAAATCGGCAAAACTTGAAATGATGCCATTATTAGCCATGTCAGCAGGATATCTGGATAGGGACCGTGTGTATGGTTCCAGTAGTCTTTCCTTAATAACTGGCAGGCAATCACTTGAACCTTCCACATCACAGGATACATCCCATGAAATTGCTGATATCAGGACGTCATGGAATTTACTGGATTTTGGGGTAAGTTATCTACAGGCGAAACAAAATGTCGACAGGTATCAGATATCCAGGCAGGCCAGAACCGGCATCATGTTAAACCTACTGCAACAGGTAAGAGGTGCATTCTGGCGGGCAGCGGTGATGCAGCAATTTTCTGATGATACTAATGCCATTCTGGATAGGGTTAAAACCAGCTTGGCGGACCTGGAAACAGTCAGGAAAGAACAGTTACGTGCACCGATTAATGTCCTGAATGATATACGTGCACTGCTGGAGATTATGCAGCAACTGGAACAGATGCAGGACAGGATTAATGCTGCACAGGTAGAACTGGCAACATTAATAAATGTGCCGCCTGGCAGCCATTTAGACTTGGTTGTACCGGAGGAAGTAACGGTTATTCCCGATATCTCGGAGAATATTGATGCAATGGAGATTACCGCTCTGATGAATTCATCTGAGTATATCTCGCAGGCGTACGCAGCGAGAATTGAAAGTCTTGAATCCAGGAAGTCCCTGCTTAGATTATTGCCCGGGATAGAGTTTTCATACGGACAGAATTATGACAGCAACAGTTTTCTCGTAAATAATGTCTGGGGTGAGGCCGGTATCCGTATATCTGAAAATTTAATGCAGTTATTTTTTATAGATCAAATCCGGGATTACAATAATGTTAGGGAAGAGCTGGTAAAAGCAAGAAGACTGGCCATCAATATGGCTGTGGTTACCAGATTGCACTTATCATGGCAAAACTACCAGAACACTGTAAAACGTCTAAGGCGCGCAAGGCAGTTAAGTGAAGTGGACCAGGAGATCTCGGAATTGACCAGGGGTGCCCGTAATGTCGATGCAACCAGTGGTGTAAACCGTATTCAGAATGATATCAGGGCCTTTCGTTCCAGTCTTGAACATATGCTTACCTACGCAGAGGCACAGGATGCATTTGGTATCTTTGTTCAGAGCCTCGGTCTGAATCCGGTCCCTGATGATTATCTGAATATGGGAATAGAAGATCTCACGCATATACTGGAAGATAACGTTTCAGACTGGGATGGATTTAAACTTGGATTAAGGCAGGAAGAAACGTCCAGTAGTGAGTGGATATCAATAGTAGAAAATCCTGTACTGCAACCGATAAACAGGGAAAATGATGAAGTTTACTTTAGAATTGGAAATTCAGCACGCTTCATGCGTTTGCGACTCTCAGGTCCTGTCTGGGAGTCAGTTACTGATAAACCAGTTTTACCATCTCAGAGAAGTATTAATGAGGAGCAACATATTCGTTTAGCAGAATATATACAGTTACAACCTTATAAGATTACTGTTCCAGATAACCAGAATGTGGTGTTTACCAATTAGAAAAAAAATATGGTTCGACTCTATCTGATAATATTCCTGTTAATTGCCCCGCTTATATCTAAAGCACAGGAAGACATTCCTGATGATGAGAAAGTCATAAATAATCTGGGCCAAGCTTCACACATGCAAACCCGTGGACAATTACGGCCCAGAATATATACCATCCTTTCAGCAGGTATATCTGGTAACATAAGCCAATTTGATATTGTCCAGAGTGATGTAGTCAGGAAAGGACAAACTCTCGTTAAGATAGACTGCAGAATAGATGAGGCAAATCGGGAAATTGCCAGGGCCAGGATGGCATCAGCAAAAGCGCAGGTACAGGTTAATGAGAAACTCCAGCAACTGGATAACATCAGTAGTCTGGAGTTGCAATTGAGTAAGTCAGAGCTGGATATAGCAGAGGTAGAGGTCAAGCGGATAGAAGTAGTTCTTGATGAATGTGTGGTAGCAGCACCATTTTCAGGTACGGTCATTACGAAACATGCTCAGGCATATCAATATGTGAATAAAGGGGACCCATTACTTGAGATTGTTGATCCGGATAGCTTGGAAGTGGAGATGGTTGTTCCATCTACCTGGTTAAAATCCACATTGATTGATACAGAATTCCAGATGCAACTAGACGAGACCAACCAGAAGATAAGTGCAAAAGTGGACAGATTTGTTGGAACAGTAGATCCTGTAAGTCAGACTATCAGGGTAGTAGGTACCATATTAAATGATGTAGATAAGTTAATGCCCGGGATGAGCGGTGAAGTCATATTTCTGAATAGAAAATAAGATGTGGTTTTCAAATGGCTACAAATAACGCAATTCCGGTACAGTTGGAAAAAATAGCAGAGATCCTTTTATTTCAACGTAAATTACAGAAATCCACTTCTGTTTCTGAACTCGGCAGGATACTCGTAAATGATATTGGTAAACTTGTACCCAATCGCACTGCTGTATTATGGTTAAAGAAAGGAACGTCTGGAAAAGTTGAGGCGATTTCCGGTATTCCCGAGCCAGTCAAGTCCGCCTCCTTTACAGTATGGGTGAACCGTATTTGTGCCTACATGGTGGATAACTTGCAGGAAAAATACCAGGTCTTGCACCCTGATATTTTTTTAGAAGAAATAGCAGCAGACTGGAAAGAGTATTTGCCAGCAGATGTTATATGGTTACCTCTTGTTACGTCTGACAGTCAAATAACTGGAGGCTTATTGTTGGCCAGGGACACCAGCTGGCAGGCAGCAGAATTGTCTCTACTGGAATTTTTATCAGAATTTATCGCACATACAATTGATTACCTGAAAATCCGAAAGGTAAATCTACTTGATCGTTTCAGTAATTGCAGGATCCGATTGTGGCTGGTTTCATTAACGATACTAGTATTGGTATTGACGATCCCGGTTTCAATCTCTGTGCTGGCCCCGGCGGAAGTTGTTCCCAAGGACCCTGTGATCATACGCTCACGAATGGATGGAGTGATAGATAATTTACATGTGCTACCTAACCAGGAAGTTAATAAGGGTGACCTGTTGTTTGATCTGGATAACACCCGTTTACTAGCGAGACTCGACGTTGCCAGACAGGAGCTTAAAATAGCTAATGCAGAATATCGTCAGGCAGAACAAGCGGCTGTCTCAGATAGAAAAGCGTCCTCGCAATTATCTATTCTCAAGTCAAGGATACAGCAGAGGGAAACGGAAGTAACTTATGTCAAATCGTTACAGGATAGAATTAGTGTAACAGCTGAGCAAAAAGGTATTGCAATCTTCAATGATGCTCAGGAATTACGTGGGAAACCCGTAAAAATTGGGGAAAAGATCCTTGTACTCGCCCATCCTGAATCTCCTGAAATAGAATTTTGGCTTCCTGTAAATGAAAGTTTACAGTTGCCTGAAAACGCGGAGGTAAATCTGTTTTTGAACGTACAGCCTGAAAAGGGTTTCTCTGCAACACTTAGGTATATTAATTATCAGGCTGAGGTGAATCCTGAAGGAATTCTGGCATTCAGGGGAAGGGCAGATCTTAACAGTATGGAAGGTGTCCCCAGGATCGGATGGCGAGGTGTTGCAAGAATCACAGGTAACAGGGTCTCGCTTTTTTACTATCTGTTTAGAAGACCGTATGCAGCTTCCCGTCAATGGTTGGGAATATAGCTTTCTCAGACCTCTATGGCCACAATTCATCCGCCTATTCTTAGACAGGACCTAGCTGTATATCCATCAGAGCCAGACGTAGACGGTATAGCCATCTGGATTCTGCATGATCCCCTGGCCAATCGTTATTTCCATCTTGGCCAACATGAAATTGAATTATTACAAATCTTAAGCTCTATCCAGTACTCAGAATCTTTGGTAGATGATGTATCCAGACATTTGGGTCGTTCAGTAAATATGGATGAGCTGGTAGAAATGTTTGAATTTCTACGGCGCAATAACCTCGTCCTTGGTGATATAGATCAACAGAATTTGTATCAAAAACAGGTTGCGAAAAACAGGGGACAAAATGGCTGGTTATCAATGCTTGCAAGAAGTTATCTTTTTATTCGTGTACCTTTGTGGAATCCGGATAGGTTCCTGACGAAAACTCTGCCATATGTGCGTTGGCTGGGTTCAAGAAATATTTTGGTCCTGTTGAGTGTGCTGTTATTTGTTTCATTATTTCTGGTATTGCAACAGGTGGATGTGTTTTTTAAAACATTTCTTCATTTTTATAGTTTTGAAGGAATAATTGCAGCAGCTTTGACCTTAATATTTATCAAGGTTATACATGAACTAGGCCATGCGTATGTTGCAAAGTCATTTGGCTGTCATGTTCCTGTTATTGGTGTCGCGTTTCTTGTGGGCTGGCCAGTTCTTTACACCGATACCAGTGATGCATGGAAGTTATCATCGCGAAAGAAAAGAATGATGATTTCTGCATCAGGGATTACTGTAGAAATTGCTGTTGCAATTATTTGCCTTTTTTTATGGAATTTCATGCAGGATGGAATATTACGCAGTATTGTGTTTTTTCTGGCATCAACTACATGGCTTGCCAGTTTGTTGGTTAATATTAATCCACTTATGAGATTTGATGGTTATTATTTTTTTTCGGATTATATCAATATTCCAAACCTTGAATTTAGATCTTTCGCTCTTGCAAAATGGTGGTTGAGAGAGTGTCTCTTTGGAACAGGTAGACTACCACCTGAACCCATTAGAATTAAACTAATAATATTTGCAATATGTGTCTGGATTTATCGGTTTTTGTTGTTTCTTGGTATCGCTATACTCGTTTATAATTTTTTCTTTAAACTGGCAGGAATTATCCTTTTTGCAGCGGAAATTATTTATTTTATTATCATGCCTATATCACGAGAAATACGTGAATGGTGGAAGTTAAGAGATGAGTTGAAATTGTATTTCAATACTGTAAGAACAATTACTGTAATAGTGTTATTTATATTTCTTGGATTAATTCCATGGAGCAGAACTGTAACTATTCCAGCAACATATCACCATGCATATTCAGAAATCTACAATCCAGTTGCGGGTAGAATAAAAAATATACACGTAAAGAATGGAAGTTATGTTGAAGAAGGACAGATTTTAGTGGAAATGGATGCCCCGGAACTGATGCAGGAACATGCATTAACCATGATGAAATATGAAGAGTTAAAACAGCGGCGAAGTTCTCTTGGGTTTGATCCTGTGCAACGTTCAGATGCCATGGTAATTTCAGCAGAATTGGAATCTCAATATCAGTTACTCCAGAGTCTTAACGCAGAAATTGAAAAGCTTGTTATCAGGGCGCCTCATCATGGGGTTATAGTGGATAGCAGGGATGGTATAGATTCAGGTAACTGGATATCAGATGGAGTCGTACTTTTTGCTATTGTTGATAATGAAGTACCTGAAATTACAGGTTATGTATACGAGGATTCAATACAACGTTTATCACCGAATCAAAAAGGAAAATTTTATCCAGACCGTGGTCATTGGTCTGATTTTAAAGTTGAAGTTTCTGATATTGAATTGATTGGGCTCGTAACAGTAGATTCACCCTATCATGCATCATTTTATGGTGGTGAGGTTCCTGTCAGAAAACAGTCAGATGGGAGACTTTTACCTGTAAAAGGCATATATAGAGCATTTCTTAGGCCTTCAGGGGAGGTTTATGTTCCGGACCGAGTCGTGCGAGGAATTATCAAGATTAATGCCAGCAAAGAGAGTTTTTTTATTCGATTTCTTCGTTTGGTTATCAGTCAGCTCAGAAAAGAAAGTGGATTCTAGCCACTTAATTGGATTGTAGAAAAAATCTGCATAAATTGTTTATTGTTCTATAGTATTTTCTTCTATTATTTTGAGGTCTCTGAAATGCTTCCACTAAATAGTATCAGTTTATAGGATGTTGAATTGCACCGAAAATTGACCCACTTAGCCCCCTAATTTGCATCGAATTTTGACCCATGTATAAACCCTATCCTGCAGAAAACTAATGCAGGAGACAAGAGGAGTGATAGACGTGGCATTAATTAAGTGTAATTCGGCGCTGGCATCACCGCGACGAGATCCCCATCCGGGAGATTGCCCGGCGCACCGGGTTGTCCCGGAACACGGTTCGCAAGTACCTGGCCAACCAGGTAGCGGAGCCTAAATACCCCAAACGCAAGACCCCCAGGAAGCTGGATGATTATGAGCAGACCCTGACCAGCTGGTTGTTTTGGGAGGCCAAACGGCACCGCAATCAACGGCGCAGCATCAAGCAGCTATACCATGGTCTGGTGCAACTGGGTTTTACCGGCTCCTATGACCGGGTGGCGGTTTTTGCCCGGCGCTGGCGGGATGCGCAGCAAGAGGCGAAACGTACCGCAAGTAAAAATACCTTTATCACCTTAAGCTTTGCCCCCGGCGAGGCGTTTCAGTTCGACTGGAGTGAGGACTGGGCGATGATCAACGGGGTCAGGACCAAGTTGCAGGTGGCTCACCTACGGTTAAGTTACAGCCGGGCGTTTATCCTGCGTGCGTACCTTTTGCAAAGTCATGAGATGCTGTTCGATGCGCATTACCATGGGTTACGTGCCCTGGGTGGGATACCCGAGCGCGGGATCTACAACAACATGAAGACGGCGGTGGACAAGGTGGGCCGGGGCAAGGCGCGGTTGGTGAACAAGCGTTTCCAGGCGATGGTGAGTCATTACCTGTTTGAAGCCGAGTTCTGTAACCCGGTGGCAGGCTGGGAGAAGGGCCAGGTGGAAAAAGGGGTGCGCGATGCCCGCCATCTGATCTGGCAGGGTGCACCGGCTTTTACCTCCCTGGAAGACTTGAACGATTGGCTGTTGGCCCGTTGCCAGTCATTGTGGCAGACGATGAAGCATCCCGAGGACAAGACGCAGACCATTTAGACCTGTTGGGAAGCAGAGCAGGACCAGTTGATGCCGGTGCCGTTCAAGTTTGACGGCTTTGTGGAGCACAGCAAACGGGTATCGTCGACCTGTCTCATTACCTTTGAACACAACCGGTACAGTGACCCGGCCAGCTTTGCCAATCGGCCAGTGAGTCTTCGGGTGTATGCCGACCGGCTGATCATCGTGGCAGAAGTCAGGGTCATTGCCGAACATAATCGGATCTTCACCCGGGACTATAACTCCTGTGGGAAGACTGTCTATGACTGGCGGCATTACCTGTCGGTGGTGCAACGCAAACCCAGGGCTTTGTGTAATGGCGGCCCTTTTTGGACCTGTCGGACAGTTTTAAGGCATTGCAGCGAGTGCTACTCAAGTACCCCGGTGGTGACCGGGAAATGGTGGATATCCTCGCGTTGGTGTTATTACATGATGAAGCGCAGGTGGAGCGGGCCGTGGCGATGGCACTGGAGGCTGGCCAGCCTTCCAAGCAGCATGTCCTGAACTGCCTTACACCGCTGTGAGTTTCTGGAGGATGCCCAGAACGTGGTGTTGGTGGGTGGGCTGGGTACCGGCAAGACCCACCTGGCGAGTGCCATCGGGATCCAGGCCATCCAGCACCACCGTTTCAGAGTACGCTTTTTGTCCATCATTGAATTGGTCAATGCCTTAGAGCAGGAAAAGCAACAGGGCAAACCCGGCCATCTGGCCAACCGCTTGATGCATACGGACCTCGTGATCCTGGATGAGTTGAGATACCTACCGTTCAGCCAGGCAGGTGGGGCCTTGTTGTTTCATTTGCTCAGTAAATTCTATGAAAAGACCAGCATCATCATTACCACTAACCTGGGCTTCTCGGAGTGGTCGAGTATCTTTGGGGGAAGAGAGGATAGAGGCAGACTACAGCCACCGCCATATAAAAAGGGAGCGATGCTCCCTTTATAAAGTAACCAAATAAACTATATCTACGGATTATCGTGGGACCAGGGATAGCCAGGTTGACGGATGACATCCGATGTCCATGGGTTTATACCGTAGTTTGCAGCCTGGGGCATGGTCACCGCCGGAACCGTTGATGCGTTAGCCACAAAATTTTCTGGCACAATGTCATTCAAATTAAGCAGTAGCGCCACCAGGCTATAAATTTCTTCTGGCCTGAGGGATTGTGATGCGTAGTACGGCATGGCACGGTTAATATAATCATATAATGTTGTGGCACAGCAGTAGCGGTTTGCGATATTCGGGACGATGGCGGTGTCGCCCGGATTTTCACTCCCTGTTGGTCCATGACAGTTGGCGCATTTTGCATCATAGATTTCCCCGCCCCTGGCGACTGTCCCTGAACCTTTGGGCAGGCCGGCACCGTCAGGTTCGATATCAATGTCCCAGTCTGCGATCTCGGCGTCTGTGGCACCTCTACCTATGGGTTGAAATTCTGATGTGTTATTTTGTTGTGCAGCAACATTAGCGAAACTACCAATGACTACAATAAACAGTATCAATGGAAGTGACTGTGATCTAAGACCAAACATGAGTAACCCTCCCGCTGCTATGGACCTTCCACGTTTCAATTCCATTATAAGAAGCACCCTGTGGTGAGTATTTTGCCAGCCATTCATGGGTGGGTTGCTTAAAGCCTTGGTCATCCCAGGCACGGCTGGTCAATTTAATTTCTTCGCCTTTCCAGGTCCACGGGAAGGTGAACATGGTAGCCATTTTTGGCACCACAGGATCGTGTAGGCGGGCCAGGTGCCATGTGGCGCCTCCATCGGTACTGATTTCAACCCCCGCGATCTTGCCGTAACCTGAATAGGCCATGCCGCGTAGTTCACGGGGAGGCGGGGCATCTGCCAGATTCATGCCGCCTGATGGGTTGATGATATGTGAGCGTACACCGCATTGGACCGAATATTGAAGTGTTGTGCCATCATCCAGGTGGTCCGCGTAACGCGAGGTCTCTTCGCGCATCTGGAACATTTTGTTGGAAAACTGTATTCGCCTTATCCATTTATTGCTGGTATTGCCCTCATAACCGGGGAGTAACAGACGCACAGGGTATCCGTTCTCAGGCCGTACCGGTTCACCATTTTGTCCATACATCAGGTAGGCATTGTTCCAGAGCTTGTCAATATCAATAGTGCGGGCCAATCCTGCACCATCGTACGATTCCACCAGTGCCCAGGTGGATTCAGGTTTTACGTTCACCATCTCCATGACCGTACGCAACGGCACACCCACCCATTCACAGGCGCTGGAACGGCCGAGGGAATCGAGGATTGTCTGGTCTTCTTTCACCTTGCCATTCTCCGGTTCTTCGCCGTTGCCCTGGCACTCCCAGTAGAAAAAGTGCTTTTCCGCGCCAAGTCGCATAATGTCTTCCAAGGTGAACACCATGGGGCGTTCCACCATGCCATGTACCAGTAGTCTGTATTTCTCCGGATCGATCAGTGGGATACCTGCATGGTGCCGCTCGAAGCAAAGGTCAGACGGGGTGACGGTGCCGATAATCTTTGACCAATCAGTACTTGAACCGGTGGCATAGATCCGTGTGCCGCTGATCTCAATAATACGCTTGAGATCAACGAATGGTGATCTGTGTCCAAGCTCGGTCGGGCCAGCACCGGCCTGTGCCCAGGGAGTATCGGTATTATTGTTTACATAAGTATCGGGTGTCGGTTGCGGAAATAGATTCTGGCGGCTGAATTCCTGGGCAAGAGCCGCGCGGCTTGCTGCCCAGCTTATGACGGCACCGCTGCCAGCGAGCAGTTGGCGCCGACTTAGTTGGAATTTTTTCTCATCTGACGCACGAAAAAATTCTAACCCCCTGTCTTCATCCCCAGATTTTTCAGGCATTTAATCCCTCCTTATTTTGAATAAATCCTAGCAGAAATTTAGATGTAAATAAATAAACGTTCATTGACTAATATTCACTATGACAAGCTATATTATTTTACATTGATATATTCTTACTTCAGGCACGGCTCAATTTTGGGCCATTACTTCAGCGTGTTTTGTCCGGTGTATATAGTGTATTGCGTATCTATATGCAATTCGTCAGGACGAATTATAAGTTTGCATGAACTTCAATTGATCTACATAAATAACAATCTTTTCGATATATTTTTACAATGTAATTTGGAATATAGTTGATAAAGAGGATATTTTTAATTACTGGTCAGTTTGATTACGGATAAAATTATTAAAATGATGAAAGATAACAAACAACAAGCACACCTCATAAAATGGTTTGAAGAGTTATCCCTGGATGATATTCCGCTTGTGGGTGGTAAGAATGCCTCGTTAGGTGAAATGTATCGTCGTTTGATACCCATGGGTATTCCTGTCCCTAATGGGTTCGCCATTACCGTAAATGGCTATCATCAAATGATAGAAAAACTCGGCGGGTGGGACAAAATGACCTGCCCCCCTAAAACGGTACCAGTTTTTAAGTTAGAAACTCGCTTAAACTGGACCACTAAGGAGGTCAAACATGCCGAGAAAACACTACTCACCCTAGGAGATCATCAACCTCCTACGCTTAGTTGAAATCGAGGTC
>JAURPG010000045.1 GCA_030835405.1 Gammaproteobacteria bacterium | reverse complement strand
ATATTACATCTTACAGATATGTATTGGCTGGTTGTCTGGAGTTTTCAATGATTAATAGGGTCACAATTAAATTTTACTTGCTTTGCTTTGTTATTTTTTCCTGTTTCTCCCTAAATGTAAATGCACACGCTTCACTGGAAGAGGACACTGCAATTGCTGGTAATAGTCATAAGGCGGTACTTAGAATTACCCATGGTTGTAACGGCTCACCAACTGTGTCCGTACGGGTCCGGTTGCCAGAAGGTGTGAAACGTACCAAGCCCATGCCAAAACCAGGCTGGGTACTTGAAGCAAAACAGGAAAAACTGGACAAACCCTATCAATCCAGGGGGGTAACCGTGACAGAAGATGTTCGGGAAATACACTGGAAAGGTGGTTCATTAGAGGACAAATTTTTTGATGAGTTTGTATTCAGAATGGAATTGCCGGAAGCATCAGAAACAACAATATTATATTTTCGAACCGTACAAGAATGTGAGAATGGAGAATTTCACCGATGGATTGATATCCCTGGTGCCAAGGATGAAGTGGATGAACTCGAATCACCAGCGCCATCCATCATACTGATTCCAGCCGAGGGTTAAACCAGCATTGAACTTTGGTCTCAGGAGTAAAGCCAGTACTCGGAGTTTGTTTCCGGTATTACTTTTTTTATTGTTTTTTTGTGGTCGGGCTATTGCCCATGCTGAATTGCAGGAAATCACACCTGCAAACCTTGATGTCCTGGATGTATCACCTGAAGAATTTACTGCCCGATATGATGAGCCGGTATCACCCGCCAGGATCAGACTGTTGGACCAAAATGGTGAAGAGGTTGAGTTAGGTGATATCGAGACTGAAAATAATATCGTCCGGTTCGCATCCACAGAACCATTAGCAGATGGTCAATATATATTAAGTGTCAGGGTCATTTCACTGGATGCCCATCCGGTTGCTTCCAGTATCGGGTTTTCCGTTGGTAACCTGCCGCCTCCTGATCCAGCTATATCAGAGGCAGATCCAGGCACTCGTATTTTCATCAGAATCATTCAAATAATCCAATTGCCAATCATACTGGCATGCATCGGGTTGGTGTTATATCCATTCATCTTTACCAGGGTTAATTCGCAGGAACCGACAAGACTTCGTATGCTGGCAGGGCTATCCGTACTCGGCCTGGGTTTCTCTCTATTAAGCCTGGGGTTATGGGGAGTGTTGATCAATGGCGGTGGAATATCAGCCATCTTCTCCATCGATACATGGTATCAAGCGGCATCAACCAGCCTTGGTTCGCGCACGGGATTATTAGCTGGTGGTTTGACCGGCATCTGGTTATCCATCCTGTTGGGTCAGGACTTTCCAACCGGACGCTACCTGGGATTGTTTGGGGCAGTACTTATGATCTTGAGCTTTGCCGCAAGTGGTCATGCTGCCAGTAGTGGTATCTTGTTTAAACCTGTTTTTATTATTCATGCGCTAGTTGCCGCTGTGTGGTTTGGAGCCATGTTTATTTTGTATTCCATCACCACTTCGGAAGATGCACAAAGACTAAAAGCGTTGTTATTGACGTTTTCTAACCGGGCCAGATACCTGGTAGGAGGGTTGCTGGTTTGTGCATTGATTCTGGTCTTTCACCAGGTGAATAGCATCTCAAGCCTGGTGAATAGTCAATATGGCCTGCTGTTGTTATTAAAAATATTTCTTGTCATTGTAGTATTGACCATTGCCTTGATGAATCGGTGGTACCTTACCCCTGAACTGGATGATTTGAAACCAGTTACCACTGCCAGGTTAAGACATTCCATTGGTATTGAATCGTTTATATTATTTTTAATTATCGCAGTTACCGCAGTGTTGTCGTCAACCTCTCCGGACGAAGTATATGGTGAGAATGATAATTGGTCAGTTACCCTGACTAACAGTAGTGACCTCATTACCCACTTGACGATGAGTCCATTGCGAACAGGTCGAAATGAAGTAGAGCTGGAATTTTTTATGCTGGAAGAGTTATTTGAACCACAGGAGGTGGAGGTCCAATGGTTACACGCTGAAGCTGAAATAGAACCGGTATCTGAAATGGCGAGGAGGACGGGTGCCGGTATTTACCGGGTTAACAATATGAATATATTGATCCCGGGAGAATGGACAATACGGATCAATGTCCTGGTTGATGACTTTACCCGCGAGCGTATCACTACCCGTGTTCAGATAGAATAGAATCATGATTGTCACACGATTATATGAAGACAGGGATTTTAAAAGACTTTGCCAGCTATGTCAGGGTGTCGTGGAATACTACCAGGTGGACAAGATACCCGATGATAGTGAGACAACAGCTTATGTAAGAGACTATGTCCTGGGTGAAGATTCTGATGTTAAAGTCATGATGGCGTTTGAGGGTGACACTGGAATTGGTTTGGCATCATTTTCAATCATGTATCCCTCACCCAACCTCAAGGGGCAGTTGTACCTGAAAGAACTATTTGTCGATGAAGAATATCGAGGTAAGGGTGTAGGACAGGCACTGATGAAGGCCGTTGCGCGTTATGCCCTTGACCATAATTGCAGCAGGATGGACTGGTCGGCAGAGAAGACCAATCCCTCAGCACTGGAGTTCTATCAGGCCATTGGGGCAACCCCGCTGGATATAAAGGTGTATTATCGTATCGCCAGTGAAGACCTTGAATCATTTGCAGATCAGAAATGATTGCCGATTATAAGCAAAACGGATTTTATCTGGTCAAGGACAGGTTTGGTAACTCCGCGTTGTCAAATTTAGAGGACGTAATCTTGCGCTTCCATGAAAAATGGAGAGGAGATAACGTCAGTCACTATAGGGCCGGTGCAGTGAACAGTGCTTATCTTACCGGAACGAAATACCTGGAAGATGAAGATAGAATGGTCCTGTTTAAATTTATTACCACATCGATGGTTCTGGATATTTTGCAAGAAATCATCCCTGATTCACCAGCGTTTATGAATACACAACTATTTTTTAATCCATTTAATCTGGAACAGAAAAATTACTGGCACCGGGACATACAATATAATGATTATTCTGTTGAGTATCAGAAGAAAGCAATTAAACAGTTTAACGTGGTACATTTCCGTATACCCTTAAGATCAGAGCCCGGACTTGAGGTTATACCCGGGTCACATAACAGGTGGGACACTGACGAGGAATACCATACTCGGATGCAGAAAAATGGCAGGAAAAATTCTGACGAACTGAAATCGTCCTGCAGGCTTCAACCGGGTGTAGGTGATTTGCTGGTATTCTCAGCAAATATGATACACAGGGGAATATATGGGGGGACAGGCTCGTGTTTGATATCCTGTTCTGCGATTCACACTCGGATCTGATTAAATTTTGTGACCAGGACTGCCTTCCCCAAAAAGATATGCTGGATATATTATAAAACCCTGGTGTATTTTTAAATGCCAGACATTAATCTTGGAGACAGGACCAAAACATTGGATTAACAAACTAGGAGAACGGCAAATGCTGGTATTAAGCAATGAAGAAGTTGGGCAATTATTGACAATGGAGGATTGTCTGGATGCCCTGGAGCGATTGTATATAGATTATGCCAATGACAAGGCATTACTCTCCCTGCGCCATGACAACCTGTCACCCAATTCAACGCCAGAGGCCTATTATGCCTTTAAGCATATGGGGGGTACCTGGCCGGCAGAGGGAATACAGGCCCTGAGATTAAATTCCGATGTCATTACCCATCCTGTAATTGAAGGAAAGATCCGCCGGGTTAAACAGCCCCTGGCCAATGGTCGTTGGGTGGGACTAGTGATGCTGTTCAGTACTGAAACCGGCCAGTTGTTGGCCATGTTTCCCGATGGGGTCATGCAACGTATCCGTGTGGGGGCGGCAAACGGTACTGCCCTGAAACACCTGGCCCGTGAGGATGTCTCCAAGCTGGCGTTGATTGGCAGTGGTTGGCAGGCGGGAGCGCAACTGATGGCGGCCATGGCGGTACGGGATTTTAAAAATGTCCGTGTTTACAGCACACGCAAGGAAAACCGGGAAAATTTTGTTGCTGAGGTCAAATCCCTGTATCCAACAGCGGACATTGAAGTTGCCGATACCCCAGAAGAATGTGTTGAAGCTGCCGATGTCATTATGTCTGCGACCTCTGCCATGATCCCTGTGCTGCAGAGCGAGTGGATCAAGCCAGGCATGCATATCAGTTGCATCAAGACCTATGAAATGAGTCCAGAAGTATTGGACAAGTGTGACGTGGTGTTTATCCATACCCAGGCACAGGGCAAGCATATCGATAACACCCTACCGGGTACCCCCAATGTATTTAATGAGTCAAAGCATAAAGAGTGGGTCAACGACAGGGAAAAAGGCATTCTTCAATATCCCGACATCAAAAAGCTGGTCGCTGGCCAGGAACCCGGCCGTGATAATCCAGAGCAGGTGACCTGTTTTGTGAATAATATCGGTATGGGGCTGCAGTTTGCCGCCGCCGGTGCTGTCATTTATAAAAGAGCGATGGAAGCTGGTATTGGTGTGCAACTGGAAGATGATTGGTTTTCAGAGGACGTGCATCCTTAGGGTTACTTGAAATCGTAAAAGTCGGAAAAAATATCAAGAGAATATTTCCTAAAGAATTATTTATCAGGGATGAAGATTAGAAAAATATCACAACCCCTTCAAGGGTCCAAAGCATTACAGGAACCATGAATATGAATTTTCAGCCGGTTTCAAGTTTTGTTCCAGAATTCTCAAGAGACTGGGCATTGTTCCTGGATGTGGATGGTACCTTGATCGATTTTGCACCACGACCAGACCAGGTTTCTGTGAGTAAGGAACTGGTGGTCATTCTTGATGATCTGAAGGCCAAGGTCGGGGATGCCATCGCCCTGATAAGTGGCCGGCCTACTCAGGATCTGGATCACTTATTCAAGCCTGTAAAATTTCCCATGGCTGGTCAACACGGCCTTGAGAGGCGGGATGTTCATGGTGCAATACACCTTCATTCCATGCCGGATGGAGAATTCACCCTGGTAAAGACCTCAATTAAAGAATTTGCTGAAAAAAGAAAAAACCTGTTCGTTGAGGATAAAGGGCATAGTATTGCAATTCATTACCGTCAGGTACAGGAGTCTAAACTTGAGCTGGAAAACCTGCTGGATACGTGTATGAAAAAAATCGGGATGAATTTCCATCTACAATCTGGAAAAATGGTTTATGAAATAAAACCACATGGCAAGGACATGACCTCCCCCCCTAAAACGGTACCAGTTTTTAAGTTAGAAACTCGCTTAAACTGGATCACTAAGGAGGTCAAACATGCCGAGAAAACACTACTCACCCGAAGAGATCATCAAACTCCTACGCTTAGTTGAAATCGAGGTCGGCCGGGGCAAAACCACCGGTCAGGCCTGCAAACACCTGGGCTTTACCGAGCAAAGTT
>JAURPG010000044.1 GCA_030835405.1 Gammaproteobacteria bacterium | reverse complement strand
TCCGGGAAGTCCGTAAACACGCCGTCAACACCCGCTCGATTAAATAGTATATCCAGCATCTCATCAATACCGGATACATACCCAGGCAGGTTATCATTTCTGAGGCTATAAGGATGGACGACCATCCCCAGGTCATGGGCGTCTTTCACCAGGGAGGTAATCTGAATTTCCCCATTTCGATGGCGAATAATATGATCAATGGCTGGACCAATTCCATTTGCGTATTCTGCGATCTTTTTCAGGCCTGCTTGTGTCCTGAGGTTGTTATAGTCGGTATCCGCTTCGCCCCATGAATTTTCACCGATAAGCTGTACCAATTTTAATTTACTGTTTAAATCATCACGTACCCGTTGCAGTTCTGCGTGATCAAAACACTGCAGGTAAATATTGTCAGTGGCATCGTTATAACCATATTCAGACAAGGTCTTCAATACAATTGCTGAGAGGTCATAGCCCTGTTCCCGATGCCAGGCAGGTGACTTCAGTTCGGTGTAGATACCAATGTCCTTACCTGTGCTTTTATTTAAACCCTGGATCAGTTCAATCTCTTCTGCCAGGGTGGCAATCTTGAACTCCGAGCGTCCGGGAGGAAATCGTCCCGGGTACCTGGGTGACCCGTTTTGCCGGGTGCGCTCAGTTAAATTCAATTGTTTCAGTTCAGATAAATCAAAGTCGATGACATAGAACTTGCCATCTCGACGGGCTCGGTCAGGAAATACCCGTTTAACATTTGATACATCGTTTAATTCAAGGTCGTGAATCACAACGGGCACTTTATCTTTGGTTAACACGACATCCTGTTCGATAAAGTCTGCCCCCATGCCATAGGCCAGGGCCTTGGACTGCAGGGTATGTTCCGGGAGATACCCGGAGGCCCCACGATGGGCAATGACTATGTTTGACTTTGTCATGGTTTCGTCCGCAAGGAGATGAACGGGTAATAAAGTACCTGTAATAACCGTCGTGCACAATGACGCAGAGACTACTAACCTGAGCAGGAACTCTGCTAAACCTGATGTTTGATAAAGTTGCTCACTCATTCTTATAGCATAGCATGGTCGAATGACAATCAGGTTAAAACTGGCGAAGGGGGAAGGTTTTTAGTCTTCCTTTTTCAGTTTAAGCGAGGCGGAATTGATACAGTAGCGTAGCCCGGTGGGTTGCGGGCCATCTTCAAACACATGTCCAAGGTGTGAACCGCAGGCATTACACAGGACTTCCGTTCTGGCCATGCCCAGGGTGTTGTCGGATTCAGTGTCTACTGATGCTTTGTTAACAGGCTGATAGAAACTTGGCCACCCCGATCCAGAATCGTACTTGGTTTGTGATGAGAATAATTGTTCACCACAACATCGACAGTGGTACATGCCAGTGTCCTTGCAATCATGATATTCACCGGTGAAGGCTCGTTCTGTGCCTTTCTCTCTGCAAATGGCATATTGTTCCGGGCTAAGGGCCTGTTTCCATTCTTCCTCTGATTTATTGATCTTCCGCTCTGTCAAACTAGTTTCTCCTGTCTACTTCGTCATTACCCAATACAGCATCAGCGATGATGTCAGCAATCTTTCCTGTGGCCTTCTCCACCAGGACGACGGTCATGTCCTCCAGAATAGATCGTTCATACCCCTCCTGCACGGGGGGTAGCTGTTGTTCCAGATCCGCGGGCAAATCCCGTTTTGCCAGTCCCGGGGGCAGGGTGCCATTGCGTTCCAGTTGCGCAGCCAGGCTCGGTGGTAATGAGTCGCGCTTGGCCAGTCCCGGGGGCATGGACTTGCCGCTATTTTTTGCCTTACCCGTCCTGGCCTGGTCTGTGTCTGTGTTTTGCCCCTGTCCGCCTCTGTATTTTTTAATCATTCGCCGTTCAATTTCACTGAAACTGGCCTCAGCGACATTTTCCATGACAGCCTTAACGGTATCCTGGGCATAGATATGGGGGGGTATTATCACCAGGAATACTGCCAGGATTGTAATAGTTAAATTTTTCATAGAATGATTCCTTTGAACGAAATTTCTGATGATAAATTATATGTGAGCCTGAAAAGGTTTGTGCAATTTTATATTTATTTTGTGAACTATGATGTCAATTCAGGCCCATCTCTATATCAATCAGCATTAATAACACTTGAAAGTTCTCTTATTGTTTTCTATTCTTGAAAGAGAAAATTAGGAGAACATTATGCTCACCCGTCTGGAACAGAAGATCCTGGATTATATAACTGATTATATTGTCAGGTACGGTCACGGTCCGACCCTGAGGGAAATCGGTGAAAACCTCGAGATAAAATCCAAGGGAACTGTGCACCGATATGTGGAATCCCTGAAAAATAAAAAATATCTGCGCCGTAAGGGAAAGGGGTGGCGGGATATTCAATTGACCCCCCAAAATAGACAAAGCCTCACCATCTTGCCCCTGAAAGGTCAATTTACTTCTGGACGGGCTATTGAAAAGACACCCGATGATCATGAGGTGAATTTTTCTGAATTATTACTTGGGCCGGACCGCTTCGTTCTCAAGGTAAAGGGTAATACTATGGTTGATGCCGGGATTCTCAATGGGGACCTGATTGTAGTGAAAAAGACCCAGACTGTTAAAAATGGGGACATCGTTCTTGCACTGATAGATAACGAAGAGGCTACCTTAAAGCGTTTGAAAAAACATGGTGATATGATAGAACTGGTGGCAGATAATCCCTCAACGACATCAATGATCTATCCATCTAACCGGGTCCATATCCAGGGTGTGGTAACTGGCCAAGTCCGCTTATATGAGTCAGCCACGCTCCCAGGCTAAAGGTGATTCTTCCATAACAGCGATTTGTTCCCGTAGTGTCAGGATATGGTCCTGCCAGTATCGTTGAGTATTAAACCAGGGAAAGGCAATGGAAAAAGCCGGGTCCTGCCAGCGCTTTGCAATCCAGCCGGTGTAATGAATAATTCTTAATGTCCTGAGGGCTTCAATGAGGTTCAGTTCAACAGGATCGAAGTCTCGAAATTCGCAATAACCGTCAAGAATGTCATGTAATCTTGCGGTCATGTAGTCACGGTCTCCAGACAATAGCATCCATATATCCTGTACCGCCGGTCCCATCATGGTATCGTCAAAGTCGACGATAAAAGGTGTATCGTCCCGCCACAGGATGTTACCCAGATGAAAGTCTCCATGAATCCTGAGCTGATTCACCTGACCTGTTGTCTCAAAGCATTGCTTAATCCTGTTAATGACATCATAAATCAGTGATTCATAAGCAGGTAACAGGTCAACGGGGATAAAATTATTTTCCAGCAGATAATGATTGGCTTGGTCGGCAAAATCGGAAATATTTAGTGTTCTTCTATGGATGAAATTTTCAGTAGACCCAAAATTATGGATACGGGCAAGGGTCCTTCCCAGCATATTCAGGTGACCAGCATTGTCCAGTTCTGGTGTGCGGCCACCAATACTTTCATACAGGGAAAACCTGAACAGGTCCGTATGTTTAAGGCTGGACTTATCATCGAATAACAAAGGAGAGATGACTGGTAGATCTTCTGCTTTCAGGCGTAAGGTGAAATTATGTTCCTCAATGATGGCCTCATCAGTCCATCTGCCGGGTCGATAGAATTTTGCAATGATTGGTTTTGAACCTTCAAGCCCTACCTGGTATACACGGTTTTCATAACTGTTAAGTGGATAGATATGTCCGCTACATTGATAACCTGTTAATTCGATAGCATTGAGAATGTCATCTGGGGAAAGTTGTTGATAGGCGTCAGTTTGGTCCATGTCAGCGCATTGTATCAGTAAACAGTGTCCTCAATGGCGAACAGGAAAAAAATTTTTAAAGTTGGACACGTCCCTGTGTCCGGGGGGGGAAAGTAAACTTGGTTTACGTCCTGACCAGTATTAGTCCTGATAAGCTAATTCAGGTGAACCGGCCATATCGTCAAATTTAATCTGAGTGGATAGTTGAATGTATCGAACTGTCCTTTGTTTCAGATTAGGTGCGACGACAACGACATCAGCGTACGTCATGGGAGTAGAAATCTTCACTTCCTTGAGTCTCTCAATATAGTTATCACCGCCGACCGTTTTCACGGGTTCCAATGAGAACACACTTTCGTTGGCGGATACCAGGTTGAGTTGGGCCGCCAGAAAAAGTGTCAGCATAACTTTATGTATCACTTTCATGGCTTTCTCCTATTTTTTATGTTTTACAACAAATCATTTTTATTGCAACGCAATAATAGGGACTAAATTAATGGTTTACAATGGCGTGTAAATTGAAATATAGTCAACATTTAGTAAACAATAGGTGAGGTGAAATGGACAAGCTAAACAGCATGAAGGTGTTTATGCAGGTGGCGCGATTGGGTAGTTTTTCCGCCGCTGCGGACAATCTTGGGATCTCCAAGGCCATGGTATCCAAACATATCAAGCGCCTGGAAGACAATCTGAATGTGCAACTGTTTAATCGGACCACCAGGAGCCTTAGTTTAACCGAGGTTGGTACCGTCTATCGTGACAGGATTAAAGAAATTTTAAACGATATTGAAGAAACTGAACTCTCGGTATCAAAATTGAGTTCTGAACCGAGAGGAACATTACGCATCATGGCACCAACCTCGTTTGGATCATTCCGTCTATCCAGGGCAGTTACGGAATACCTGACGCATTTCCCAAATGTGAATGTAGAAATGTTACTTGCTGAACGCACACCTGATCTGGTGGATGAAGGTATTGATGTGGCCATTCTCATCGGCGCACTGGAAGACTCAAGTTTATTTGCCAGAAAGCTTGCAGAGGCAAGGATGGTAGTCTGCGGTGCACCGGAATATTTAGATAGTAAAGGTATTCCGAATACCCCCGATGAACTTAGCGAACATAACTGTCTGATTCAAACTACCCGTGTCGGTGAGACATGGTTATTTAAATCTGATAATGGATACAAGCGCATTGATGTTAATGGCACACTAAAATCTAACGCTGGTGATGCATTGAGGACTGCCGCGATTAAAGGTTGTGGGCTGGTGAACCTGCCTATGTATATGGTAGATAAAGACATCAAGAACGGTCGTTTAAAGACTGTGCTGGTTGATTACGAAGCTGCAAAACGCCCCATTCACGCGGTCTATCTACATCGTATGCATTTATCCGCCAAGGTCAGGACGTTTGTCGATTTTCTTCATGAAAGGTTTAAGGATAATCCCCTTTGGGCCTGATATTTTAATAAAATCTATCTAAAGAACCATGGAAGGAAGATCAGCAAGCCTGGGTTGCCGAGGTTGAACTAACTGTTCTATCGGTTCTTCATGGGTGAGTTGTATGAGGGTGTTATAATATTTCCTGATTCTCTCCACGTAGGTCACCGCTTCAGCGCCCCGGGCATAGCCATAGTTGGTTTGTTTGTACCATTGACTATTTTGAAGATAGGGTAAATAGGTCTTGACGTCCTGCCACTTGTCTGGATTTTTGCCGTTTTTTTCAGTAATAACCCTGGCATCTTCCAGGTGTCCCATGCCGATATTGTATGCGGCCAGTGCAAACCAGGTTCGATCCGGTTCGTTGATACGTTCAGGGATTCGATCAATCAACTGTTTAATATAACGTGCACCACCCAGAATACTTTGTTTCGGGTCCAGCCTGTTGGTAATACCAACCTGTTTGGCTGTGTCCAGGGTCAACATCATCAAGCCTCGAACACCGGTAGGTGAACGTGCACGTTCGTTCCAGTGAGATTCCTGGTAGCTCATGGCAGCCAGAAAGCGCCAGTCAAATTCAAACTCATTGGCTGTGGCTTTGAATATGGATTCGTAGTTGGGCAGCCTATCGAAAAACCTGGTGATAAACCGTCTTTGGTCCACATAATCGAATTTCTGAACGGGACCGTAAAAATGTTCAATCATTTCTGCAAGGCTTTCATTCGATTCAATTTCCTTAAAAAAGGATTGAAGTTTTTCCTGCAGGCCTTGGTCATCAGATTTTTTGGTAAACCAGGCTAGAGAGGTAGGGGCGGCGAGATCGAATGCGGTGCGAAGGTCAGGATATTTTTGCTTGGCGGTGATAAGTTCGTTGGAATAAACCACGGCATAGGCAATCTGTTCATCCTCCACCATATCAATTATTTCACTGGAACTCATGTCCGGGTGTAATTTCCAGCTGAATTCAGGAAACTGCTTTTTGATATATTCCAGTTTATCTACCCGCAACCCACCCCGAGCAATATGTAGCTGATATGGGTAAAGGTCATCCAGGTCTCTGGGGCGGTCGATACCCAGTTTATAGATGACTTGTTGGGTTACCGTAAAGTATTCAGGGCCTGCTATGAGGTCAGGTTTTTTTTCAAAGGTTTGTTTGACCAGTCCGGTTGCGATATCAGCGTTACCTGATAACAGAATATCTACCATCTCGGCCTTATTGTCGGCCACCACTATCTCTAGTTCATGGTTGATATAGATGGCGAATAACCTGGCCAATTCATATTCAAACCCGGTTTCACTATCGGTGTCGACAAAATAGGTTGTGGGGCTATAGACGGTGACAATACGAATTTTTTCCTGGGATAATTCAGCATTATCATCTGTAATCTCTGCGCTACAGGCAGCCAGCACAACCAGTATAGGGGTGGCGCAGATTCGAAGTAACTTGAATGAAAATATTTTTTTCATACCTACCAATAATATCCTGTTTTTATGGATAGACACTGAAATATATAAATCATTTGATTAATTCAATCGTATGATTTAATCTGGTTCCTGTTCGTTTACAGGTATGTTTGATGCAAATTACAAATCAAAATACACCAGATAATAGGGATAAAAGGGGTGATTCCACGCGCCTAGCATTGATTCAGGCGGGATTGGAGTTATTTGGTGAATACGGCTTCAAGGGAACCACAACCCGTATGTTATGTGACCGGGCCGGGGCCAATATCTCATCAATCCCCTATTACTTCGATAGCAAACAAGGCCTTTACCTTGCAGTAATGGAATATATCGTTGAGCGTATGCAGAAACATTTTGGCGAAGTCCGTACCATGATGAAAAGTATTACCCGAACTGATTCTATTCCTCGTGATAAGGCCATAATGACTATTAAGTTGATGATACGTTCCCTTGCCCAGTTGTTTGTTGAATCAGATGAACCCAAGGCCTGGGTACAATTGATCATGCGCGAGCAGGCAAGGCCGACACAGGCCTTTGATATTATTTATGAAGGTCAGATGAAATATATTCAACAGGTGTTCTCCACTCTTATTGCTGTCTGTACTGGATTACCGCCCGAGAGTGATGATGTGAAGTTACGTAGTCATGCACTGATTGGACAAATCCTGATTTTTACACTGAGCCGGGAGGCGCTACTAAGACATTTGAACGTGAGAAAATTCACGACAGAACATATTGAAAAGATATATGCCATTTTGCTGGAACATGCCGAGTCATGCATATTCACCAAACAGCCGGAGCTGTCAAAATGAGCAGGCAGCAAAATATAATATTTCTGTTTTGTTGCTTGATATTAACTGCCTGCTCGCTGAGGCCGGAATTCAGTCGTCCTCAATTTATCTCTGAACAAAGCCTGATGTTTGCCAATGCAGGCGAAGAACCGCCACAGGTCAACACGATGGAGAAATGGTGGGAGCGATTGAATGACCCTGTCATCAATTCATATATCGACAAGTTATTAAATAATAATCTAACTCTCAAGCAGGCTAGCGAGAGGGTAATCCAGGCCAGAGAGAGGTACCAGGTGCAGCAGGGTCAGCTTTACCCAGGAATATCTGCCAATGCCGGTGCGTCCAGGAGTTTTACTCCCACGAACAGTTTTGCTATTTCCTCTGTTGCAGGAGGAGGGCAAACCGGGCGTATCTACAATACCAATCTGAATGCAGATATCTCGATTTCGTGGCAAGCGGACTTGTTTGGTCGTATTCAGTCCTCAGTCAACGCAGCCCAGGCGGGGCTGTTGGCCAGTGAATATGATCGAGAGGCTATTGAACATACATTAATATCAGATTTATTAATCCGCAGAGTAGGCATTGCGATCAATTCCCAGTTACTCGAGCTGGCAAATAATGTCGCCAGCAATCAAAAGCTGTTATTTGACACTGTTAAGCGACGTTATGACCTGGGGGTCGCCAATACCGGACTCGTGGATGTTTATCTTGCAGAAGAAAATAGTCGATCGGTAGCGGCTGATATACATATATTCGAACGTCAGCTGGCAGAAGAACGTTATCAACTTGATGTGCTCATGGGAGACCTCCCAGGTACCACATCTCAATCCAGTGTGACTTTTCCCCTGTTACCACCACCAAGAGATATTCAGACATGTCTACCTGTAGATCTACTGGACCGTCGACCTGATCTAAAGGCCGCGGAACTGCGTCTTGAGGCAGCCGATGCTGAAATCGGTGTGGCGCTGGCAGATCTTTATCCCGGAGTAAATATTGGTGCAACCCTGGGAGTCAATGGTGACGACATTAATAATTTGTTTACTCCTGAACAACTGGCCGGAACCGTGCTTGCCAATCTCACCGCCCGTTTGTTTGAAGGTGGAAGACTGAGGGCAAACATTCGACTTCAGGAATCCGAGGCCAGGGAACTGTCCGCACGTTATGCAGACAGTGTATTAAATGCATTACGCGAGGTTGAAACAGCTTTGAAGGCTGAACAGGAACTACAAAAAGAGCTGCTGCTACAGCAACAGTCTGTTAATGCCGTGAGAAATGCCGAACAACTGACCCAGACACGATACAGGCAAGGCATAGAAACATTACGGCAATATCTGGAAGTGCAAAGAAGACGATACCTGATTGAACAAAACTGGCTCAGGTTGCAACAACAGGTGTGGATAAACCGTATCAATCTGTACCTTGCCCTGGGTGGTGACTGGATTATAAAAGAAAAATATTCGCAGAATGTTAATGATTTATGCAGGTCTGTAATTGAGGACAATGTGACATGAGTAACGACAAACGAACTGGATATATACAATTGGGTTTAGTGATATGTTTTATCATTGGCTCATTCACACTTTCCAAATTATTAAAATCAAGTTATGACAGGCCGGGCCCAAATACTGCGGATGATCGCATTTTGATAGTGGAAACTGCTAATGTAACTCCGCAAGATTATCGTATTACATTTGAAACAAGCGGTGTGGTCAGGGCACGAAACCATATCAATGTTGTTCCTGAGGTCAGTGGTAGAGTCATCAATGTCCATGAATCCTTTTATGAAGGCGGAAGCTTTAATAATGATGCTGTGCTATTTGAGATCGATCCCCGGGACTTTCAACTGGATGTGAAACGACTCGAAGCCGAAGTTGCCAGGGCAAATACGGCCCTGGAGCTGGCGACTGCGGAATCACAGGCGGCAATTGCGGAATGGGAACAGATTAACGGTAATGATGCCATACCTGACCTGGTTGCTAAACGACCACAATTAATTGAAGCCGGGGCTAATCTGCAAGCTGCCGAGGCCATGTTAGAAGATGCAAGACTGAACCTGGAAAGGACAAGGTTCACTTTGCCCTTTAACGGAAAGGTAATAACGAGCAATGTTGCAATTGGCCAGTATGTTATGGCCGGGCAGAGCTATGGGATGGTCTTTGATTCAGGATCCCTGGAAGTCAGCGCTTCATTGGTAGATAAGCAACTTGAGTGGTTGTTGGATGCTCGGGATCCCGATATTGATATTGCTATTAGCTTTTTAGGAAAGCGACACCAGTATTCCGGTGAACTTAAACGGGCAGCTTCCACTGTGGATATGGGGACTCGTTTTGCCACTGTCTATTTTACTTTTAAGGAGGAAGTCCTGGAGCTGCTACCCGGTGTGTTTACAGAGATCTCAAGCAAAAGTGCCGAGATGCAGGGTATCACCTTACTGCCTTCAACCGCATTGCAATCACAGGGAGTTGTCTGGCTCGTGAGGGATGGACAAATCCTGGAGTTATGGGAGCCGGAAATCATTTACATAGATGATGATTTCATAGCGGCAAAAGGATTTGATAGAGAAACCGAGGTGGTTACCAGTCGAATAGCCGGCGCAACAAACGGCATGAAGATTGCCACTATTAAAAGTCAAGATACTGAATCAACTGAATGATAAGAGTAACCAGTGGATAATCGAGAAAATCCAGATAACGAATCCAGGGGCCTGATTTACTGGTTCATCGAGAACCATGTGGCTGCAAACATTTTGATGGTCCTGTTTGTTGTGGGTGGAATTGTTACCGTTAAAAATATGCGTACTGAGACCTTTACATCCATTGACCCCAGGTTAGTGACGGTCACTGTAGTCTATCCAGGCGCCAGTCCCAATGAAGTGGCAGATTCCATTACCAGCAGGGTAGAAGAAGGACTGGTGGGGATTGAAGGCGTGAAAAGGGTGGCATCAACAGCCAGTGAAGGAATAGGGATCGTCAATATAGAATTGGTAGATTTTGCCGATGCCGATGACGCATATAACGATGTAGAAACAGCCGTTAATAGTTTGATTGATTTTCCACCTGAGGATGCCGAACGCCCAACAATAAATAAGGTCAGGGTAACGCCCAACGTGATGACCCTCGCCATACATGGAAATGTCAATGAACATACCATTAAGTATTGGGCGGAAACTATTGAAGATGAACTCAGGCAGTTGCCCGGTGTGGCATTGACCCAGCTCAGGGGTATCCGTGATTACCAGATATCCATTGAAGTTCAGGAAATAACCTTACAGAAATATGGCCTGACCCTGGGGCAGATTTCCA
Organism: Gammaproteobacteria bacterium; assembly: GCA_030835405.1. Classification (GTDB taxonomy): domain Bacteria; phylum Pseudomonadota; class Gammaproteobacteria; order Eutrophobiales; family Eutrophobiaceae; genus Eutrophobius. The sequence goes on along the minus strand of JAURPG010000044.1, from coordinate 2,262 downwards.
ATATCATACGCCAGTTTTCCGAAGATATTCCTGCTGGCACCATTGAGGCGAGTCAGGGAGATATCTTGCTCAGGGTGCAGGAAAAACGCTATACGGGTATGGAGTTTGGAAATATTGTGATCAGGACCTTACCTGATGGTTCATCACTAAAGTTAGGTGACATTGCCCATATTGAGGATGGATTTGAAGATATCAATCTTGTCAGTAGATTTAATAATGAACCCGCGGCATTTATTGATGTAAAACGCAGTGAAAGTGAAGATACCCTGTCGGTGGCAGAAAACGTCAAGTTATATCTGGATACAGTTCGACTTCCCACTGGCCTGAAATTGACATTACAGGATGACGAGACCATTAATCTCAAGGACAGGATCAGTCTCATGATCAGGAATGGTATTTTAGGATTCATGCTGGTCTTTCTCATCCTATTGCTATTTCTGGACTTTAAACTTGCATTCTGGACCAGTGCTGCCATTCCAATTTCATTTCTGGGTGGTTTGATGATTATCGGCAACCTGGGAGAAAGTCTAAACATGGTCAGCCTGTTTGCATTGATAGTTGTGCTGGGGATTGTGGTAGATGATAGTATTGTTACAGGTGAAAGTATCTTTGAAATCCAGGAAAAATTTCCGGATCAACCTCATTCTGCTTACCTGGGTGTAAAACAGGTCATTGCCCCGGTTACGGTGGGGGTAACCACAACCATGGCAGCCTTTGGTCCATTGATTTTTTCAACGGGTACCCTGGGGCAAATCATCAGTGTCATACCTGTGGTGGTTATTTCAATTCTGTTTGTTTCACTCATGGAGGCATATTTTATATTGCCAACACATCTGGCAAAACCTACTCGCTGGAGCAGGGGGATCATGGCAACTGAACGGGATCGATTTACAAAGTTGCTGAGAGAGTTTATTGATTACCGCGTATTGCCCCTGGCAAATTATGCCATTCAGTGGCGTTACGCTACCCTGGCAGGTTTTCTGGCGATTGCCATCTTCACTGTTGGACTGGTGCAGTCCGGCGTCATACGTTTTGTTTTCTTCCCCCAGATTGAAGGTGATCAGATCACCATTAATGTAAAGATGGCCCTGGGGACACCATTTACAAAAACCGAGTCCACCATGCTTGAAATTGAAAGGCGGATCTTGGAGGTACGCAGTCAGTTAGACAAGGATTCTACGTCCAGTGCCTTTGAGAGTATTTCAGTGAGTATCGGTCAGGTTTCCGGGCCGTCCGCCGGTCCTGGGGGAAGCCTTGCCGGACAATCCGCCAGTCACCTGGGGCAATTCAGGGTGCGTCTTGTACCGTCTGACTATCGTCAACTTTCCGCTTCTGAAATAGAAGGTTTAATCCGTGAGAAGGTACAGATTTTACCAGGGATTGAATCCTTGGAATTTCAAAGTTCGCTCATTGGTGAAGAGGCAGATATTGAAATTGAACTGGCACACCCTGATGAAACGCTGTTGAATGCCGCTGCTGAGACATTAAAACAAGAGATGGAAAATATTCCCGGAACCAAGGAGGTGACCGATACCTTTGAGCTGGGTAAGACCGAATACGTATTCAAGTTAAATGAACAGGGTCTCGCGGTAGGATTGACCCCTGGTGATCTTGGCCGACAATTACGGTCTGCTTTTTTTGGCCTGGAGGCACAGCGGTTTCAACGGGGCCGGTCCGAAATGATCGTTTATGTCCGCTATCCCAAGGCCGAACGCGAATCATTGGCAGCATTAAATAATGCAAGAATTCGCCTGCCAGGTGGTCAAGAGGTTCCACTTGGTAATATTGCCACCGTGACGGAGCAAAGAGGATATTCTCAAATTCAAACGGTGGACGGTCGACGCATCGTAAGTGTCATGGGTGATGCGGATATTGCGGTTATAACGCCGAATGAGATCATAGCTTACTTGCAATCTGAGGTATTACCTGAGCTTATATCACGTTACCAGGGCCTAACCTACAGCTTTGAAGGGGAGAGTCGGGAACAGAGTGAAGACCTGGCGAGCCTCAGCCGCAATATGGTGATTGCATTAATGCTGATCTATATCCTGCTGGGCGCGCAGTTGCAAAGTTATGTCCAACCTTTTGTTATCATGTCGGCCATACCCTTTGGAATTGTTGGTGCTATCCTGGGACACCTGGCCCTGGGTTATGATCTCACCTTTATATCTATGTTTGGTGGTGTTGCTCTGACCGGTGTCGTGGTAAATGACAGCGTGGTACTGGTGGATTACCTGAATAAACATTTACGGGACGGCGCTA
>JAURPG010000043.1 GCA_030835405.1 Gammaproteobacteria bacterium | reverse complement strand
TGTGATCTTGATGTTAAATAATGAAAGAATCGGAGATGTGAATTCTTTTAATGAAATTGTCTCATCCTTACCCAAAAACAGGTCGATACCGATATTAATTCAACGTCAGGGGAACCCTACATTTCTGGCTTTGAAAGTAGAAGATGAATGACAAAGGAGTTATTTTTATACAGTAAATCAAATTGTTCATTGTGTGATAAATTAAAAACTGAACTGGATAATCTAAACCTTAGCTATCATGTCATTATGATAGATGACGACGCTGAATTACTTCATCGCTATGGCGCCAGGGTCCCTGTTCTGGAAGCAGGAAACAAACTAGTTTGTGAGGGACACTATGATCAGGAAACAGTTGCAATGTATTTAAATATTACTTGAGGTGGATGAAGTTTGGAGTTTGGCATCTATCAAGTCTTGAACCCAGTTTATATATCGGACTATCTTTGGCATCAATGTTTTGTATGCCATTTAAAAATAAGTATAAATTCCCGTTACTATCCACTAGAATTCGCCCTCATTTGTCAGATCTTATGTCTACCCATAATATATCCAGTGATTGGATATCATTAAACTAAACGGAATAACATGGAGTTAATCAGGAATTTTTCAATTATTGCCCATATTGACCACGGCAAATCCACACTTGCTGACAGGTTAATACAGACTTGTGGTGGTTTGTCAGAACGCGAAATGCTTGCACAGGTACTGGACTCTATGGATCTGGAGCGGGAACGAGGAATCACTATAAAGGCCCAAAGTGTCTCGCTAAATTACCAGGCAAAAGATGGTTTAACATATCGATTGAATTTTATTGATACTCCTGGCCATGTGGATTTCAGTTATGAGGTTTCACGTTCGTTAAGCGCCTGTGAAGGTGCTTTGTTGGTTGTGGATGCTGCACAAGGGGTTGAAGCCCAGAGTGTCGCGAATTGTTTCACAGCTTTGGAAAATGACCTGGAAATTTTGCCGGTCATTAATAAAATTGATTTGCCCTCTGCAGACCCAGAACGGGTAAAAAAGGAAATTGAGGAAATTATTGGGCTGGATACAAAAAATGCCCTGTCGGTCAGCGCCAAGACAGGGCAAGGTGTGGATGATTTGCTCGAAGCGATTATCAGGTTTGTACCTCCACCTGAAGGAGATCCAGATGCTAACGTACGGGCATTAATAATTGACTCATGGTTTGATAACTACCTGGGAGTTGTCTCTCTGGTCAGGGTAATTGACGGGCAACTACACGTTGGTGAAAAAATTAAAATTATGTCTACCGGTCTGAGTCACCAGTTAGACGAATTGGGTGTTTTTACACCAAAACGAACTCCTAAAAAGGTATTGGGAGCTGGTGAAGTGGGTTATCTGGTTGCCGGTATTAAAGATATTCATGGTGCACCTGTGGGGGATACCATCACGACATTCAAAAACCCCTCTACTGAACAATTATCTGGGTTTCAAAAAGTGAAGCCCAGGGTGTTTGCCGGTTTATTCCCTGTTGATTCAAGTGATTATGAAGTATTACGAGATGCCCTGGACAAGTTAAGTTTGAACGATGCCGCCTTGCATTTTGAGCCGGAAACTTCACAGGCACTAGGGTTTGGATTTCGTTGTGGATTTCTGGGTATGTTACACATGGAAATTATCCAGGAAAGGTTGGAAAGAGAATATAACTTAAATCTCATAACAACAGCACCAACGGTGATATATGAAGTTCTATTGACATCCGATGAAGTGATTTATGTTGATAATCCATCAAAATTGCCGGCGGTTGATAAAATCAGTGAAATTAGAGAGCCAATGATTGATGCAGATATTCTTGTGCCTCAAGAGTATTTGGGAAATGTCATTACACTTTGCATAGAAAAAAGAGGTGTGCAAAAGAAATTACATTACGTCGGTAACCAGATCGCGTTAACGTATGCGCTGCCTATGAGTGAAGTGGTTTTGGATTTCTTTGATCGTTTAAAATCAGTCAGTAGAGGGTATGCCTCTTTTGACTATCATTTTACAAATTATAAAGCCTCGTCATTGGCAAAACTCGACATACTGATTAATGGTGAGCGGGTAGATGCCTTGTCATTAATTGTGCATAAAGAGCATGCAGAACGAAAAGGTAGAGAACTGGCGTCCAAAATGAAAGAATTTATTCCTCGTCAGATGTATGAGGTAGCGATACAAGCAGCGATTGGAGCTAAAATTATTGCCCGCGAAAATGTAAAAGCCATGCGAAAAAATGTTACTGCAAAATGTTATGGGGGCGATATTACCAGGAAACGTAAGTTGCTTGAGAAACAAAAGGAAGGAAAAAAGCGGATGAAACAGTTTGGTTCAATTGAAATACCACAAAACGCATTCATGGCAATATTGCATGTTGGTAAAGAACAATGAACTTTGATTTTTCCTTCTGGTTGGTGCTATTTACGTTTGTCAGCGGTGTAATCTGGCTTGTAGACAGTCTGTTTTTTAAGGCAAAAAGAGAAGAGAAACAGCAGGTGGAGGAGGATCCACGTGAACCATTTCTGGTTGAATATGCCCGGTCATTCTTTCCTGTTTTCATTATAGTTTTAATTTTACGCTCTTTTCTGGTTGAACCCTTTCGAATTCCCTCTGCTTCAATGATGCCTACTTTATTAATCGGTGATTTTATTTTGGTAAATAAATATGATTATGGGATACGTTTGCCGGTACTTAATACTAAAGTTATTGAAAATAAGGTCCCTGATCGGGGGGATATTGTGGTGTTTCGCTATCCTGAAGACCCGAGTATTCCATTCATCAAACGTGTGGTTGGGATGCCTGGCGACCATGTGGAATATGTTAATAAAGTGTTGTATATCAATGGGATACGACAGGAACAAACAGTCAATGGAGAGTACGAAGCGGTCGGTTCTGGGATGATGGCAGATGGTGACTGGTGGATTACAGAATATCTGGATGATGAATCCCATGATATCCTTATAGATACAACCGGCAGGGGAGCATTTAACTTTGAAACGGATGTTCCCGAGGGCATGTATTTTGTGCTGGGTGATAACCGGGACAATAGCAGGGATTCCAGGTATTGGGGCTTTGTCCCTGATGATAACCTGGTAGGCAGGGCTTTTTTTATATGGATGAACTGGGACAGTAAAAATGGTGGCATCAGCTGGAGCCGAATTGGTACTATATTGAAATAATATTTAAACAAAGGGGATGTTGAAAATGAATCAACCTTTTAAAAAGCAATCTGGACTAACCTTTATCGGACTTGTCTTTGTTTTGGGAATGTTAGCAATGGTTGTACTATTCTTACTGCGATTATTTCCACTTTATAATGAGAAATTACAAATTGAAGCAGCAATGCAATCTGTTGTCTCTCAACCGGATGCGGCATCAATGAGTGTGGTAGATTTAAGAAAGGCCTTTTTGCGCGCGATATCTGTCAGTAATATTAGACGCTTTAACGATGCAAATATCAAAGATCACCTGGAGGTGGTTAAGGCAGCGAGAGGACAACCTCCGATGTTGTATATGCATTATGAATCAACCAATAAATTATTTGCCGATATTCAATTATTAATTGATTATGATAAACAACTGCCATTAGATGGTTCTGCTGCAGCAAACTAACCTCAGGATGTGTTGTGCCGTTTAAAAATCTAGATTATCAATTTAATAATCTAGAATTACTGAAAACGGCACTAACACATCGAAGCGTCGGTAAAAATAACTATGAACGCATGGAATTTCTCGGAGATTCCGTGCTTGGTCTGGTTATCACTGATGCACTATTCAATCTATATCCAGACGAGGCCGAAGGTGTATTGACCAGACTGCGCTCGTACCTGGTTAAAAGAGAAACGCTATCAAAGCTGGCCAGGGAAATGAACCTTGGTGAAAATATTAAACTTGGTGCAGGAGAACTAAAAAGCGGAGGGTGGCGTAGAGAATCAATTCTGGCAAATACGCTGGAAGCGATTATAGGCGCTGTATACCTGGATTCCGATTTCACTACCTCACAAAACGTAGTGCTGGCAATTTATGATGCTGAGTTAAAGTCTCTGGATGTAAATAAAGTGGGCAAGGACCCCAAAACCGTACTTCAGGAAATTCTTCAGTCAAAAAAAATGCCGCTCCCGGTTTATACGGTTATAAATGAATTTGGCGAGGACCATAAAAAGACCTTTGTTATCACTTGCCAGGTGGCTGGACTAGATCAAATTATAGAAGCAAATGGCAGAAGTAAACGCTTTGCGGAACAGTTGGCTGCAAGTAAAGCCCTAATGTTGCTTGAAAATGAAGCAAACTAATGACGGATGATTTGCTGAAGAAATCCGGTTTTAGCTGCGGATATGTTACGATTCTGGGCCGACCTAATGTTGGCAAATCCACCTTGTTAAACCGTTTGCTGGATCAAAAACTCAGTATCATTTCAAGAAAACCTCAAACCACCCGGGTACATCTGCTGGGGATTAAAAATCATGATAATTATCAGGCTATCTATATAGATACACCAGGGATACAAAATGATTTTGATTCGCCATTGCATCGACATATGAATGCGGAGGCAAAAAACAGTCTGGAGGGGGTGGATGTCATTTTATTTATAATAGAAGCGATGAAATGGGGTAAGGCCGATGAAGTAATATTGGATATGATAGCAGGTTATAAGCAAATGAAATTCCTTGTTATTAACAAGATAGATAAATATAAGGATAAGTCAGAATTATTACCGTTTATTAAAACCTTGTCAGAATCAGTAGATGATATGGAGATAATACCCATATCCGCACGTTTAGGTAAAAATATCGATATTTTAGAGAAACTGGTTGCAGAGTCTTTGCCTGCCAGTCCTGCACTTTATTCTGAAGAGCATTCTACCAATAGAAACAAGAGGTTCTTTGCTGCAGAATATTTGCGTGAAAAATTAATTAATCGTCTTGGTGATGAAATTCCATATCGCCTGGCAGTTACTATTGATGAGTTTGAAGAAGATAAAGATATAATAAACATTAAGGCAACTATCTGGGTTGAAGGTAATAGCCAGAAAAATATAGTTGTTGGTAAAGGTGGCAACATTTTAAAGCTTGCAGGGGAAGCAGCAAGAAAAGACATGGAGATACTGTATGATAAAAAAGTGTATTTAAACACATGGGTGAAGGTAAAAAAGAACTGGACACAGCTTGACAGTTCATTGGAATTATTTGGCCTGATCGATAACGAAATATAGAAAAATGAAGACAGATTTGCATCATTGCTACGTTCTTCATTCAAGACCCTATCGTGAAACCAGTTTATTGTTGGATATTCTTTCATCGCAGTTTGGTTGTTTGCGCCTGGTTGCAAAGGGGGTTAAACGACCCAGAAATTACAAATCTGTACTGCTGCAACCGGGAATCAGGTTGATGTTGGCGTGGAGCCAGCGAGGTTCACTAGGCACTTTGACTGAGGTTGAAGATACCGGCAAGCGTTTTAGTCTACATGGCAACAAAGTCATATCTTGTTTTTATATGAATGAGTTATTGATCAGGATGCTTCACGCTGATGAACCACATCAGGAAATATTTGAAATATATCAGCAAGCATTGAATGACTTGGAGAAGGGAATAGATGAGCAGAAAATTTTGAGGATTTTTGAGAAGAATTTATTGCAGGAATTAGGTTATGGTTTGGTCCTCGATCATGAGACGGCCACTGGCGAACAAATAGATTCAGAAAAAGAATATTTCTATGTGATGGATAGGGGACCTTGCCTGGAGAATTTGCAAACCAATCAAAGTATTAAAATCTCCGGTAGGGCATTAACCGCATTACGACTGAATCAAGAATGGAATGGTGAAATTGCCAGGGAGACAAAATTGTTGTTACGAATGGTGTTGAAATCACATGCAGGTGATAAACCTTTCGGAAGTCGTGAACTTTATCGCGCCTATTTGCAGAATGTAAAAGGCTCATGAATTTAGCTAGTTAATTATAAGGATATTATCAATGAAACCAATTCAGCTTGGTGTCAATATCGATCATGTTGCCACGATTAGGCAAGCCCGGGGCACGTCATACCCTAGTCTGATTGCTGCAGCTAGACAGGCAATAGAGGGAGGCGCAGATTCCATAACAGTCCATTTGCGTGAAGATCGTCGTCATATACAAGATCGGGATGTGTATGAACTAAAAAATATATTAGATGTTCCTCTAAATCTGGAAATGGCCATGACAGATGAAATGTTAGGGATTGCGCTAGACTTGAATCCTGCATATTGTTGTATTGTGCCGGAAAAACGTGAGGAATTAACCACAGAAGGTGGTCTGGATGTGGCCGGAAATATAGACAGGATTAAACTGGTTTGCGATAAACTGCAACAATCTGGGATTCGTGCGTCTTTATTTGTAGATCCCGAACAGAATCAAATTGAGGCAGCGCATCAATGTGAAGTGAGTTGTATTGAGATACATACAGGCCGATATGCAGAGGCCGTTGATGAAGGGTCTGAAAAACTTGAATTATCAGCTATACGAGATTCAGCAAGGCTTGCTGCATCCTATGATATGCAGGTAAATGCAGGGCATGGATTAAATTGCCAGAATGTTGAGGCCATTGCGGGAATCCCTCAAATCTTCGAGTTAAATATCGGTCATTCCATAGTGTCTCAGTCGATATTTGATGGAATAAAAAAATCAGTGGTAGACCTGAAGGCGCTAATGCTCTCAGCTAGAAAATAACAGATTATTCTTACAGGAAGAAAATGTGAGTAACAAGGAAGCGTTTCAGAAAAGACGTACATTCGCAATCATTTCGCACCCGGACGCTGGAAAAACAACGGTAACGGAACAGTTATTGTTGAATGGCGGTGCCATACAAATGGCAGGTACAGTTAAGTCGCGTAAGGCCAGTAGACATGCAACGTCTGACTGGATGGAGATGGAAAAACAACGTGGGATCTCTATAACCAGTTCAGTAATGCAGTTTCATTATGAAGATTGTATTGTGAATCTTCTGGATACACCTGGGCATGCCGATTTTTCAGAAGATACTTACCGGACCCTGACTGCGGTTGATTCAGCCCTCATGGTGATTGATGTGTCAAAAGGTGTCGAGGAACGTACGATCAAGTTAATGGAGGTATGTCGATTAAGGGACACGCCAATTATTACTTTTATTAACAAATTGGACAGGGAAGGTAAGTCCCCTATAGATTTGCTGGATGAAATTGAGCAGGAATTGGGTATAAGTTGTGCACCTGTTACCTGGCCTGTCGGTATGGGAAGCTCTTTGCGAGGGGTCTACCATATATATGAAAATTATTTTCGGCTCTACTCAAAAAAAGACGCCTCATTGCATTTAAGTAAAGTGGAAAGTATGGAGCATGTTGATTTGTTTGAAAGCCAACAAGGACAGCAAGCTTTTGAAGATGAGGTGGAACTGGTAAAAGGCGTATGCCCAAAATTTGATCTGGATGCTTATCTTAAGGGACAGCAATCCCCGGTCTTTTTTGGCAGTGCCCTGAATAATTTTGGTACTGAAGAATTTTTACAATATCTTGCCAGGTACTCTCCTGCACCATTGCCAAGATTGACTATAGAACGTCAAGTAACGCCAGATGAAAAACCATTTTCAGGATTTGTTTTCAAAATTCAGGCAAACATGGATCCTGCCCATCGTGACAGAATTGCCTTTGTCAGAATATGTTCTGGTGAGTTCAGTGAAGGAATGAAACTGCATCACGTGCGTATAGATCGGGATATTACAATATCCAAGGCCTTGGTTTTCATGGCAGGGGAGAGAGAGCATGCTTCCTCAGCAGTAGCAGGGGACATTATTGGATTGCACAATCATGGGACTATTCAGGTTGGTGATTCTTTTACCCAGGGCGAAAATATTAATTTCACCGGGATACCGTATTTTGCCCCTGAACTTTTCCGCCGAATCAGGCTAAAAGATCCCCTTAAATCCAAGGCATTGCTAAAGGGGTTAATAGAACTGGGCGAAGAAGGGGCCACCCAGGTATTTCGACCCTTAGACTCCAATGAATTAATCGTTGGTGCTATTGGCGTGTTGCAGTTTGATGTTGTCGCCTGGCGTTTAAAAGAGGAATACGGTGTTGATTGTATATATGAAAATATCCGATCAGTCACCGCGAGATGGATTAAATGTAAAGATGAAATCCTGCTCAAGGAGTTCAGAAAGAAGGCTTCAGAAAACCTGGCCGAGGATGGTTCAGGTTTATTAACCTATCTGGCCCCTTCCATGGTCAATCTGAATCTGACGATGGAAAGGTGGCCAGATATTAGCTTCTTGAATACCCGGGAACATTAGTTTATTGGCTCGTCTCCCGATGACGGCTTGTTCTGTGCAGTCATCTCGTTTTGTTTGTCTGTGTGATTGGCAATATCTTTAGAACTGGATGATTCATAATGACTAGAACTGTTCGTGCTTTGCGTTCTCATATCAGTTGAGGGTTCAGCTGTCCTGGTTGTGGGCGCTGGCTTAGATTCGGAAGACACATCTTCTCTTGGCATCTTGTTGTCATTGCTACTGGATCCCTGGTCTTGTTGCTCGGAAGTTCTATCCGCATTTGGAGCAGTGACATTTTCATTCTGTTTGTCCTGTTGCACTTCCGAATTATTGATCTGACCGTTAGTTGAATTTTGTTGCTGATTCTCTCGGCCTTGATTATTGTCCGGATTATTTGTTTTTTGCTCTTGTCTTTCTTGATTACTGTCAGAGGATTGAGCAGTAGGGTTTTGATTGTTTTCACTAACATTGGGCTTATTTGTCTGTCTTTGAGCACGATCATTGCGTCGGTTTTCTGTTGATCTTTCCTGTTGATTCTGATTATTGTCTGATTGCTCATTGGATTTATTATTATCCTGTGATTGCTTGCGTTGGGGACGGTTGCCCTGATCTTTAGAGGGTCTCCTGGATTTGTTACTATTTCCTCTCTGTTGCCCCTGTTGCCGATTTTTTTGTCCGCCGCCCTGTTTGCGCGCACCTCGTCTGGTTCTGTTGGAGCCACCTTCATTTCTTTGTTGATTGCGGTCATTTTTTCCTGATGAGCGATTGCGTTGATTGGAGCCGGATTTGGCAGGACGGTTTTGGCTATTTTCACGCTGCTGTGTATTATTATTTGATTTTTCTTTTGAACCGGAAAAAATACTGGATAGCAAATTACCTATTGATGAAAAGAATCCCGATTTAGCTTTTGATGGCACCGGGGCATGATGGGGAACTTGCTTGATTGCCGGTTCGTCCCGTTTTGGTGATCTGGCGGTAATGATTTCAGTCGTTTCATCTTCGTTATCTTCTTCCTTGAGAAGGTAGCTGGCCTTTTTATTTATATTGTATTCTGAATCAGACAACCTGATTCTTTGAACCTGGTAGTGAGGTGTCTCCATATCCTGGTTTGGTACAATTACCACCTGCACATCAACCCTTTCCTCAATTTCAGCTATAGCCTGACGTTTTTCATTTAATAGAAAGGTTGCTGTTTCAATTGGTAATTTTGCTATGACTTTCCCTGTCATATCTTTGATTGCTTCCTCTTCAATAATGCGAAGTACGGCAAGTGCGATTGACTCCACACTTCTTATTGTGCCCTGTCCACTACAACGTGGGCAGGGCAGGTGACTGGATTCCCCCAGAGATGGTCGTAGACGTTGCCTGGACATCTCCAGTAAGCCAAAACGTGAGATCCTACCGATTTGCACTCTGGCCCTATCAATTTTGAGGGCTTCCTTTAACCTGGTCTCCACATCCCTCTGATGTTTATTGTTCATCATGTCGATGAAATCAATCACAATCAGTCCGCCGAGATCTCTAAGACGCAGTTGCCTTGCGACTTCATCTGCAGCTTCGAGGTTGGTGTTAAATGCGGTTTCCTCGATATCTTCACCGGAAGTCGCGCGCGCCGAATTTATGTCTATAGAGATCAGTGCTTCAGTATGATCGATACTTAATGAGCCCCCAGATGGCATTTTTACTTCACGGGAAAATGCACTCTCGATCTGTCCTTCAATCTGGTAACGGTTAAATAACGGGTCAACTTCTTTATAGAGCTTCAACTTGCTTATATTCTGGGGCATGACCTGCTGCATAAAGACTTCTGCACGCTTGAAGACTTCAGGGTCATCAATCCAGATTTCTGCGATATCTTTGCGAAGATAATCTCGAATGGCGCGTATAACAAAGTCACTTTCCTGATAAATCAAAAATGGTGCACGTCGCTCCACAGCAGATTTTGTGATTGCGCTCCACAGACTAAGCAGATAATCCAGGTCCCATTGTAATTCTTCAGAACTTTTTCCTACTCCGGCAGTACGCAAAATAAAGCCCATTCCCTGAGGAACTTCCAGTCCGCTCATGGCTTCCCTGGCTTCGGCCCTGTCACTACCTTGGATTTGCCGGGACACACCACCAGCTCTTGGATTATTGGGCATTAATACCAGGTAACGACCTGCCAGGCTGATAAAGGTGGTTAATGCGGCGCCTTTATTACCGCGTTCCTCTTTTTCAACCTGAATAATAAATTCCTGGCCAACTTCAAGCTCATCTTTGATATTGACCTTGCCTTTATTCGAATCACGGTCAAACAGGCTGTGACAAATTTCTTTAAAAGGCAGGAAGCCGTGACGTTCTGCTCCGTAGTCTACAAACGCCGCCTCAAGGCTTTGTTCAATTCTGACTACTTTACATTTGTATATATTGGATTTTTTTTGTTCCCGGCTGGTAGATTCAATATCCAGATCGTATAAACGTTGTCCATCGACCAGGGCTACTCGCAACTCTTCGGGTTGAGTTGCGTTGATTAACATTCTTTTCATCTTTCATATCCTTATAGCGCGTTAACACAGGCTCCGAAATATTGATAAATTTCGGAGAAATGGCCGTTATAGCCATATTCATGGTCACGCATGCAAAATCGGTAATTAGGGTTATTAGTAACATTACACTCTAAGTACTTGTTTTATTAAAATTAATAATCACGAAATAAAATGTGTATTCCGTGCATTTAAATCTTTCGATTTAAGTATGTGTATTCATGGTCAGGGCCTTATTCTGCCACTCCACAGAGACAATTTCCAAAAATGAGCAATTTGTCTGCCACATACTCTATTGAATTAAAGCAACATTAATTCATGGAGTGTTAATATAGCAAGCTTGATTACTACCAGCAACGGGATTGGTTATCGGTGAACGCAGTAAAGCAAAAATCGGTTAAATATATCGAAATAAAAGCTGACCATGACGGTAGAAGGGTGGATAACTACCTTTTCAGTATTTTAAAGAATATTCCGAAAACACGAATTTACCAGATGTTAAGAAGAGGCGAGATCAGGGTGGATGGCCATCGGGTTAAGCAGAATTACCGGTTGCAGGAAGGTGAGAATTTACGTCTTCCACCAATATTTGAGCAATCATCCGGTGAGAAGGTTATACCGGGATCCAGAACCATTGAGCAGATTGAAAGAAATATCCTTTATAAAGACAGTAATATTATTATTTTAAATAAATCATCTGGAATGGTCGTCCATGGCGGAACAGGTCAGACATTTGGAGTAATAGAAGCTGTCAGGCAACTCTTTAAAGATGAAGATAATTCCATACAGCTGGTACACAGGTTGGATAAGGAGACATCAGGGATATTAATGCTGGCAAGAAACATGCAATATTTAAAATTTCTCCATGAGCAATTTAAGGCAAGGCGAGTAAATAAGCTGTATAAGGCTTTGCTCTGCGGACGTGTCAGTGAAAAAAAAATCAAGGTTGATATGCCCTTGACCAGAAATACTGTTAGCTCTGGAGAACGGATGGTGATAGTAGATGCAGAAGGTAAAAATGCCCAGACAACCATTAAGTTGGATAGATATATTGGCAACACCTCCCTGGTTGATGTGGAAATAATGACCGGCAGGACCCACCAGATCAGGGTCCATGCCAATGAACTGGGATTCCCCGTTGCTGGTGATAATAAATATGGTAATAAATCACAAAATAAAATCCTGAGTAAACATGGTTTAAAGAGGTTGTTTTTGCATGCATATAAAATAACCGTACCAGGGAATGACAAGTATCGCCCGGTTGAGGCCGTTGCACCGTTACCAGATGAATTATCTACCGTGTTGAAATCTTTGCAGGCTGGGGCAAAATGAACTTTTATTATGTGTAAATAAACGTAGTCCGGATCATTAACATAGCGGAGGTTATATGACAGATCCTATTTCAAGCCAAAATCAGAAATCAGGACCGGAATTTGAACAACAATTGGCCAACCAGGTAGCCAATGAATTCCTGAAAGAACAAAAACGAAACCGAAGATGGGGGATCTTTTTTAAATTTCTCTTCGCAGTTTATTTACTGGGATTTCTGCTAATTTACCTGACAGAATCAATGGACATGCGCAGCGGTGGTCTTTCAGGTGACAAACACACGGCCCTGATTGAAATTGAAGGTGTAATTGGTGCAGGTGAGCGTGCCAGCGCAGATAATATTGTCTCCGGTCTACGCGCAGCTTATGAAAATGAAAATACAGCAGGAATTATTTTAAGAATTAACAGCCCAGGCGGAAGCCCGGTGCAGTCAGGTTATGTGAACGATGAGATTTTTCGTTTAAAGAATGAATATCCGGATATTCCTGTTTATGCTGTGATCAGTGATCTCTGTGCCTCAGGTGGTTACTATATCGCCAGTGCTGCAGATGAAATCTATGCGGACAAGGCCAGTCTGGTTGGATCGATTGGTGTCATCATGGCCGGATTTGGATTTGTGGAAGCCATAGATAAACTCGGCGTAGAACGTAGGGTCGTCCATGCGGGTGAAAATAAGGCTTTCATGGACCCGTTTGTACCACTGAAAGAGGAAGACGTCGCCCATGTAGATGCCATGCTCGATGAGATATATGAGCAATTTAAAGCGGTCGTCAAAAAGGGCCGGGAAGATAAATTATCTGTAGATGACGAGACAATTTTTAGTGGCCTGTTATGGACTGGTGAGAAGGCCATGGATATTGGTCTGGTGGATGAGCTGGGGAGCTCCAGTTATGTGGCCCGTGAAGTGATCGGGGCGGAAGACATTATCAATTTCAGTTATAAGCCCAATTACCTCGACCGATTTGCTGAACGCCTGGGTAGTAGTGTGGGTAATAGTTTATTATCTATATTAAAATTAAATTTAAATTAATAGGTTAAATGATATATTTAATGTAATATCACGGTATTTTATAACCCATTTTGCGAAGAATATCTGAGAGTTTTATCAGTGGCAGTCCAATCAGAGCGGTGGGGTCAGGGCCTGTCATCTCCTCGATAAGACTAATACCAAGCTTTTCAGATTTAAAGCTGCCAGCACATTGATAGGGCATTTCGTGACGTAAATATCGTTCTATTTCATCTTCTGAGTAATCCCTGAATTTCACAAGATAATCAACTTGGGTAGATTCTACTGTGTCAATTAAGCTATTGATAACATGAAGGCGGGTTATAAATCGTACGATATTCCCACGCATTTCACGTAATTGCGCCTTTGCCCTGTTATGCGTCAGGGGTTTCCCCAGTATATTATCACCTAGACAGGCCACTTGATCTGAGGCGATGATCACCACATCATGCTGATTTTCTGCTATTTTTTCAGCTTTTTGCCTTGCCAGACGTGTCACCATCTCCTCTGGCGATTCATTTTGCAGGCGAGATTCATTTATCTCAGGTGAAACCATTGAAAACTCCAGACCCAGGCGAGTTAGCAGCTCCCGACGAAATGGAGAGGATGAGGCGAGGATGATTTTTTCGTAGTTATCCATGGCGGGTCATAATGGCAGTCTGTAACTTACTGTCAAGTCAAGGATTTCACGATTTTCAGCCTTTGACAGTCATGCCTTGACTAGCTAAACTTGCCCGCCTGATGTCATCGGACCTATCCATCTATATTGACCCGGGCAAATTTGCAGGTTCCGGAGAGCGGCTGTCAGGTTTGGTCAATTTGGCGGACCTCCCCAGGCTGACGGACCTTATTGGTCAGCAAGCCGGAGATGTGCGCTATGGCCTGGCTTTTGCCATAAATGACAAGGGATTAATTATTATAACCGGAGAGATTAAATCAGAATTGACCCTGGTTTGTCAGCGGTGCTTAAGAGAAATGACAGTACCGGTCCATAGTCTGGTCAATATCGGTATTGTTGTTGATGAAAAGGAATTAGAGATAATAGATGAGGATCTGGATCCTTTCCTGGCTGTAGATGGAAAAGTATCAATATTAAAATTAATTGAAGATGAACTTTTGCTGTGCTTGCCGATCGCACCGATGCACGACGAAGCAGATTGCCCCGCAGCAGAATCATTGCAGGAGTATAAGGCAGTAAAGCAAAATCCATTTGCTGCCTTGGAAACTCTAAAACGAGGAAAAACTTAAACTGGGAGTCCCAAATAATGGCTGTGCAAAAAAATAAAAAATCTGTTTCCAGGCGTGGAATGCGTCGTTCACATGATAGTCTGAATGCGTCAGCATTATCTATTGAGCCTACGACAGGCGAGTTACACAGACGTCATCACATGAGTCCCGACGGTTACTATCGGGGCAGAAAAGTGATTGAGACCCAGGAAGAAGATACCGAAGAATAGTTTGCATCAATATTTCGGATTGATGTCCTGAACTTTCTCCTCACAGCTGATTAATTTAACGAATTCCAGTGACTGATCGAATTGCAATTGATGCAATGGGTGGTGATTTCGGGCCTTCTGAAATCGTCCCCGCCACGTCAACTATAATAAATAAATATTCAGATCTGACCATTACTTTGGTTGGTCGTGAAGATAGCCTTGTAAAGGAGTTGGACAAGGCAGGTCTCAATGGACACCCTCGTATCTCTACCTTATTTACCGATGAAGTAGTGGAGATGGACGAACTGCCTTCATTGGCGTTAAGAAATAAAAAACGTTCATCCATGCGTCTAGCTATTGAACTGGTCAAAGACAACGAAGTCGATGCATGTGTCAGTGCAGGAAATACCGGGGCATTGATGGCAATCTCTCGATATATTTTAAAGATGTTGCCGGGCATCGATCGTCCGGCGATTTGCTCTGCTATGCCTTGTCCAAAAGGTCAGACGCATTTTCTGGATCTTGGGGCAAATATTAATTCCAGTGCAGAACAGCTTTTTCAATTTGCCTTAATGGGCTCAGAGTTAACCAGTGCATTGGACAATATAGAGCGTCCAACCGTTGGCCTACTGAATGTAGGTTCTGAGGAAATCAAGGGAGATGACAGGATAAAACAAGCGGCATTGCTACTATCCAATAGCGACCTGAATTATATTGGATTTGTTGAAGGCACCGACATTTATACGGGAAATGTTGATGTCATAGTGTCTGATGGTTTTAGTGGAAATATCGCTCTTAAAGCCAGTGAAGGTGTAGCAGAACTGGTGAACTATCACGTGAAAAATGAATTTACCCGCCACTGGTACGGGAAACTGGCCGCAATTGTTGCTATGCCCATACTCAATCAAATTCGAAATAAAATTGATGCAAGAAGGTATAATGGCGCAAGCTTACTTGGGTTGCGTGGTATTGTTGTTAAAAGTCATGGTAGTGCAGACAGGGTATCACTCGGATCTGCCTTTGAGGTAGCAAGAAAAGAAGTCACAAAAAATATACCGCAACGAATAAGTAGTCGATTTAAAGACATTACAAACGGTAATATTAATTGATATTCCAGAACCTGTCTCAGATTGAGATTTTAGTATTAGTCGATTACCGTGCATAACAAATAAAAGGATAGACGGTCAGGTTTTTGAATAATGGTTTATGCAGGCATAATAGGGACAGGGTCATATTTACCCGAAAGGATAATGCCCAATTCAGAATTGGAGAAGATGGTGGAAACCTCCGATGAATGGATACAATCCCGAACAGGAATAAAACAACGACATATTGCAAGGGATGATGAATCTACTTGCGATATGGGATTACAGGCGGCGCTCAAAGCCATTGATGCTTCAGGGATGGATAAAAATGATATCGACCTGATCATTTTTGCAACCACCACCCCAGATCAAACCTTTCCCAGTACCGCATGCCTCCTGCAACGTGAACTGGGCATCACCAATAATTGTATCGCCTTTGATGTCCAGGCAGTGTGTGCAGGGTTTGTATACGCAATTAGCATTGCCAATAATTTTATAAAAACCGGAATGGCCAAGTCTATCCTGGTTGTGGGGGGCGAATCCTTATCAAAAATTGTGGATTGGACAGATCGTTCAACCTGTGTGTTGTTTGGTGATGGGGCTGGTGCAGTAGTGATTACGGCACAGGACAATCCCGGCATATACAATTCTGTATTGCATGCTAACGGTAGCCATGCAAATTTATTGGAGGTTCCATCCGGTATATCCAGGCCAGGTAATTCTCCTTTTATTAAAATGAGTGGAAGTGATGTTTTTAAATTTGCTGTGACATCCATGGAAGCCGTAGTGGATGAAGTATTGACTGGAACAGAATTGAATCAATCAGATATTGATTGGCTAGTACCTCATCAGGCCAATAAACGTATTATTACCGCTACGGCAAAAAAATTATCTTTACCGCTGGAAAAGGTCATTATGACAGTACAGGATCATGGTAATACCTCTGCTGCATCTATCCCGTTAGCGTTGGATGTTGCCGTCAGGGATGGGCGTATACAGCGCGGTCAGATATTAATGTTTGAAGCCATAGGCGGTGGATTTGCCTGGGGCGCAGTGATTTTACGTTACTAATTATTCACGGGATATTGATAAAAAACGATATGTCTATTGCATTTGTATTTCCAGGCCAGGGGTCACAAAGTATGGGGATGCTAGCTGACATAGCGGCACGGGAATCTCTGGTGACCGAGATATTTTCACAGGCATCCCAGGTGTTGGGTTACGACTTATGGGATATTGTACAAAACGGTCCTGAGTCTGAATTAAATCGAACAGAAATAACCCAGCCGGCATTGTTAACATCGGGATATGCTATTTGGCAGGTTTGGGTAGCGCATGATGGAGAAATGCCCACAGTGATGGCTGGTCATAGCCTTGGTGAATACACGGCATTAGTCTGTGCAGGGGCAATGGAGTTTACAGATGCTGTCGCCCTGGTTAGAGATCGGGGTAAATATATGCAACAAGCCGTGCCACAGGGGATAGGGGCAATGGCGGCGATCCTGGGATTAGAAGGTCAGGCCGTGACCGCTATATGTGAACAGATCACTGATGGCACAGTATCGTCAGCAAACTTTAATTCATTAGAGCAAACCGTCATCGCCGGAGAGACAGATGCAGTTAATCAGGCTATGGAACTGGCAAAACAGGCCGGAGCAAAACGTGTTGTGCCACTACCTGTTAGCGTACCATCTCATTGCGCATTAATGCAGCCAGCTGCGGAAAAATTCAAAGATCGATTAATGGAGGTTAATATTAATAGCTGTAATATACCGGTCATACAAAATGTTGATGCCACTGCCCATACGGATGCTACGGAACTTGTAGGATTATTAATCAGGCAATTACATCAACCAGTATTATGGGTGGATACAATCAATCGGATCTCAGAGATGGGATGCAAAAGGATTATTGAGAGTGGTCCGGGCAAGGTCCTGACTGGCCTGATTAAACGTATAAATAGGGATATTGATTCTGCGGCCTTGCATTCATCTGTGGCATTTGAGACTGAATTAAAAAGGTAGGACCATGAACATAAACCTTGAAGGTAAAATTGCTTTGGTTACCGGTGCCAGTCGGGGCATTGGAAAGGCGATTGCTAAAGATCTTGGTAAACATGGCGCAACTGTGATTGGCACAGCCACATCACAATCAGGTAGTCAGGGCATTGAGGCAGAATTCATAGCACAGGGAATTCAAGGTGAAGGAAAAGTCCTTGATATTGCCGATGGTACTTCTATAGATTTGCTATTTAAAGAGCTTGCTGATGCAGGCCTGATGCCCCAAATTCTGGTGAATAATGCCGGAATTACCCGGGACAACCTGATGATGCGGATGAAAGAGGCTGAATGGGATGAGGTAATTAATACCAACCTGAATTCAGTCTACAAGATTACCAAGCACTGTCTCAGGGGCATGATGAAGGCCAGGGCAGGTCGAATCATCAATATTTCCTCTGTGGTCGCGTTTTCAGGTAATCCCGGACAGGTTAATTATTCTGCTGCCAAAGCTGGGATGATTGGATTTACCAAATCCCTTGCCCGCGAGATTGGCAGCAGGGGAATAACCGTCAATGCTGTTGCGCCAGGTTTCATCGTGACAGACATGACGGATCAACTGACGGATGAACAGAAATCTGTTATGACATGTCAGGTGGCACTGGGGAGGCTCGGTGAGGTGCAGGAGATCGCTAATGTCGTGTCTTTCCTTGCCTCAGAGGGGGCAGGTTACATTACCGGTGAGACAATAAATGTGAATGGGGGGCTTTACATGGCTTAATTTCGACTTCTAATTATTCTAGAAATGCAAGTTAACTTACTGTTTCCAAAATAAATTTTAATAATATGCATTATCAAACTTGCAAGTTATATTCAAATCACTAAACTTAGACGCGCACTTCGGTGCCATTTCCGAATTAGGGAGGAAGCAATTATTATGAGCAGTGTTGAAGAACGAGTAAAAAAAATTGTCGTTGAACAATTAGGCGTGAAAGAGGAAGAGGTTACGACGGAGGCATCTTTTGTTGATGATCTGGGTGCTGACTCGCTCGATACCGTGGAATTGGTCATGGCACTTGAAGAAGAATTTAAAACGGAAATTCCCGATGAGGAGGCTGAAAAAATCACCACCGTTCAGCAAGCAGTAGACTATGTCAACGCAAATCTGGATTAATAATAATTAAATAAAGCATAAAGGCCGCACCATGCGGCCTTTTTTTTATATAATATTCCATTAAACAAAATAGGAGCCAGCAGTGGGCAAACGTCGTATCGTCGTAACCGGATTGGGGTTAGTGACCCCGCTCGGGAATACAGTCAAGGACACCTGGGGCAATATTCTAAATGGAAAAAGCGGTATTGCACCGATCTCTCATTTTGACACTACTGGTTTCCCTGTCAGATTTGGTGGCTCCATCAGAGATTTTAGTCCACAGGATTATATTCCCAAAAAAGATGTTAAAAAAATGGATCCTTTTATACATTACGGGATCGCAGCGGGGATAGAGGCATTTGCTGATTCAGGATTATCGATTACTGAAGAAAATGCCGGACGTATCGGAATTGCAATAGGTTCTGGAATAGGGGGCCTGCCGGGCATAGAAAAGGGTACGCATACCATCATCGAGGGTGGTCCACGCAGGGTCTCACCGTTTTATGTCCCCAGTAATATTATCAATATGATATCCGGGAACTTGTCTATTATCCTTGGTGCCAGAGGACCAAATTTTGCCATTGTCACCGCCTGTACTACAGGGACCCATAATATCGGTGATGCGGCCAGACTCATTGCGTATGGTGATGCAGATGTAATGATAGCCGGGGGAGCTGAAATGGCCACGTCTCCCACTGGTTTGGCAGGGTTTGCCAATGCCAAGGCTTTGTCATCCCGGAATGATGAACCAGAAAAAGCCAGCCGGCCATGGGACCATGACCGTGATGGTTTTGTCTTAAGTGACGGTGCCGGTGTAGTTGTCCTGGAAGAACTCGAGCATGCAAAACAACGAGGTGCCAATATCTATGGAGAAATTATTGGATATGGCATGAGTGGTGATGCCTATCATATGACAGCGCCATCGGCAGATGGCCTGGGTGCTGCCTCCAGCATGCAAAATGCCATCCGTGATGCGGGTATTAATCCTGAGGATATCGATTATATCAATGCCCATGGTACATCTACACCCGCTGGAGATCTGGTGGAAAGTAATGCTATTAAAAAGGTGTTTGGTGGTGATGCAAAGTCTACCCCGGTAAGTTCCACCAAGTCCATGGTCGGACATATGCTGGGTGCAGCCGGTGGTGTTGAAGCGGTTTTCTGTCTGCTTTCGATTCGTGACCAGGTGGCACCCCCTACGATAAATCTGGATAACCCGGACC
The DNA here is from genome assembly GCA_030835405.1 of Gammaproteobacteria bacterium. Taxonomy (GTDB): domain Bacteria; phylum Pseudomonadota; class Gammaproteobacteria; order Eutrophobiales; family Eutrophobiaceae; genus Eutrophobius. The sequence goes on along the minus strand of JAURPG010000043.1, from coordinate 9,334 downwards.
CTGAATGTGATCTCGATTATATTCCACACACCAGTAGAGAAATGCAGATTAATACAACCTTATCCAATTCTTTCGGCTTTGGTGGGACTAACGGTACATTAATTATTTCCCGATATCAGTAACGAGTGGTCTACCAACTGTCACGTCCATTTGATATCTGCATAAATCGATTGGAGTTACCGCAGCCGAGGATTACTTATCTATGTCAGATAAACATTTGCGCCTGGTGTGAAGTATCAAATTTTCAATTGTTACCATGATAATTGTGCCATTAAATAAATTATTAAGTAAAAATGTCATAGCCTTTGTACTTGCATTTATTCTTTCTGTGACATTATCTTTAATTTGGCTGTACAAGGACATGCAGCGGGAGATTAATGAGCCTATTACGATTACCTCAACGCAGACATTGAATGTGGTCTCTGGCATGAGTCTTTCCAGTATCGCCAGGGACATGGTAGTGCAGGGCTGGATCAAGCATCCCTATTATTTAATCCTGGAGGCTAAATGGCGTAATAAGGCCCATTTGGTTAAGGCCGGAGAATATGCGTTGGAACCCGGGATCAGCCAACTGGACCTGCTTGACAAGATTGTCTCAGGAAAAGTGATTCAGTATTCACTGACGATTCCTGAGGGGCTTAAATTTACTGAAATACTCGATCTGGTGCGTACTAGTGAATATTTAATTCATACCATTGAAGATTATTCAGAAACAATGGTAATACGTTTGATGCCATATCTACTGGGGCCGCCTGAAGGGATGTTTTATCCTGATACCTATCATTTTCCTAGGGGCACCTCCGACTTGGCCTTTTTGCAGCGTGCCTACAACCTGATGCAACAGATACTGGATGAAGAGTGGCAAGCACGTGCCATGGGACTGCCTTATGAGGATAAGTATGAAGCCTTGATTATGGCTTCCATAATTGAAAAGGAAACGGCAGAGCCCAGTGAACGTCAACAGATTGGCGGTGTATTTGTCAGGCGATTGCAAAAAGGCATGAAACTGCAGACCGACCCAACGGTAATCTATGCAATGGGAGAAGATTATGATGGCAATATACGACGTCGGGATTTGTATCTAGATAGTCCTTATAATACGTATGTCTATCGTGGACTGCCACCAACACCTATTGCTGCACCAGGTCGTGCATCCATAAATGCCGCATTACAACCGGCTGAAGGTGATGAGTTATATTTTGTCTCCCGGGGGGATGGGACACATCAGTTTTCCAGTACGCTGGATGAGCATAACCGAGCGGTAAATATGTATCAAAGGAATCGTCGATAATATGAACGGCAGGGACAAATCAGGATTTATCACCCTGGAAGGGATAGAGGGGGTAGGAAAATCTACTCACGTGGAGTTCATTGCAAATTTCTTTCAAGATAAAGGTTTTGAGGTCTGTGTGACACGGGAGCCGGGAGGGACCCGGTTAGGTGAGGCCGTTAGGGAAATCCTGTTGCATGGTAATGACCTGAATATTACCGCCCCGACTGAATTATTATTGATGTTTTCCGCCAGGTATCAACATATTCAGGAGGTGATACTTCCTGCCCTGGACAGCGGGGAAATTGTCATTTGTGATCGTTTTACCGATGCCAGCTATGCCTACCAGGGGGGCGGACGTGGTATTGCCCCGTCTGAAATCGAGACCATGGAGGCCTGGGTGCAAAAGGGGTTAAAACCTGACCTGACGCTGTTGTTTGATGCCGCAGTGGCGACCGGTTTTGAACGCCTGGCAGCCAGGGGGAAAAAGGATCGTTTTGAGCAAGAGGACATAGAATTCTTTGAAACTATCCGGCAGGCTTATCTTGATAGGGCCAAGAACGAACCAAATCGAATCAGAATTGTGGACGCTGAACAGACCATTGTGGACGTGCAAGGTCAAATTATAAATATACTGGAGTCAGTTTATTGAATCTGAATATATATCCATGGCAAATTGAGCAGTGGCAGTTTTTAGTCAGGGCCAACAGAAACGGGCGTCTTCCCCATGGTTTATTGTTAAGTGGTCCTTCCGGAACCGGTATAGACGATTTCGCAGATGCATTTGCTGCCTGGCTGTTATGTGAACAACAGGGAGAACAAGGGGCATGTGGTCAATGCCAGCCATGTCATCAGGTTTTGTCGGGAAACCATCCGGATCTTCACCTGGTGGAGCCGGAGGAAACAGGGAAACAGATAAAGGTCGATCCTGTTCGTTCATTAATTGAGTTTACCCAATTCACCAGCCAATACAGGGGAAATAAGGTTGCTATTATACGGCCTGCCCATGCCATGAATCGTAATGCTGCCAATGCCTTGTTGAAGACACTGGAAGAACCTGCTGATAATGTGGTCCTGTTACTGGTGAGTGATAGCCCATCAAAATTACCCGTTACCATTCGCAGCCGCTGCCAACGTACCCAATTTTCCAGTGTAAACAGGGAGTCTGGCCTGAATTGGCTATGTGAAAGTTCAGTTATAGATCAAAACCAGGTGGAAACATTATGGGAGCTAGCCCAGGGGAAACCTCTCCTTGCCATGGATATGATTGCCAACGACCAGGCGGGTCAACAGGCACAAGTGCTGGCTGATCTTCGAGGATTACTGGAACAACGTACAGATTTTATGCAAATTTCACAAAATTGGTCGGAATATAGTGCAGCAGATGTTTTTAACTGGTTGTTATTTCTTATAGTCACAATGACCCGGTCAAAATTGATGGGATGCCGGGAAAATGGAAAATCTCAGAATAACAGGGATTTGCAAGAGATCGTAAATCAATTAAACTTACGGCAACTGATGGACTGTTATGATCTGGCAAGATGCCATTATCAAGCGGCCAGTGGCCTTTATAATCTAAACCAGACAGGTTTAATTGAGGACTTTCTGCTATTCTGGCAGGGCCAGACAGCAACGGGAGGATAATTGTGAGTGCAGCAGGTGGTCGTGACCCAAGACAGGGTATTTTATCACTGACAATCAGGGATAAGAGCGCGCTTTATGCCTACTATATGCCGTTTATAAAGAATGGAGGCCTGTTTATCCCCACGGCCAAGGCCTATAATCTGGGAGATGAGGTCTTCATGCTATTGACCCTAATAGAAAGTAAGGAAAAACTCCCCGTGGCTGGACGTGTAGTATGGATTACACCCAAAGGAGCCCAGAGTAACAAAACTGCCGGGATTGGTGTGCAGTTCAGCGAACTGGACAAAGGTGCCACCAAGAACAATATTGAAAACCAGCTGGCCGGGGCACTGTCGTCAGATAGACCCACTCAAACCATTTAGTAAAAAAATGAAAGTGAAAAGTAAAAAGAATTATTTTTCGTAAATCTTTAAACTTTCTACTTATTACTTCTAACTTATGCTTATCGATTCCCACTGTCATCTCCCTATGATAGAAGCTGATGGTGGTGTGGATGAAATCCTTGAAAATGCCCATAAAAATGGCGTATCACAGATGCTTTGTGTCAGCATCGACATGGAGAGTTTTCCAGAAGTTTTAAGGCTTGCCAAGACATATGAGAATGTCCAAGCCTCAGTGGGTATCCATCCCAATACTGAATCTCAAGGTGATATTGATATCGATGAGATGATTAAATGGGGGCAGGATCCAGATATTATCGCTATAGGTGAGACCGGGCTGGATTATTTCCGCAGCAAGGGTGACCTTGAATGGCAACGAAAACGTTTTCGAGACCATATTCATGTGGCCAGGACTGTCAATAAACCCCTTATCGTCCATAGTCGGGATGCCAAACAGGATATGATCCAAGTGCTAATGGATGAGGGCGCGGATCAGGTGGGGGGGGTGATGCATTGCTTTGTGGATGATATCGATACTGCCATGGCCGCCATAGAGCTGAATTTCTATATCTCCTTTTCCGGGATTGTTACCTTTAAAAATGCTACTGAGCTCAAGGAGGTGGCAAAGCAGGTGCCAGAAGACAAATTGCTGGTGGAGACCGATTCGCCATACTTGGCGCCGGTACCATTTCGGGGCAAACAGAATCAGCCTGCCTTTGTGCGTCATGTGGCTGAATACCTGGCGGAACTCAGGGGGGTAACACTGGCAAGGATTGCCGATGTAAGCACAGCAAATTATAAAAGGTTATTTATTAATTAAATCAAATATTTGAAAATAATATTTCAAGTGATTTATCGATAACTTTTCGGCTTGTATAGAAGTGGGGAGAGAAACGAATTCCACCACCCCGGTGGGCACAAATTACATTTTTAGCCAGTAATTTACGATGTAATGCACCGTGATCCTGACCCTTTACCTGAAAGGTGACAATCCCCCCATATTCGCCTGTGCCTACCGGGCTAAGAACCTGTATTTTACTGTGATGTTTTAAGCATTGGATAATATACATGCTGTTTTCCAGGACTTGTTGTTCAACGTTTCCCATACCAATAGCTTCAAATAATGACAGGCTCGCAGACAGGGCATGGATCCCCATCAAGTTATTACTGCCACATTCAAATTTTCTGGCTGAGCTGGTGGGCACCCATTCTTTGGTATCGTAGTCACCATAATTTTCCACCATATGCCATCCAAACTGGTTCAATGTCAGTTTCTTACGGGCAGTTTCTGCGGTGTAAAAAAGTGCGATCCCCTCTGGTCCCAACATCCATTTATGACCATCAGCCATCATAAAATCTGCATGGATGGCCTTGGCATCCATTATCAGTGCACCAAGACTCTGTATTGCATCTACACAAAACAGAATCTGGTTTTCCGAGCAATATTTCCCCAGCCGTTCAAGGTCCATGCGTCTACCGCTGGCGTATTGTACTGAGCTGATGGTCAACAGCCTGGTATTTTCATCACAGGCATCAATCATTGCCTGTTCGGGATCGTCTACCTGTATCATCACTTCTCTAAATTCCACACCCTTTTCCTGCTGTGCCTCCCAGGGTATACGGTTTGAGGGAAATTCCTCATTGGAACTGACAATATTTTCTCCCACCTGCCAGTCTATGCCACAGGCAACAATGGATATACCTTCTGAGGTGTTTTTCAGCAAGGCTATATCATTGATGGAAGGGGCGTTGATGAGTGTCTGGAGTTGTTTCCTTAGATGTTTTTCCTTTGTTAACCAGTTGGCATAGTCTTTGGCACCCTTGCTGATAATTTCTTCAGCAAAACACTGGACTGCCCTGGCAGTCCTGGCGGGCCATGGGGCGACTGCAGCATGATTGAGATAATATAGATCCTCGTCCTGAGGAAATTCTTGCTGTAAAAGGTTCAGGTCTAGCATCACTAATTTAGGGTATTGTGTAACTTCATAATAACTCATATCCTTCATAAATGCGGTGTGATCACCTCCATAAGTTTATATAAATGTACCAGGCAAAAAGATTCCCCACTCACCACAATATCGAAATACGAGGCTTAAATTACCGGGTTAATACCTGGGGTGATGAGTCTGGTAAACCATTATACCTGTTACATGGTTGGGCAGATGTCGGTATGGCCTTTCAATTTATCGCAGATCACATGGAGGATGACTGCTACCTGATTGCGCCGGACTGGCGTGGATTTGGCCATACACAATGGAATAATGGGGGTTACTGGTTCCCGGATTACCTTGCTGACCTTGATGCTATCATTGCATATTTCTCCCCGGACACAACCATCGCGCTTGCAGGCCATAGTATGGGTGGCAATATCGCCTGGTTATACGCCGGTATACGTCCCGAACGTATTTCCCATGTTATCAGCCTGGATGCTATCGGTTTATCTGACAGTGATCCCGGGCAGGCACCACAACACTATGCCAAGTGGCTAAATCAGCTGGATTCGGAGATATCATTTGTCACCTATCCCAATATTGATAAGGCGATCCAACAAATTAAACAATTGGCACCCCGCATTGATACTGACAGTGCGGAATTTCTGGCTGGATACTGGGTTGAAAAAACAGCGACCGAAAAATATTCCATTAAACATGACCCGGCCCATAAGCGGGTCAACCCGGTATTGTATCGCCGCGCAGAGGCCCTCAATTGTTGGAAGCAGATCACAGCAGACGTATTACTACTTCTGGGCAGGCAGTCATGGGTTTATGGTAGTTACACCAGAGAGGGATATCAGCATGAAATCAAACATGCGATTAAAAAATTTACGGAAATATTAATTGAAAATTCAGGTCATATGATGCACCTAGAACAACCTGTTCGCGTTGCCGCAGAAATGGATACCTTTTTGAAGCGATAAATGGTTATTTGTTTATACTGGCAACCAGTATACACCACCATTCCATAATACAAGTAGCTAATATTCAATATTCTCTAGCAAGGAGGAAGGTGCGACGGCTGCTTGGATGATGGGGGATAGAGTAACTCATGAAGAAGTTGTCGAGGATATGACTTTTATTTTTTACGTGTGTGCACATTATCTTCTGTATACCGTATAATGGTTATTACATTTAAACATTAAATATCCATGAAAAACCATATCTTCAATCAGCTTTTTGAATTCGAGACCGGACGCGAGGGTTTCTTCGGTGAATTCGGTGGTGCCTATATACCGGAGATTCTCCATGAGACTATAGCCGAATTATGCGAGGCCTTTGAAATGGTCCGCAAGGACAATTCTTTTTGGGAAGAATACATCGATCTGATGTCATCTTATTCCTGTCGGCCGACGCCGATTACCTTTTGTGAAAATCTCACTGAATATTGTGGTGGGGCGAATATATTTCTAAAGAGGGAAGATCTGAATCACACCGGTGCCCACAAGGCCAATAACGTCATGGGTCAGGGGCTATTGGTGAAGCGTATGGGTAAAAAACGGGTCATTGCCGAGACCGGGGCAGGGCAGCATGGTGTGGCAACCGCCACTATGGCGGCCAGATTGGGACTTGACTGCACTATATATATGGGTGCTGAAGACGTTGCCCGACAACGTCCCAACGTATTCTGGATGGAACAATTGGGCGCCAGTGTTGTGGCCGTGGAAGATGGTACGGCGACATTGAAAGACGCTATCAATGCCGCTATGCGTGACTGGGCAGATTCTATGGAAAACACCCACTATGCATTGGGTACTGTATGTGGACCCCATCCGTTTCCGTTAATGGTGACCTGGTTTCAGTCTATTATCGGCACAGAAGCACATCAGCAAATGCAGGACAAAATAGGTCAATTACCAGACCAGGTCATTGCCTGTGTGGGGGGAGGATCCAATGCCAGTGGAATATTTTCAGGATTTCTGGATGAACAAAATGTGGAACTTATCGGCGTAGAAGCCGGCGGTGAAGGTACTAACAGTGGTCTTCATGCCACCCGTATTGCCAGTGGACAGGGTCATATCGGTGTTGCGCAGGGTTACAAGACCTATTTTCTTCAGGACAACGAAGGACAGATGAAGGATACCCACTCGGTCTCCGCGGGGCTGGACTACATTGGCGTGGGGCCTATACTGGCGTATTTACATAGTGAGGGCAGAGTGCGCTTTGAATCAGCAACCGATAAAGAAGTTATTGAGGCATTTAAGATCATGGTAAAAAACGAAGGCGTCATCCCTGCACTTGAGAGTACACACGCCATTGTTCATGCTTTAAAAGAAGCAAAACTGATGGGTAAAGACAAAAATATTCTGGTGAACCTTTCCGGTCGAGGTGACAAAGATATCTTCACTATTGCCGATGCCCTGAAAGATAAAAAGTGGAATGCGTTTCTGAAGAGCAAGGTGGAAGGTTTTAGCTAAATATAAATAGGTCGTCATTCTGGCAAATAGCGGTATCTCGTTATAATAACCATCCACGAAGTAGGCGAAAATATAATAAACATAAGCATGACAAAAGAACCGGAAATAAAAATGTTGGAATCCTACGTTCGTACCAGGCTCAAGGAGAAGGACATTCTCCTTATGACCCATACGGTTGTGGGCTACCCCTCCCTGGATGAAAACTGGGCTATGCTGGAATGCATGGCGGAAGCGGGGATAGACCTCGTCGAACTGCAATTGCCGTTCAGTGAACCCATCGCCGACGGCCCGGCCTTTATTGAGGCCAACCAGTCTGCCCTGGAACACAACATCCGCTGGGATGATTATTTTGAATTTTTCCTTAAGGCATCCAGTGCTTTCGACTTCCCTTTACTATTCATGGGGTACTACAACTCGGTCTTTACCATGGGGGAAGATAACTTTTGCAAGAGATTGAAAACCGCAGGGGGTAGTGGTTACATCATTGCCGATCTGCCAATGGAAGCATCATATGAACTGGATAAGATGGGCAAGCTAAATAATCTTGATCACATCCAAATCATCACTCCGGTTAACTCAGATGAAAGAATGCAACTGATTGCCAATCATGCTTCCGGCTTTTTGTATTGCGTCGCCAGGAAAGGAGTTACCGGCAAACAGACCAGTTTTGACGATACCATTTCTGAATATATTCAGCGTTGTCGCAAGGCAACTGATCTTCCTCTGGCCCTGGGGTTTGGAATTAAAACAGCTGAACAGGTAGCATCACTAAAAGGGCTGGCAGATATAGCAATCATCGGGACAGCCTGCCTTGAGGTCTGGGAACGACAAGGTCGAGAGGAATATAAGAAATTTCTTATAGATCTTGCTGCATAAGCAATCCTAAGACTAAATTCAATCCAAATTACTCTTGCTAACCTTTCCCTTATTCCGCACCCATGCGGCAAATCCACCCAGTATTAATGCCCCCGCAACCAGGTACATCAATATGTATGACTGCTCGGGTTCTTCTATTGCAGAAGCTTGAGTTGTCATAGGCTGGCCAGCGGAAATTTGTGTTCCTAGTGTCGTGGTTTCGTTTGTGGATGATGTCGCTGGGGTATGTTCCTGTGGGGGAAGCTGGTCGGCCGGGATCATGTAACCGGTGACAGGGTCGAATACCGAATAGGCAGTGGGGTTCATGTCTTCATCCCCGGCGAAGGCCGGGGAATGAAGCATGAATATTAATGCAATTAATCTATATCGCATATTTTGCCTACTGCATGGTGGCGCGCATATAATCCGGAATAGGCGGCGGACCGGTGAATATCAAGCGGTTTTCCAATGGTTTGCTGGGCCAGGTGGAAAGGCCAACCGGGTCAGTATTGAACTCGTCCGCTAGAGCATTACTGACAAATACGGCCTTGCCACCAATGACGGTCATAAGGGTCTTGGTATTGGGAATATCGTCTGTGGGGATACTCAGCAGATCTCGGTCCAGCACCACGAAATCTGCCAGTTTACCCGCAGTCAGGGATCCAAGCTTGTGTTCCTTGTAGATGTAATAGGCACCCCACATGGTCAGCGCCTTGAGTTGTGTCACCAGATCCGTGCCCTGTTCTGGTGCCAGGGTACGGTCAATTCCTGAGT
>JAURPG010000042.1 GCA_030835405.1 Gammaproteobacteria bacterium | reverse complement strand
TACGTCATTTGTGCCTTTTTCTTGGAAGGCAGCATCCCCTGTTTTGGGTCGAATGGTTTGGAGACAGCATGATACTTAACCGGGTCTGCTTCAGCGGGGGCGTAACCCTTCCCTTTTCTGGTTATGACATGAAGAAATTGCGGTCCATCAAGTTCATGTATATTCCGTATAGTTTCAATTAAAGTTGGCATATGATGACCATCAATGGGACCAATATAATTGAATCCAAATTCTTCAAACAATGTTCCGGGTACAACCAGGCCTTTAATATGTTCCTCAGCCCGTTTGGCAATTTCCCATACCGGCGGCATGTTGGATAATACTTTCTTTCCCTTTTCCCTAACGTATGTATACAACTTGCCAGATAATATTTGCGCTACCCGATTGGAAAGTGCACCAACATTAGGCGAGATAGACATGTTGTTATCATTAAGAATCACCAGTAAATTGGTCCTCAGATCCCCAGCATGGTTTAATGCTTCAAAGGCCATGCCCGCTGTCATCCCACCATCTCCGATGATGGCAACCGCTTTTCGGTCATTACCATTCTTTTCATTCGCTATTGCCATACCTAATGCTGCACTGATAGATGTACTGGAATGACCCACACCAAACGTATCATATTGACTTTCTTCCCGTTTAGGGAAAGGTGCTAGGCCATCTTTTTTACGGATCGTATGTAGCTGGTCTTTTCTTCCGGTAAGGACTTTATGCACATAGGCCTGGTGACCAACATCCCAGACCAGTCTATCGTATGGTGTATTAAAGATGTAATGTAAGGCAATCGTCAACTCCACAGCACCCAGACTTGCTGCAAAATGTCCACTGTTATTACTGGCCCAATGCAATAAAAAGTCCCGGCATTCTTTTGCCAGGGGCTCGAGATCTGATTCTTCCAGACGTCTTAAATCATCAGGTGATTTAATACTGTCTAAAATGGGAGTGAAGATGGAATCTGTCATTTAATTATTTTCTTATTATCTGTAAATGCAGTTGCAATAAATTAACATAGAGTTGCTTGAAATGTTATTTATTTATCAATTCTGTACATTTATTATATCATGTTGTATCTTGTGAATTTCCTGTATTTTGTAAACAAACTCAATATTTCCGGTCAAGTCATATAATTTTCGGAGTAAATTTAATGGGTGTGCCATTAAAACAGCAATACAGTATTGCCAAATATCTCATTGGAAACAAGGTAAAAGGGGTTAAACGTTACCCTCTTGTGCTCATGCTGGAGCCTTTATTCAGATGCAATCTGGCCTGCTCAGGTTGCGGAAAGATTGATTATCCAGAAGATATTTTAGATAAGCGATTAAGTGTCCAGGACTGCATGGATGCAATCGATGAATGTGGAGCACCAGTGGTATCTATAGCTGGTGGAGAACCATTAATCCATAAGGAAATGCCCGAAATTGTACAAGGCTATATAGCAAGAAAGAAATACGTTTACCTTTGCACAAATGCACTTTTGCTTGATAAAAGGATGGATGATTATGCCCCATCACCATTCCTCACGTTCTCAATTCACCTGGATGGCAACAAGGACAGGCATGATGCATCAGTATGTCGGGAAGGTGTTTATGAAAAATGTATAGAGGTAATCAAAAAAGCAATCAATAGAGGCTTTAGGGTTACAATAAACTGCACATTATTCCAGGGGGAAGGCGCTGAAGAGATTGCTGAATTTATGGATATCGCTATGCAACTTGGTGTAGAAGGCGTCACTATTTCACCTGGTTATAGTTACGAACGCGCCCCCAGACAGGATGTATTCTTAAAACGCAAGGAAAGTAAACAGCTATTCAGGGATATCTTCAAACTAGGTAAAGGTAAGAAATGGCGCTTTAATCAATCATCACTATACCTGGATTTCCTGGCCGGCAATCAGACTTATGAATGTATGCCATGGGGCAATCCAACACGTAATGTCTTTGGGTGGCAAAAACCTTGTTATTTATTGGTGGGTGAAGGGTATGCAAAAACATTCAAGGAATTAATGGAAGATACTGCCTGGGAAAATTATGGCACAGGCAGGAATCCAAAATGCGCAAACTGCATGGTACATTGTGGTTATGAGGCCACGGCCGTAGATGACGCATTTACACACCCATTAAAAGCCTTGAAAGTGTCACTCCAAGGCCCCAAAACCTCAGGCGCCATGTCTCCCGAGTTGCCAATTCAATATTCTGACCCTGCAGATCCTGAATTAAAAATTGTCAGTGTCAATAAACTGAATCAGAAAGATCCGAATAAACAAGTCGCCTGATGCAGGTTGTCTGGTTTGCCCTGCCGGGCATGGCACTATGGATGATTTTGTTGTTGTTGCCCTGGCGTCCATGGAGCACTCGTGAAGCACTTGATGCAAAACATGACATAGACATTGATCTGTCTAATATTAGTGCCCTGGTGCCCGCACGAGATGAGGCCAGTACAATTGCTAGGACCTTAAGGTCAATCTCCATACAGGGCAACGTCAATAAAATCGTTTTGATAGATGATCAATCGAGTGACGATACTACAGAAGTTGCATTAGCAAGTGGCGTCAAAAACCTTACCGTTATAACCGGAAAATCATTACCAGATTCATGGAGCGGCAAGCTATGGGCTCTTGAGCAAGGACTTGCTGAAATCGAAACGAATTATGTGTTATTACTGGACGCAGATATAGAATTGCTACCTGGAACATTACCTGCCTTATTACTCAAAGCTCAAAATGAAAACCGTGATCTTGTTTCCTTGATGGCAAGATTAAGAATGCAAACTTTTTGGGAAAAATTACTGATGCCGGCTTTTATCTATTTTTTCAAATTGTTATATCCTTTTGCGATTTCCAATTCTGAGAACAAATTAGTAGCTGCAGCTGCGGGCGGTTGCATCCTTGTCAAAACTTCAAGCCTTAAGAATATTGGGGGATTTCATTCTCTAAAACATGAACTAATAGATGATTGCTCACTTGCCAGAAAAATAAAACAACATCACGGCAGTACCTGGATTGGATTAACACGATCAGCAATAAGTCACAGGGAATACAACAATTTAGCCATGATATGGAATATGGTGACCAGAACGGCATTCACGCAATTATATTATTCACTGTTACTCCTTATCCTATGCTCTACACTAATGATAATGGCTTTCATACTGCCCTTTATAGCAACTTTTAGTCTTTCACCACTTGCCAGCTTGCTTGGTTGTGTAACTTTTCTCATTATTTGGGGAACTTACTTACCTATTATCAGGTATTATTCTTTAAACAGAATTTGGATTTTGGGCTTGCCTATCGCTGGCATCATGTATTTATTTATGACATGGGATTCTGCTATACAACACTGGAAAGGAAAAAGTGCAGTCTGGAAGGACAGGACATATACAAGATAATATAACGATGAAAACAACCTTAAACAAACTAATTCTTATAATATGCCTGTGCGTAGTTGTTTCAAGTTTTGCAGATGTCTCTCCACATTCAATACCGCAAGATATAGTCGAAAATTTCCATGCGACTCTACTTGATATTATGCAAAACTCCACGACCATGGAGTATCAGGAAAGATTCGAAACATTAACCGAAATAATACCAAATACTTTCAATATTCCCGTGATCTCACAGGTAATACTCGGCCGTTATTGGAAAGAACTAACTGAGACACAGCAATCTGAGTTTATTGCATTATACGAAGAGCTCATTACTGCAACCTATGCTGATAGATTTGACGGATTTAATAACGAAGTATTCAGCACCAATACAGTCGAACAACTGAATCGTGGGCGCCTACTGGTTAAAACAGAATTAAACAAAATCAATGGTGAAATTATTAGCCTTGACTATCTAATGTCTAAATCCAACGATAAATGGATGGTAATAAGTGTAATCGCTGATGGCGCAAATGATATTTCCATTAAACGCGGTGAATACTCAGACGTTATTAAAAATGATGGATATGATGCATTGCTGATAAAAATTCAAAAAAAGATAGATGAAGCCTCCAATTAACCAGGACTTCAATTTTCACTAACTTTATTAGATAATATTTTGACAATAAGATTTAGAAGGATCCAGCATGACGTCGAGCTTAATTAAACTATTAAGATCATTGTTAGCAATAGGCTTATGCCAATTTCTCATTGCATGCACATCCATGCAACATATAGACGAAAGTCGCGTCATTGATACCAGTGATTCCTGGGAATCCACCAACCGTTCTATCTATGATTTTAATGATGCACTTGACAAAAAAATCCTTATACCAGTATCTAACGGTTATGTGGAAGTCACACCAAAACCCTTCAGAATAGGTGTCACCAATTTTTTTGATAATATGCGATATTTAAATGTAATTTTAAACAACACATTACAGGGAAAGATTGATCAGAGCGCATCTGATATTGCCCGATTTGTTTTTAACAGTACGCTGGGGGTAGGTGGTTTATTTGATGTCGCAACGCCAATGGGGCTTGAGGCACATGATGAAGACGTCGGGCAAACCCTGGCTGTATGGGGTAGCCCACAGGGCCCTTACCTGGAATTACCTGCTCTGGGTCCAAATACAGTGAGGAAATTACCCGATTTTGTCTCCACATATTTCCTGGATCCGTTTACATACTGGCTGTCTTTTTCTGTCACTGCACCTGTCATAGTCCTGGAAATAGTTAATAACCGCGCAAATCTATTAAATGCCAGCAATTTCAGGGACGCTGCAGCCATAGACCCTTATTCTTTTACCCGGGAGGCCTATCTGCAATCACGTAAAAGCAAGATATATGACGGCAATCCTCCCCCGGATAACTATGATGATATATTTGATGACCTGGAGTTTGAGAATGAGGTCTTTTGAATCCTGCATTAATCTATCTAACTATATGTAAAATATAAATATTTCACCCTCCCCGCTCCTCTAAACCATCTGGCCTAAAATATCCATTAAAATGGCTACAATCTACTATCACAGATGAAATTTCTTGTAGTATATTAAGTCCAATTTCATATGTTGGACTATTCCAGCTATGCCCCGGACAGGGCTCATTATTGGCTAAATTTTCATTAAAAATGCTATACTTATGACAATTTACTCATCTTAATTTTTAAGAATATACCCATGAGCGAAGAAATCTTAATAAATGTCAGTCCCCAGGAAACGCGGGTCGCCGTAGTAGAAAATGGCATTCTTCAAGAAGTCTTAATAGAAAGAAATAATAAACGTGGTCTCGTCGGCAATATAATTAAGGCCCGAGTTTCCAGGGTATTACCGGGCATGCAGTCAGCTTTTATTGATATCGGACTGGATCGCACAGGTTTTCTACATATTTCGGATATTATTGACCAGAATGAACACCTGGAATTAGATAAAGTTGTAGCCAATTTACATAACACCTCTATTCGCGCTGTCCTTCAGGAAGGTCAGGATATTATGGTTCAGGTCATCAAAGACCCAATTGGCACGAAAGGCGCACGATTAACCACCCGCATCTCAATTCCTTCCCGTTACCTGGTGTATTTACCTGATCATCCCATGCTGGCCGTATCACAACGTATAGAAGATCTGGAAGAAAGAAACAGACTGCAGCAAATAATTCTGGATTACCATGGCAAAACAGAAAGAAAAACCGTCAATTCCGATATGGAACCAGTAGAAAATTTCGAGACAATCGATTTTAACGGGATTCTGGATAAAGGTGGATTCATTATTCGAACTGCTGCTGAAGGGGCAAACGATACAGAGTTACACAAAGACATTGAATATCTTTATAAACTCTGGGATGAAACCAGTAGTGCCGGGCAAAAGGCCAAAACACCAAAATTATTGTATGAAGATCTTGCCCTGGAGCTTCGAACAATGCGTGATTATGTACACCAGGGAGTTGAAAAGGTCCGAATTGATGCCAAGAGAAGTTTTGATAACGCAATCAATTTCTCCGAGAAATTTCTACCAGAATTCGTGCCTAGAATAGAGCACTACGCTGGTGACAGACCCCTACTTGAGTTATTCTCAGTTGAAGATGAAATTCAGAAATCTTTAAACAGAAAAATACAGCTAAAGTCAGGGGGGCATCTTGTAATCGATCAGACAGAAGCGATGACAACTATTGATGTTAATACCGGTGCATTTGTTGGTCATAAAACCCATGAGGAAACTATTTATAAAACAAATCTGGAAGCATCACAGACAATATGTCGACAACTTAGGCTGAGAAACCTGGGCGGTATTATCATTATTGATTTTATTGACATGGCTACTTCCGAACATCAAAGACAGGTATTGCGTTCCCTGGAAAAACATCTGGAAAAAGATACTTCAAAATATATTGTCAGCGAATTGACTTCCTTGGGTCTGGTGCAGTTAACCAGAAAACGCACCCGGGAAAGCCTCGAACATGTACTTTGTGAAATGTGCCCCACCTGTGAAGGACGTGGAAAATTAAAGACTACTGAAACAGTTTGTTATGAAATATTTCGTGAAATCATCAGGGAATCCAGACAGTTTGAAGCTGAAAAACTAATGGTTGTCGCATCTCAACAGGTAGTAGATATGTTGATGGATGATGAATCAATAAATCTGGCGGAATTAGAAGAAACCCTTGAGAAACCTATTACCTTCCAGGTTGAACCATATTATACCCAAGAACAATACGACATTGTCCCCTTGTGAGACAGGCCAAGATTTGTGTCTAAGCACGTCCTAAAGAAAATTTATAACTTCTCCATCTATATGATAGGGATTATAGTCCTGATCTCTGCATTATTTGCGACTCTGGTTAGAATATTACTGCCTGATTTCGGCATGTACAGGAGTGAAGTTGAGGCCTGGGTCAGCAACTACATGGATTTACCTGTCGCCATACACTCCATGTCAGCCGATTGGGTAGGTTGGACACCACACCTGCGACTTGAAAAAATTGATTTGATGGACAGTACAGGCACTGTTCCTATTTTACTAATCGAAAATGCCAATATCAGCATTAACGTTACAGCATCTCTTATAAATCGCCAAATTATCCCACAAGAGTTGGTAATCTCTGGCCTGGACATGACAATTTCAAGATTATCTGATGGTTCGATTAATATTCAAGGTCTGAATTCAGAGAACAATACCAACATAGTGCAAAACAATAACGAGTTGGATAATTGGCTATTGAATCAAAACACCATAAAAATTGAGAATGCCAATATCGAATGGCATGACGATTTTCATGAACAACCTCCCCTGCCACTGACAAATGTTAATTTGCAATTGAATTCCAGCGGAGAAAAGTTATCTGTAAAGGGTAATACTACGCTTCCCACGACCTATGGCAGAGACATGGAATTTGCTATTCAAGCCGAAGGTGATCTCCTGTCATCGGACTGGTCAGCTGAGGTATATATAAAAGCCAGTGAAATCAAGCCAGAGAACTGGCACAAGGAATTCTGGCCGGATTTTATATCATTAACAGATGGCAACGTATCTATTTCCATTACCAGTCAGTTTGAAAACGCAAAAATAAAATCACTTGCGGGAGATTTAATTGCGAAAAATTTCGTACTTTACTCAAAAAACAAACGCATTGCGGAAATCCATGATTTTGACACAACTTTCTCAGGAATAACTGATAATTACACTACATGGACGTTCGACGTAAAATTAAATAAATTGATCACAGAAAACGGAGACTGGCCATTATCAACAGTTACAGTTTCAGCAAATGATATATATAACACCGAAGAGCAAAAAATACAGGTGGACTTCGATTATCTGAGAGTCCAGGACCTTTCTACTGTCATCAGTAGCATATTGTTTACCACAAATAACTACCTTGATGAGATATCAGGTGAACTGACACATGGTACTATTATTTATGATGCTACCGCGTCAGACGACGATAAATTCAGCATTAATACTAACGTTCAAAATTTATCATCGGGATTAACCAGACTAGAACCTGTACTAACAGAAATTTCTGCATATATTTCTGGTGGAATTAACAAAGGAACTCTTAGATTTCGCGATAGCCCCGCCAAAATTATCCATAGTGCAGGTGAAGATCCGGTTTTTCTTGATGGTGATATAGAATGGCATAAGCCTGAGAACCACTATGTAATCAACTCTGATGGTCTTTCTTTAAAGAATGACAAGATTAATGCCTCGATTGACTGGAATTTATCATTAAATGATCTCCCTCAAGTAGAACTTAATGCCTTTATAAAGGATAGCAAGCTAATTGATGTCATCAATTACATGCCATATACCACCAGCTTTCGTGCAAGAGACTGGCTAAAGCGATCAATTAAAGACGGGCTACTTCTGGAATTTGGACTATCACTATCTGGAAACCCCAAGGACTTTCCATTTGTTAAAGATGCAGGGGAATTCGATGCCTTCGCTAATGTTAAGGGCATGAATCTGGAGTTCTCAGATCGTTATCCCTCAATTACGAATATTAGCTCTAATATACAGTTTCAAGGCCAGGAAATGTTTATGAATATTGATGCTGGCAAGATTGTGGACGCAGACATAACCGCTGCAAGTGCATATATATCTAATTTATATTTAAGAGAAAAACTTTTATCGATCAGTGGTAACATCAATGGTGAGGTACAAAACTTAATCAATTATATCGATAACAGCCCTTTAAAAAATAACGTCATGATTTCAACAATAAATGACACTTTACTCCCCGTGGGAAATCTTAAATTGAAATTAGACATGGACATACCTATTAGGCTTCCTGGTCAAAATGTCGTGCTTAAGGGGAGTTTAAATTTAGACAAGGCGGCTATACAGTCAAAAGAAGCAAATCTTGCTTTAACCAATATTAATGGTGAAATAGATTTTACAGAATCCAGTTTAAATGCAGATACTCTAACTGCAACTTATGATGCCTCGCCCGTTGCTTTAAGCATAAAAGGCTCAAAATATTTTGCCAACAACCCTCCTTCCATCACTTTATCAGGAAAAGCTGACCAGGAATTTATTACACAGCAGTTAAATAAATTTATCCCGCACTTGAATTCAACTGTTAAAAAAATATCCAATAACATTACAGGCAGCACAAATTGGAAAGCATCAATTATTTATTCCAGCGGTTCGGATGAGAAAAATATGCAACGTCAATTGGTGGTTACAACAGATCTAATTGGGTTGGAGATGAACTCACCTACTCCTCTTGCAAAAAAAGATTATGAATCTGCCCCATTATTTCTGACCCGGTCATTGGGGGCCCCGGACGACAAAGACATCACCTTAAATATTGGAGATTTAAATTCCAACTTCAAATTCAATGAAGACAAGCAATCTTTATCACATATTTTCCTAACTACTGCGAAAGATTATTCCCCGTCACATATGCCACCCGGTATATATATATCTGGTTCTTATGACACTATAAATGTAGAAGGAATTTTCTCTCTATTAAGAAATTCTGATGACAATACCGCTGTGACACCAGGTCTCCCTGTCAATATTGATATTCATGCAGACAATCTCAGCTATTTTGGGCAACAATTTAACGATATTTCAGTAACAGGCAAAAACAACGAAGATCAGAACTGGGAATATATCCTTGAATCTAATGAGGTGAAAGGAAAACTTAATATCTCCAGAATGCAAAATAATGAAAAACATATTATTGCTGATTTCGACCATTTACATTTAACCAGTTCAATGGGGAATAATAAATCCGATTTGGATCCATCATCCTTACCTGTCATTTTCGCAAATATTGATGATTTTACTTATAACGAAATGGTGTTAGGTAATTTGTCTATCACTGCGCTACCAACTGAAATTGGGTTGCATATTGAAGATATATCATTCAAAAAACCTAATTTGCAAATACAGGCAAAAGGAAAGTGGAACAAAAATAGATATACCGGTAATTTATCTAACTTTTTCATCAACGTACACAGTAATGAATTTAATGAAATATTAAGAACATTCAAATTTGAAAACCAATTCATGTCGAATGCCGAGACAAACCTTACCGTAGATGCAAACTGGCCAGGTGCCCCATCGGAATTTTCCCTCGATAAACTTAATGGCACAATTGACCTGGATATCGGAAATGGTCACTTGCTGGATATCCAGCCAGCTGCCGGGAGATTATTTGGTTTATTGAGTTTACAAACACTACCGAGACGCATGCTGTTGGATTTTAGCGATTTATTTGGTGAAGGGATGGCATTTGACAGTATTAACGGCAATTTTAGCGTCAACGAAGGTAATGCCTACACTGATAACCTTGTAATGCGTGGACCAGCAGTAAAAATAGATATTAATGGTCGCGCGGGCCTGGCTGCACAGGATTATGACCAAATTGCAATTGTTACCCCACAAATCTCCGATAGTCTTGCGGTGGCCAGTGGTTTTCTTGGTCCGGTCGGTATTGGGCTGGGAACCGTACTTTATCTTGCCGGAAATATGTTTGAACCACTACAGGACAGTATCAATCAAATCATGAAGGTAGAATACTCTATAAAAGGCAGTTGGAATGATCCTGTCATTGAACGTGAAAATATAGATAAAGATACCTGATAAACAAGATGGAATGGAGTCCCCATATAACAGTTGCAGCAATTATAAATGAAGCTGATAAATATCTTTTTGTTGAAGAGCGAATCAACAAAAAGATTGTCATTAATCAACCTGCTGGTCACTTAGAGAAAAATGAAACCTTAATCGATGCGGTAAAAAGAGAGGTCCTGGAAGAAACTGGCGGAATATTCAAACCAATTGGTCTTGTGGGCATATACCATTATTATCATAATACAGAAAACAAAACCTATATCAGGTTTTGCTTTCAAGGCACTTGTCATACATTCACAAAAAACCCTCAACTTGATGAGGTTATCATTAGAACCATATGGTTAACAAAAACTGAACTTGAAGCTGCCTCCTTAAAACTAAGAAGTCCAATTATCATGAAATGTATTGATGATTATGAGTCTGGATCTTCAACGACTCTGGATATATTTAAATGATATTATTTAATCGCTTCCCTAATCAATGAAAGTAATAATTGGCATGTCAGGCGGAGTTGACTCTTCAGTATCTGCATATTTACTAAAGCAACAAGGCTATGAAGTGGAAGCCTTGTTTATGAAAAACTGGGATGATAGTGACAACAATGATAAATGCACCTGGGAGGAGGATGTGCAAGATGCTCTGGGTGTATGTGAAAAACTTAAAATTCCGATAAACACTATCGATTTAACCGAAGATTACTGGAATAAAGTGTTTGGGATAATGCTTGAGGATTTTAAAGCTGGGTTGACTCCTAACCCCGATATTCTTTGTAATCAAGAAATCAAGTTCAGGGTATTCATGGAACATGCTCTGGAGTTTGGTGCAGAAAAAATAGCAACTGGTCACTATGCAAGAACAAATGCAGTAGACCTCGGTTTTGAATTGAAAAAAGGCCTTGATGATAATAAAGATCAATCGTATTTTCTTTGTAGACTAAATCAGCAACAGTTATCGAGGTCTATTTTTCCGATAGGTGACATGCATAAAAATGAGGTGCGAAAGACAGCTAGAAAATTAGGCTTTTCAATTCATGACAAAAAAGATAGCACTGGGATCTGCTTTATTGGCGAACGTCCTTTTAAAGAATTTCTGTCTAATTATATTTCTATTGATCCTGGATTAATTAAATCTGTTAGTGGGGAGGTCATGGGAGAGCATGATGGTGTTTATTTCTATACGATCGGTCAACGAAAAGGATTAGGTATCGGCGGCATAAAGGGCTCTTCAAATGCACCATGGTACATAGCAAATAAGGATATTTTTTCCAACACCTTGTATGTCGCGCAAGGTGAAGATAATGAATATTTATATAGTGAACGTCTATATGCCAATAATCTCCATTGGATTACGCCTGGGGTTCCAAAATCTCCATTGCGCTGTTACGCTAAAACCAGGTACCGGCAATCTGACCAGGCGTGTCTGGTGAGCTGGACTGAAGATGATATAATTACTGTTGATTTTGACTCATCACAAAAGGCAATAACACCGGGGCAATACGTTGTGTTTTATGAACAGGACAGATGTCTGGGAAGTGGAGTAATTACCACAGCCAGTAGTTTATAAGTTATTAAAATTCAAAATACATCTGTCTTCTTTTTTGCAAATAAAGCATAATATGCGCGTTTTTTTATATTTTACATGTTGGAGTGATATTAATGAGCAATAGTTTTGATTCTAAGGCGACACTGGATGTTAATGGCAAAAAATACCAATATTATTCTCTCGAAAGATTAAATAATATAGGAGATGTAGCGGGCCTGCCCTTTTCCCTGAAGATTCTGCTAGAAAACTTGCTTCGGCATGAAGATGGTCAAAATATTACCAAAGATGATATTCAATCCATGGTCAATTGGGACCCTACAGCTGCTCCTGAGACAGAAATAGCTTTCACACCTGCCAGAGTGCTCATGCAGGATTTCACCGGCGTACCTGCTATTGTGGACCTTGCCGCCATGAGGGATGCAATGAAAAATCTAGGCGGGGATCCTGATAAGATAAATCCACTTTCACCCGCTGAACTTGTTATCGACCATTCTGTGCAGGTAGATGTATACGGAACAGAAGATGCGCTGGAACAGAATGCCACTAAAGAGTATGAACGAAATCAGGAAAGATATGAGTTCCTACGTTGGGGTCAAACCGCCTTTTCTAATTTTAAGGTTGTTCCTCCGGAAACAGGTATCGTTCATCAGGTAAACCTGGAGTACCTTGCCAGGACCATATTTACCAGAGAATTCAATGGTGAAATGTTTGCTTACCCAGATACCCTGGTGGGTACGGACTCTCATACCACCATGATTAATGGCCTGGGAGTGCTTGGATGGGGTGTGGGTGGTATTGAAGC
>JAURPG010000041.1 GCA_030835405.1 Gammaproteobacteria bacterium | reverse complement strand
GGAGGGGGGAACCCAGCTCATATCCCAGAAGTTCAGCAATTTTTCATGGAAAGATTTCAGCGTATCGCAAGTGACCCTGTTGAGTTTGCACGTATTATTGGTGACTATGATCCGCCACGAGGCAATATGGAATTCATTTCTGCACTGGTCGATCTATTTAACAGTGAATATAAGTGGAATATTGGTATTGAAAACATAGCATTAACGTCAGGTAGTCAGACTGCTTTTTTTATGTTGTTCAACATGTTCTCAGGTGACTATGAAGACGATAGCCGTAAAAAGGTGCTCTTGCCCCTGTTACCGGAGTATATCGGATATAGTGATTTGGGTTTGTCCTCAGACCAGTTTACAGGCCACAAACCCGACATTGAAAAACTGGATGGTAACTTGTTTAAATACCATGTTGATTTTGATGATTTATCAATTGGCGAGGATATAGGTGCCATTTGTTTTTCCCGTCCTACAAACCCTACTGGAAATGTCATTTCAGATAATGAGGTCCAACAGCTTTTGGCGCTGGCAAAAAATAATTCCTTGCCGCTAATTATTGATAATGCTTATGGAATGCCGTTTCCAAATGTTGTTTTCACCGATGCAAGCCTGTATTGGGACAATGACATAATACTTTGTATGAGTTTGTCTAAATTCGGTCTGCCTGGAGCCAGGACCGGAATAATCATTGGAAATCCAGAGGTGATTGAATCAATCGTGAAAATGAATGCTATATTCAGCCTGGCAATGGGAAGTTTTGGCCCGGCATTGACACTGGATATTATTCATACCAGGGACATATTGAACTTGAGTAATAATGTTATTCGCCATTATTACCAAAAAAAGTCCATTCAGGCTACGAAATGGTTACATGGAGAACTTAAAGGACTGAATTTTTATACTCATAAGACAGAGGGGGCAATATTCCTCTGGTTATGGTTGCCGGAGCTGCCCATCGATTGCCATGAACTCTATCTACGCCTTAAAGACAGAGGCGTGATCGTCGTGCCGGGACACTATTTCTTCCCGGGATTAAAAGAAGATTGGCCGCATAGCAGGCAATGTTTGAGGATTAGTTTTGCTATGCATGACTCAGTGGTAGAAAAAGGAATAAAAATTATCGGGGAAGAAATCAGGAAGCTATATTAGTAAGAAAGTAAAAAAAATGAAGTTGAAAAATGCCGAAATTCCTTCATGTGAAGTCTTCAGGTTTGAACATATTCACTGCAGAACCAAAAACCTTTTCCATAACAGGCTTTTTCCTTGAGAACTCAATCTCATAAATATCGAATGCTTCAGAAACATCATTAATGAAGTCATCACTGGTCTGAATTTTATCCACCAGATTTAAATCCAACGCACGCTGCCCATACCAGTGTTCACCCGTTGAAATTAAATCGATATCCACACAATCGCGGTTTTCTTTGATGAACTGTTTGAATAGTTCATGGGTATCTTCCAGTTCCTGTCGAAGTTTTTCCCTGTCTTCCTCAGTATTCTCACCAAAGAGAGTTAAAGAACGTTTATGTTTACCAGCACTAATCTGTTCAAAATCAATATTATGTTTTTTTAATAAACGGTTGAAATTTGGTAATTGTGCCAGAACGCCTATGGAGCCAATAATGGCAAATGGCGCAGCAACGATGGTATTGGCGACACAGGCCATCATATAACCACCACTGGCGGCAACCTTGTCTACTGCAACTGTTAACACAATGTTTTTATCACGAAGCCTCTTCAACTGTGATGCAGCAAGGCCATAACCATGCACGGTCCCACCACCACTCTCCAGTTTCACCAGGACTTCATCACCCTGTCTGGCAACACCTAATACCGCTGTGATCTCTTCTCTTAATGATGAGACCTGTGAAGGCCTGATATCACCTTTGAAGTTAACAACAAAAAGGCGATTTCGGTTTTCCTCACTGGAGGTATTTTTGTCTTTCTTTTTAAGGGATTTAAATTCCTTTATGTTTTTTTTGTATTCCTTTTTTGATAACAAGACTGAATTGAGAATTAATCTCATTTGATTATATTTCTGGTTCAGATTCCTGATTTCAATCTGGCCATCCATTGTCTGTTGAGAACGGCTAATGACAAAGAAAATGAACAAAACAGCAATGGTTATCAGCACGATGACGGAAAGGACTTCGGCAAAGAAGATCCCAAATTCAAAAAAAAAGTCAGACCACATGGATAGAATACTTGTTAGTTGATTATTATATGATTGAAAGAATATTTCATAATTAGATTAGCATATTATATTATCATTCATTTCAAATATATGTCTGATAGTATAGTAATATGAAAAATAGCTCCGAACGTCCTGTCAGCAAGGACCTGAAACCTCTAAAACAGGCCTTGCCATATCTGCTTAAATATAAATTAAGATTATTTTTTGCAATTACTTTCTTACTCATTGCAGCAGGTGCCGCATTGGGCATGCCAGTTGCCTTCAGGGCAGTAATCGACTATGGGTTTTCCAGCGGCGAGACGGACTCAATTGATCAATATTTTCTATATTTGTTAATCCTTGCCGGCCTTTTTGCGATTTTTGCCGCTTTGCGTTTTTATACCGTGATGTGGATCGGTGAGCGTGTCGTAGCAGATATCAGGAACGCTGTGTATTCACATGTTATCACTCTCTGCCCCAGTTTTTATGAGACGACCAGGACAGGAGAGGTCCTGTCTCGACTTACGACTGATACGACCCTTGTGCAAACCGTATTTGGAGCCGGCATGTCAATAGCCGTGCGAAGTGCAGTGATGTTGGCAGGCGCATTTAT
>JAURPG010000040.1 GCA_030835405.1 Gammaproteobacteria bacterium | reverse complement strand
GGGGCATAACTCAGTAACACCCAGGTCGGCCGGTCCAGCGCACCCGCCAGGTGTGCGATAGAGGTATCCGATGTTATTACAAGGTCTAAAGCCTCCATTACTGCTGCCGTCTCCGCAAAATCATGCAGCTGGAGGGACAGGTCAGTAATCTTTTTGCCTTTTGCCTGTTCAGAAGGGGCGCCGACCTGGAGTGAATAAAATTCTACGCCTGGAATATCTAGGAGCGGTTCGAGTATCTCAAATGGTACAGCCCTGAGAAAATTGGTATCAAACTCCAGCCTGCCACTCCAGGCGAGTCCAATACGAAGTACCGGATTGGTACCCATATCATCCAGTTGTTTTTTCCAACGTGTAATATCATCATCCCTGGCACGAAGGATTCCAGTATTATCCGGAATTGTATCCGGCTGGGTCGCAAAGAACCTTGGGAGACTGGACAGGGCACAATAGGCGGATGCAGCAGGCGTGTCTTTCCATTGTGTATAACTCATGTCTACCCAGGGCACTGATATATTGAATAACCGTGCCAGCGGATCACTCCTTGCCAGGCTGATACGCTTACAGCGTTCTCTTACCATGGGGATATAACGTGAAAATTGAAAGCAATCGCCATACCCCTGGTCACCTAACAGTAATAAATGAGGCGTGTTGGCACTGCCGTCCCAGTATGGCATTTTGAACCGTGGATACTGGTTCTTGGACTTTGGGAGTTCGAATCGCCATTCGTACTCAATCCACCCGGCCCGCCATTTGCCATCCATCAGGAGAGAGTGGCCCAGTTCCAGATGGGCGGCTGCGAACGTTGGGTTCTGTTTAACGAGGTCCACCAGTAGTTTGGTGGTTGCCCGGAAATCTTTTCGCTGATATAAAATCATGCTTCGATGTAATTGTACCTGTTTACTCATTTCCGGAGTTTGTGCGGAGATTTCATTAAGAACGGCCTCGGACTGGTCGATATCCCCGAGTATCAACAGGTTCTGTGCATAGACAAGTAACACCGCGGCGTTATCAGGATGCAGGTTTGCAGCCATGGCGGAGAACTCGACTGCCCTGGGTTGATCTCCCAGCCCTCGATAAACGGCACTGAATTGCAGTAATTGTTTTATATCACTTATAGCACCCGGTTCAATTGATTC
The DNA here is from genome assembly GCA_030835405.1 of Gammaproteobacteria bacterium. Classification (GTDB taxonomy): domain Bacteria; phylum Pseudomonadota; class Gammaproteobacteria; order Eutrophobiales; family Eutrophobiaceae; genus Eutrophobius. Next base: position 2,544 of record JAURPG010000040.1, on the reverse strand, counting down.
AATTATCTCCCTGGCCCTGGGCAGATCTCCCGATGTCAGGTGTTTTTCAAGTTCCTGTTCAGTATTTATATTTACAGCTGGCTGGGTTGTGTTATTCATTTCATATTCCGCATCAAAGAATTTTTTATATCAGTATGGTTTATCCATATGATCTGGTGCACGTACCTTGCTTGGCCGATAATAGGAATTTGCGCCAGGGTCAAGTTTTCGGGACAGCGGGTCTCTGTCCAGCAAGCGCATTAACAGGCCGATGGGCATGAAGACAATCAAAAAAATAATAAACAGAACCGTCCGGCTCACTATCCATACTATTGGGCTGGCAAGTTGGTGAATTACGTTGTGCTTCGATTTAATTATTTCATTCGTCATGGTTAATTGTTCAGTTTCTTTCAGTCAAGGTCGAATTCGTCTTGCCAGCTGTCATCGTTCTCGATGGTCGGTTGATCATCCTTATTCATCAGGTAGTTTTCAATCACCAGGCAATCCATTTCTGTTCTCATAAAGCAACGATAGGCATCTTCGGGTGTACAGACGATGGGTTCGCCACGGACATTGAATGAGGTATTAACAACGATTGGACAACCGGTTAGTTCATAAAATGCACTGATTAACGCATGATATCTTGGATTGGTTTCTTTATGCACAGTCTGGATGCGTGCAGAATAATCAACGTGCGTAACCGCAGGTATTTCCGAGCGAACAAGATTAAGCCTGTCGATGCCAAACATATCCTTACTTTCATCTGAAGTGTCGAAGCAGATGCTTTCCTTAACGAGTGCAACGATCAGCATATAGGGGCTCGGTGCATCCATCTCAAACCAGTCATAGACTTTTTCAGATAGCACAGAGGGTGCAAACGGACGGAATGATTCACGGTATTTTATTTTCAGGTTCATAACGGATTGCATCTTACTACTACGGGGATCACCCAGGATAGATCGACCACCCAGTGCACGCGGGCCGAATTCCATTCTGCCCTGAAACCAGCCGACAACTTTTTCTTCGGCCAATAAACTTGCTACCATCGGCATCAGCTCTGAATCATCCAGTTTGTGATAGACAGCATCAGTTGCATCAAGTCGTTTCTGGACCGTATCATTGCAAAATTTCGGCCCAAGGTATGTTCCGGCCATACCATCGATTTGGTTCTTTTCAATGATTCGTGGCTGATTAAGTTGTTGATGCCAGTAGGCTAGGGCGGCACCGACTGCGCCGCCGGCATCACCCGCTGCAGGTTGTATCCATATATTTTTAAATGGTCCTTTGCGTAACAGTTCGCCATTAGCAACGCAGTTCAAAGCCACACCACCTGCCAGGCAAATCGCGTCAACATCCAGTTCCTGCCTGATATGCTGGCACAGTTTTAATACGACTTCTTCAGTAACCACCTGGATAGAGGCGGCCAGGTCCATCTCACGCTGGGTGATACTGGATTCCGGTTTTCGCGGTGGACCACCAAAAAGGTCATCAAATTTCTGACTTGTCATGGTCAGGCCGGCAGCGAAATTAAAATAATCCATATCCAGATGAAACGAACCATCATCCTTGATATCAATCAGGTGATCACGGATAAAATTTGTATATTTTGGTTCTCCGTATGGAGCCAGTCCCATTAACTTGTACTCGCCGGAATTGACCCTGAAGCCTGTGTATGCCGTGAAGGCTGCATACAACAGTCCAAGGGAATGGGGAAAATCGATTTCAAAGCTGGGGGTGAGGGTGTTCCCTTCACCCAGCCAGACTGTGGTTGTGGCCCATTCGCCGACACCATCTATACACAACACTGCCGACCGTTCGAACGGGCTGGGGAAAAATGCCGATGCAGCGTGGCTCTGGTGGTGTTCGCAGTATTTGAGGTTATTTACTTCACCCGGTTTGCATCCGGTCGCGTTGGCCAGATTCTTTTTAAGCCTGTCCCGGAAATACAGTTTATCTGTCAGCCATAGCGGCATCGCTGCAAGGTAAGATTCAATGCCGCGGGGGGCGTATGACAGGTAGGTCTTGAGCAATCGTTCAAATTTCAGCAGGGGTTTGTCGTAAAAAACAACAGCATCAATATCTGAGAATTGAATATTGGCTTCTTCCAAGCAATAGCGGATGGCTTTGCGGGGAAAGCGCGAGTCATGTTTTTTCCGCGAGAAGCGTTCCTCCTGTACCGCCGCAATGATTTTTCCATCCTTTAGCAGTGCAGCAGCACTGTCATGGTAGTGCGCCGAAATTCCCAGGATATTCATTACTGTGTCTAGATCAGGACTGGAAAATTTCAGGTGTATAGGGTGAACCTGGAAGGTCGGCCCGGGTGCTTGATGCCGATGGCAGGTTCCAGTAAAAGTCACTGCTGGCGGGTAACGTTAGACGCATACCGGTCCAGATACGATGCCAATACGCATCAATGCTGTGCAGACCCTCGCGCTCGGCAAGTTCATTCATATAGATCTTTATTGCATCAACGGCGAGAGCAGCATGGCCAACGGAAGCATTATCGGCGGCGTTGTGAATATCAACAAAGAGGGTCGGAAACCCGAAGTATTCAAGTGTGTCATG
>JAURPG010000003.1 GCA_030835405.1 Gammaproteobacteria bacterium | reverse complement strand
TGCCACGCAGTACACCTTGACGGTGGAAGTGGACGACGGCGGCGACGTGGATGCCACGGCGACCATCACGATTAATGTTGGCGACCTGGACATCACGGCGGCGAATCAGACCTTTGCGGTGACGGAAAACGTCTCGACGGCTGGTTCAGAAGCATCTGATGGTTCATCAGAAGAAATTGATAGAGCCGATGATAATAATTTCATTGTAAATATTTTTGAGCCAGGCATCGAAATAAATGTAACCAATGCTGATAATGCGATGATTGATGCGATTGAAGCAGCAAATGCCTTAAATATTATTGGAGATGTTGATTCAGAGGATGCCGTTCTTAATGCGGTTGAAAGCTTCAATATAACAAGGCCCGGCTCTATAACAGATATAACTAGAGATAGTATTGAAGGATCAAATGTAATGACATCTTCAGCTAGTTTTAATGTTACTGAATTCAGTAGATTTTCAGAAGGACAGGAATCAGGATTAGATCCGCTACAATTTGAGCAATCAGAAATAGAAGATGTTGATAAGTTGGTGTTAAGAACAGTTTTACGAGAGGATGCAATTTATTTAGATATCGATTATCAGGTTTTTTCAAATATAAATATTGAGGTAGATAGTTACAGGGTAACAATGCTTGATGGCAATGCTTTACCAGAATGGTTAAGAATTGATGATTCTGGTGCATTAATTACAGGATATCCCCCTGAAGGTATGGAAAAACTTCAATTGCGGATTGAAGTGGTGCTCAATGACGGTTCCACAATTGTTAGATTTATTGAGGTTGATCTTAGCAGTGGTGAAATTACCGCAATAAATGATATTAATACAGAAAATATCACCGGATCGTCATTTTCAGATCAATTGCAGGGTTACGATGATCCTGTTACTGGTTTTTATAGCAATAATTCAGACTAACCAGAAGTCTAATAACCTCATTTATCAAGTCTAAATTATCCAATAACTATATGATTTATTGTAAAAAATCATATAATATTTGCTGATATGCGTAATTGCAATAAAAAGTGGCAATGTCATTTATTGTCCTGCCTGATTATTTTTATATCAGGCTGCGCTTTAATTCCTTCGCCTATCCCCCAGGACGAATTTGAGGCACAGGCGCAATCAGACAGGCAAAATATTATAGCTAACAAGGATCCCGTTTCTGGTCCAGTCTCCTTATACGAAGCCATTGCCAGAGCCCTGAAATACAATCTTGATTTTCATCTTGAGTTAGCCAACAAGGTTCTTGCGCAAAAAGATCTTGAAATATCGCATTATGAGCTACTTCCGCAGATGGTTACTAACCTAGGGTATGCAGGGAGATCTAATTTTAGCGGAGCAGGAAGTCGCAATTTAGTTACCGGGAGGCAATCCCTTCCAACATCAACGTCCTCGGATCGGGATATCCATTCCGCTAATCTCTCTTTAACCTGGAATGTACTGGATTTTGGCCTGTCTTATTTCAGGGCTAAACAAGCAGCGGACAGGGTGTTATTGGCCGAGGAGGAAAAGCGTAAAGTAATCAATCGTCTGGTACGTAATACACGTACAGCTTACTGGAGAGCAGTGAGCAATGATAGGTTGATTGAAAAAATGCAAGGTTTGTTGGTAAAGGTGAATTCTGCATTATCTGATTCCAGGCAAATTGAAGCAGAACGACTGGACAGGCCTTTAACAGCTTTGACTTATCAGCGCGAGCTGATTGGAATAAAACGGGAAATAGAAGAATTGATGCAAAGCCTGTCTTTTGCAAAGATACAACTTGCCGCCTTAATGAATTTATCTCCCGGGGAAAAATACGATCTGTCAATCCCGGAAAGAGATAGAGACATTAAGCCACTGGAAATTTCACTCCAGATGTTAGAGACAATTGCATTGGAAAACAGACCTGAAGTACGGGAAATCAGTTATCAGAAAAGAATTAATCGTAATGAATCTAAGGCTGCTATTTTAGAATTGTTGCCGGGATTGAATCTTAATTTTGGGCAGGAATATAACGATAACAGTTTTCTGTTTAATAATGATTGGTTGAATTATGGTGCAAGGATTAGTTCTAACTTAATTAACCTGCTCAGGTTGCCTTCTGTTAACAGGCAAATAGATGCCAGAGAAGCCGTTCTAGATGCACAAAGACTGTCTGTGAGTATGGCTGTACTGTCCCAAGTGCATGTCAGTATTGCCCAGTATGAATTTGCCAGAAGACAATATCAAACTGCTATGGATTACTATGAAACACAAAAGAAAATACTAGAGCAAATTTCCACTGCAGCTATTGTAGAGACCATTAGTCAACAAACATTAATTCGAGAAGAGATGAATATGCTGGTGGCTGAGATGCGTTATGACATTGCTTATTCTGATCTGCAAAATTCTTATGCAGGTATTTATTCAGCACTTGGTGTTGATTTGCTCCCTGGTTATGACTATTTGATGCCACTGGAAACATTGGAAAATTTATTAGAGAAGAAGTTTAACGCACTAACAATTTACGATGAAATATTTCAACTTAAAATTGAATAAATACCATGGTTGCCAAGGTTCAACTATTGTATATGTACAAGAATAAAGATTAATAAAACCAGAATATTATTAATGATGATCTTAAATCAGAATGAGAAAAATTAACTAATCTGATTAGAAACTGGAAGATGCGATATGACTAATAAAATTACTAGTAAATGTTTGTTAATTATTTGGATCTGTTTTATGTCAGGCGTTAGCTCACAAGATCTCTCATATAATTCGAGTATTAGTAATATTGAGAATATACGTGGCCTGATTAAACCAAAAAAAAGAGCTGTTTTGTCCAGTGAAATTTCCGGGAAGATCGTAGAAATTCAGTATGGTATTGGCGAACGGTTTAATGAAGGTGATTTATTAGTCAGGTTTGATTGTGAACGATATATGGCCGAACTGGCATCAGCAAATGCTAAATTTACTATAGAATCGAAGAAATATGAAAATTACAAGAAGTTATTCGAGTTAAATGCGACAAGTGATATTGATGTAGAAGCCTCACTTGCTGAAATGGAAATGGCCAGAGCAGAGGCAACCATAAGAAGAATATTTGCTAATGGTTGCTCAATTGAGGCGCCATACAATGGAAGAGTCACTGATGTATTTATCAATGAATTCGAAACTGTATTGGCAGATCAGGAATTAATTTCAATTCTAAATGACCAGTTGCTTGAGATTGAACTCATCATTCCTTCAACTTGGTTGGTGGATATGAATGCTAGAGAAGAGTTTATTTTTTCAGTTGATGAGACCGGAAGGGAATACGAAGCCAAAATAACCCAGGTTGGTGCAATCGTTGATCCTGTTAGTCAGACAGTCAGGTTAATAGGTGAATTTTTAGCTACCCCTGATGATGTTTTGTCTGGGATGAGTGGCACAGCAATATTTGAATAAAATTATGGCTACAGAAAATAATAAAGACCCGATGATGGCAGCTGTCTCTATGTTAATGCAGCTGGAATCGATGGCCCGTGCTGCAGGATCATTAAAATCATTGGAATTTCTTGTCGTTAATGAAACCAGGAAACTTGTTATATATCGACAGGCATTATTATTCAAAACCGGGGCGTTATCTAATGATTCCCATAAACTCCAGGTAGCATCAAGTGTTGCCATAGTTGATAAAGATGCACCTGCAACGGTCTGGTCAGAAAAACTTGTTTCACAGGTTTATAGAAAGTCAAACAAACGGGATTTAATTCAAATAGATTCAGTCAATTGCCCGGAAAATTATAGAGATCAATGGAAAGACTTTTCGCTACCTTATGTATTATTGTGTCCGTTAAATTTACCTAATGGAAAACATATAGGCATTCTATGGCTTGCACGGGAAAAGCCCTGGGTAGAAAATGAGTTTGTATTGATTAGAAGATTATGTGAAACGTATGCACACGCCGCATTTGCCGTTGAAGATTTCGAAAAGCTGGAAAAGAAAACCTACCATGAACGGGTAGCCCTGTTTTCAGTTTTCTTCATCATTTTCAGCTTTTTTGTAATACCTATAAGAATAAGCACGTTAGCGCCAGTAGAGGTCGTTTCAAAAGACCCTTTAATTATCAGCTCACCCATGGATGGTCTTATTGACGAAGTATTGGTTCCTCCTAATACCCTAGTACAATCAGGAATGACGTTATTCAGGTATGTGGATACAGAACTAAGAAATGAATTTGAAATAGCGGATAAAGCCCTGGCTGTATCTATGGCTGAGTTTCGCCAGGTTTCACAGGGGGCATTTCAGGATAGTACAAGTAATTCACGCGTGTCATTAATAAAGTCGCAGGTAGAACTCAGGCGGACGCAAAGGGACTATGCAAATGAGTTACTGCAACAGGTTGAAATGAAGGCACCAGTCTCAGGATTGTTAATCTATTCTGATGAGTCAGACTGGGCTGGCACACCAGTACGTGTTGGTGAACGAATAATGCAAATAGCCGATCCAGGTCGAGTAGAACTAAGAATTGACCTGCCCGTTAACGATGCCATAGTATTGTTTCCAGGTGCTGAGATCACAATATTTCTGGATTATGATCCATTGCATTCATTAGAGGCAACATTGACCCATGCCAGTTATGAGGCAGAATTGACGCCGGAAAATATATTGGCATATCGTATCACAGCAGACTTTACTAATTCTGAAGATATGCCAAGAATTGGATTACAGGGTACTGCAAAAATTTATGGTGAGAGAATTACGCTCTTCTTTTACCTCTTCAGAAGGCCTATTGCGACACTTAGACAATACATCGGTCTATGAGTCTAGCTATCAACTCCACTGAGAGCGGGCAGGATTTTGCTCTTCCAGCACTAAGAGAAGATTTAAAGTTATTGCGTGGCCCGGCTGCGCTGGATGGTTCACCTACATGGAATATATTTGATCCTGTTAGAAATAAATATTTCCGTATTGGGTGGTCTGCTTTTCAGCTTTTATCCCGATGGCATAGTGGTAATTCGAAAGCGATTCTTAATCGAGTCAGGAATGAAACTGTTTGTAATATAACGCTGGATAATCTAAAAGAGTTAACAGAATTTTTATATAAAAACAGTCTTACAGAAAAGTCCGCAAGTGGATCATCAGATGATTATCTTCAGCAATTAAAAGCCACAAAACGTAGCTTTTTTCAATTGATAACAAGTTTTCTTTTTATCCGGATACCTTTAGTTCGTCCTGATCGTTTTATTAATACTACATTGCCATATGTGAAGTTTATATTTGGAAAAATGTTCAGGATATTAGTTGCAGCATGGGGAGTTGTTGGCTTATTTCTCGTTGCCAGGCAATGGGATGAATTTGTCAGTACTTTTTTATACTTTTTTTCTCTGCAAGGCATGGCAATGTATGTTTTAGCATTAATTGTCATAAAAATATTGCATGAATTTGGACATGCCTATCTGGCGGCGAGTTATGGATGTCGCATCCCTACCATGGGAATCGTGATTCTCGTTATGTTTCCAGTTTTATACACAGATACATCAGATAGCTGGAAATTGGTATCAAAACGGCAACGAATATTAATTGGGTCAGCCGGCATGATGACAGAATTATATATTGCTTTTCTGTCGACTTTTTTATGGAGTTTTCTACCTGAGGGGATATTAAAAAGTATAGCGTTTATTTTTGCCACCACGAGTTGGACTATGTCCGTACTGGTTAATACGAACATTTTTATGCGCTTTGATGGCTATTATATTTTTTCTGATTTTTTAGAAGTTGAAAATTTACAGAGTAGGTCATTTGCATTCGGGAAATGGAGACTGAGAAATTTACTGTTTAATTTAAATTTACCAATGCCCGAAAAAATGGATCCGGTGCTGGCATGGAAATTAACCATCTATGCATGGTGTGTCTGGGTTTATCGATTTTTTCTATTTTTAGGTATTGCATTACTCGTTTATTATTTCTTTTTCAAGCTTCTTGGATTATTGTTATTTATAATAGAGGTTATATGGTTCATATTGAACCCGATAAGAAAAGAGATGCAGGTTTGGTGGGGTATGAAAGAGAAGATCCGTGAATCTAAACGATATTACATCATTGCAGGCATATTACTTGCGTGTTTATTAGGTGTAATTATTCCATTTAATACTACGGTTTCAGTTCCAGCAATATTGAAAACTTCTAATGAAACTTCCATTTATATACCGTACCCGGGTCGGATTAAATCAATCAATTTTGAAATTGGAGAAGAGGTCACGCGTAATGATGTACTTTTGGTACTTGAATCGCCCTCTCTGGAAAATGAGATTGAAAAAACCATAAGTGAATTAAATCTGGTTAGATTCAGGTTAAACAGGCGTGTTGCTAACCCTGAAGATCTAGCGTCCGGTGGTGTGCTTAACGAAAATATCCAGGAGTTACAGTCCAGGTTGGCTGGACTACAGGCATTATTGGATGATTTAACCATAAGACCACCCATCAGCGGTAAGATTGTTGATCTTCCCAGGAATCTTCATGTGGGCAGATGGGTAAATGAGGATTTCAGGCTTGCTTCAGTGATTGATAACCGAAATATAGAATTTACCGCGATTATCCCTGCAGAACAATTAAGAAGGATTGAAATAAATCAGGATGCGGTTTTCTTGCCCAATGAACCTGAGTTAGATGAAATTCAAGCCCATATTGTCGAAATTGAAGATACGAATATTCAGGATTTAGACAATCTGTATTTGGCCTCACAATATGGAGGGAGTATCGCAGTCAGACAGGATTCATCAAATAGATTAATCCCTGAAACCTCTGTATACAGGGTAAAACTTATTCCTATTGAGGATCCAGGTCCAATTGATAAGGTTGTGGTTGGTACTATGTATATTGAGGGCCATGCAGAAAGTTTATTACGGTATTTTTATGAAACCGTCGCATCCGTACTGATACGAGAGTCAGGTTTTTAAGCCATTCGGATAAAAGTACTCTTCAATCCAAACTATCTTTCATATCTGTTTTTTCAAGTTTTGTAATTAATGACTTATCACTGATTCCTCGCTAGTATTATCTTAGAGAAAATATATAAGGGATATCTTCAGTGAAAATATCATTAACCAATATCTTATTTATTGCAGTTCTAATTTTTCTGTCCGGTTGTGAAATGATTGCAGATAAACAAACTGGCCATCGCCAATTTACCTTACTTGAAGTGACGATTGAGGATATACAATCTGCCTACGATGCAGGCGAATTGACATCAGTAGAATTGATTGAGGCATATCTCGAACGCATTAATGAGTATGATAAGAAAGGTCCTGGGATTAACTCAATTATTACTGTACATCACGATGCATTACAGATTGCTGAACAGCTGGATAAGGAACGTAATGCGGGTGAAAGCAGAGGCCCGTTACATGGCATACCCGTGTTGCTTAAGGATAATATTGATACATATGATTTGCCCACCAGCAATGGGTCAGCCATCCTTAAAGACATCATTCCACCTGATGATGCAACTGTAACAAGAGAATTAAGGGAAGCAGGTGCCATCATCCTCGGTAAGGCTGCTATGGGCGAGTTTGCCAGCGGTAGTTACAATTCTGTAATCGGTCAGCAGATAAATCCCTACAATTTAAAACGTGATACTGGAGGTTCGAGTAGCGGATCAGCATCTGCAATAGCAGCAAATTTTGCTGTTCTTGCGGTTGGTACCGATACCAGCACATCAGTCAGGGGGCCTGCGGCATTTAATGGTATCGTCGGATTAAGACCCACTACGGGATTAATCAGTCGTGACGGTATTGCACCCAAAGACCTTGAGTTTGACAGTGCCGGCCCGATGGCGCGAACGGTTACTGATGTGGCCTATATGTTAAGTACCATTGCTGTAGAAGATCGAGCAGATCCGATAAGCAGTGATGTATGGTCTGAGGTAAGGAACAAATATGTTGTTACTGATGGCCATGTCGATTTTACAAAATATCTGGACAGACAGGCAATAAACGGTAAAAGGATAGGGGTCGTCAGGACATTGTTTGGCGGTGATCCTGAGATTGATGCAATGGCTGAGGAAGCTTTAAAGGTAATTGAATCCCTGGGCGGCATTCTCGTAGATGTGGAATTGAGTGATGACTTTATTGCTCGATATCTCGGTGAAGGTAGTCGGTATATACGGCGAACTGCAGACTATCGATTCCGTAGAGATTGGGAGACCTATTTGGAAACCTTGCCCGGTGCCCCCAAGACCGTTGCAGAGTTTATTGAAATATATGAGAACGTAGTTAATAAATCTAATCTTCCAGTCAGGGAGAGCGTATTGCGACTACTCAGAACTTCACTGCAACATTCAACCGAGGAAGAGGCATATCAAAATCTGGTTAATGAAGTCTTGCCAAAGGCCACAGAAGATAAACTGGAAATTTTTAACTCAAATGACCTGGATGTACTGGTTTTTCCCTATGAAACCAGGTTTGCAAGTGTTATTAGTAATCCAGTTTATTCATTAGAGGATCCTGATTTTGTCGATTCAGACGTACCTGTACCCTCAACACTTGCTGGCTATAATTCTATAGGCTTTCCATGCATAGTTGTGCCAATGGGACATGGCAGCCAGGGGTTGCCCATGGCCCTGGCATTCTTTGGCAAGCCATACGATGATGGTCCAGTTCTTGCTTATGCTTATGCCTATGAGCAGGCCAGTAAAAAGCGAAGAGCGCCACCACTGTTACCAGATGTTATAAAATGATCTAAATACAACGGGAACTAATTATGGGTAAATATCTGTATTTTGGAAATGCAAGTTTATTCCTTTTACTTTCACTAATTCAAACAAATGCGATTGCCCAGAGTTGGGAGATCGCCCGTGAAGCAGATCGGTGCCCATCAAAATGGGGAGCAGATGATGAACGAGGTTCAGCTAACATGGTCACACCCACCTCAGTCCTCAACGCACTTCAGGTAGTTAAAACCGGAGAAATTTATGAGTTGGGTGAGGTATTAACGACTGACCCTGAAGAGTCTTATATTAATCGTGGAAGGGTATTTAATATATATACCAAACCCGTGGTGCCGGTAGAAGGTCGAAGGGTATCCAGTGAAGAACTGGTGGTAACAGAACTGGGACAGGTGGGAACACAATTGGACGGTTTTACTCATCAGATGTACGGTGAAAGCTTTTATAATTGTTTTAAATATAAGGACATTGTCACCCGTTCGGGTTATCAAAAGCTGGGGATAGAAAATGTCGGCAGTATAATTTCCAGAGGGATTCTAATCGATATTGCCGGATATAAAGGCGTTAACATGGTGGCGCAGGATTATGTAATAACCGTGGCAGATATTCGCCAGGCCCTTGCCAGGCAAAATACCAAAATTCAATCTGGTGATGCAGTTATTATCAATACCGGGTGGGGAAAGAACCGTGGTGTGAATAATGAAAACTACGGCACAAATACCCCGGGTATTGGTATAGAGGCAGGACTGTGGATAGTAGAACAACAGCCTGTGCTGGTTGGTACAGATACCTGTTGTGTTGAATTCAGGTCACCAGAAAACCGTAGACTTGATGTGCATTCCTTGATGCTAATAGAAAAAGGGATCTACATGATAGAAAATATGAATTTAGAAAAATTAGCAAATGATAAAGTATTTGAATTTTTATTTGTTGTGCAACCCTTGAAACTAAAAGGGGCAACGGGGTCTGCGGTTGCACCCATTGCCATCAGGTGATTTATGAGACAGTTAAAACAAATATTCGCTATATTATATATTCTCGCAGGGTTATTGATGACTTCAAATCTTTCGGCCCAACAAGCGCCTGGTAATCGCGCAGGACATGGAGCAGAAAGTTGGAACATGCGTCTGGTCGGTTATCACGACGTGCAAGGCCGGGGGACATATCAACCTGTCATCGAACAACAGGGTGATAGATGGATTGCTTATTTAGGGCTGGGAAGTGGTAGCGCAGTCAATGATTTTAACGGTGAAATGGAATGGAATGGTACTTATATTGTCGATGTCACTGATCCGGAAAATCCCATAGGCCTGGTACACATCCCCGGTAGCGATGTGGCGTCCAGTCCAGCCGGAAGCGGGGCCCAGATGAACAGAGTCTGTACTATCAATGATAGATCATATTTATTAAGAAGTTATGGGAATTCAGGCCACCAGATTTGGGATGTAACTACTCCTCGTGAACCTGAACTGGTATTAAATGTGGAAGATGATATCACCAGTATTCATAAAAACTGGTGGGAGTGTGATACCGGTATTGCCTATATTGTTGGTGATGGGGATGGCTGGCGAGCAAGACACACAAAGATATATGACTTGAGTGATCCATCAAACCCGGTCTATATAAGAAGCTATGGGGTACCAGGAATGGAACCGGGGTCGACTGTTGAGCCTGTGCCAATGGACCTGCATGGCCCGATGGTATTGAATGACAAGGTCTATTTTGGATATGGATCTTCCAGAGAGGGTATCATTCAGATTGTGGATCGGGAAAAATTATTAAATGGTGATCCGGAACCGACAGTAGAAAACCTGGAAGCACCGGAGATTGCACGGTTTTATCTTGCGCCAAACTTTGCTGCACACACAACTCTACCGGTTCTCGGTATTCCTGTTCCAGACTACGCAGACAGTTCAATAGGTCAGGTTAGAGACTTTCTTGTTGTTCCCTCAGAATCAACCCGGGAAGAATGTACGGAAGAGCGAGATGCGGTTTTAATTATTGATATCACCTATCCAGAAAAGCCCATGCCAATTTCAAATTACCAGGTACGTGAATCAGACGGAGAATTCTGTCAGCGGGGAGGGCGATTCGGTCCACACGCTGTGGATGAGGCTATGTATCCCGGCTATTACAGAAAATTGGTCTTTGTCTCATATTTTAATGCGGGCGTTAGGGCAGTGGATATTCGCGACCCATTCAGGCCACAAGAAATCGGCTATTATATTCCAGCTACGACATCAAAAACCCAACAAAGCTGTGTAAGAAGAGACCCCAGCATCCCATGTAAAATTGTAGTTCAAACCAACAATGTTGAAGTGGATGGAAGAGGGTACGTTTACATCGTAGACCGTGTTGGTACGGGTATGCATATACTTGAATTAACTGGCGAAGCCAAAGCCATCGTTTCAGATTGAATTACTTGGAGCGCGCAATTTTATTCAATCGAGATATTAAAGTACCAGCATATATCTGATTAGCTAACGTTCTGGTTTTTACCATAAAATGAATTGTCCGGTATGAAAACCTGTTACGATCAATCTTTATGGAATAATCATAAATATTTTCAAGCTTAAGTTTTTCAGCGAGGGTTTTCAGGTATTTCTTGTATGCCTGGTTTGACTTGTTTCCTACTTTCGCAAAGCAATTTTCTAAGATGGATTTTGTGTTAAACGGTATTGGCGAAATAGCCTCACCGATATCCAAAAAAGATTTTACAAACGCCATTTCAGTTGTATTGAGACCCACCAGGTCATCAGCTGGTCTGATCAAGTGCCTTTCACGGATCTGATTGATAATTAAATCAGGTTTATAGTGCTCAATTGCAGAATAATCAAAATTACCTGACCAGTAGAAAATTACTTTTGTAAAATCCTGATTCAGGAATTTCAGCGTAAATAGAGAAGATGAGCTCCCAAAGACCATAATGGTAAGATTGTTTTTAGCTGCAGGATTTGCAAATGAAATGATACGTCCGGTATTTTTGACCTTGTTATCAAAAGAGATGTCAATAGAGGTGGTTTGATTGAAAAAATCGGTGGGTTCTTCAATGTCTATTTCAGCCATTCGTGCAAGATCACCTTGAAACTTGCCGGGCTTAAACGTGGGAGATTTTAAAATAGATAATTCAGGGTAGTCATGTTTTATCATTTTCATCAAGTCCAGATAAGCCAGATATGCCCCCCTATCTGTCCAATGAGAATCCCATTTGAAATAGACCTGATGTTGTGCGCTACCAGTTATGATGATATCTAATGGATAATTCATACGATGCAGTAAGATTGGACTGACGGACTCTAGAAACAAATCGATGTTACGTGTCTTTGCGAGTATGCAATCGTCAGGTAGAAATTGGCTATAGACAGGGTGCTTATCGGGTATGATTTGCAAATAGTACTTTATATTGGATTGGTCAAAGTATCTCTGTCTCTCTTGAATAACTTTTGCCCATTTATTTGTTTGGCGTTCATTTAGCAATCTTTTTCCGGTATGTTGCTTGATAACAGCATCTTTATTCCCGGCGAGAAAAAGAAAATTATGTTTACCTTTGATAACATTAGACATGAAATCAAGTTAATGAATATTGATAAATTTTACAATATGATTATTCAATTGACCGAAAAGAATATTAGAGATATGACAAACATTCGCCATATGAAATACATTGCCAGCTCTATTCTAATAATTGCCAGTTTATTGTCTGATGTTGTTATAGCAGAGCAAGATGAACTGCTTAAGAATGGTGAGGGATTTGATCAGTTCCTCAAGTCGGCAAGTAGTATGAACAGGTTGTACGGTGTCATTGTGAGTGTAAACGGCAAGATATACCTGGAAGAATATTTTAATGGCAGTAATCGGAATAAACTGGTCAATATTAAATCAGCCTCAAAAAGTATTGTTTCTGCATTGATTGGTATCGCCGTAGAGCAGGGGTTTATAAGCGATGTTAATGAACCTATCAAAAATTACTTTGATAGTATGCCTATAGATAATTTCAGTGATGAGAAAAAGGATATAACGATTGCAAATTTACTGTCCATGCAGTCAGGTTTAAGACCTACCAGTAATCGCAATTATGGCGCATGGATCCTGAGTAAGGATTGGATAGGATTCGCGTTGGCGCAGCCCATGGAGGCAAGTCCGGGGACGGTAATGCGTTACAGTACCGGTAATACACATTTATTATCAGCGATATTGACCAGGGCAACAGGGAAAAATACGTGGGAATTCGCCAGAGAATTTCTGGGGGAACCATTGGGATTCACACTGGCACCCTGGCCTACGGACCCACAGGGGATTTATTTTGGTGGAAATGACATGGAAATGACGGCCTGGCAAATGTTGAGGTTTGGCGAGTTATTTATTAATTCAGGAAGATTCAAAGAGGAGCAGATTGTTACAGAAAACTGGATTAAACAATCTTTTCAAAAGCATGCGATCTCAACTCGTGAGAGGGGTCGATACTATGGTTATGGCTGGTGGCTGAAAGAAATGGCCGGCTACGATACAAGTTATGCCTGGGGTTATGGCGGTCAATATATTATTCTGGTTCCGAAGCTCGATCTAGTAATCGTTACCACATCAAACAGTACGCCGCACCAGGACAGACGCAGTCATAGACGAGAATTAACCAATTTGATAGAAGATTATATTATTCGTGTAGTTGCAGAGGTGAAAACCGGATCAGAAGTTGCCGCTTACAGATAAATACAGTCTTGCACCATCATGCCGTAAAATGCGCATTCTACTTTGGACCGGTGTCAGATCCCGCCTTCCAGTAAAGAATGTACGGTTTCGCCATTGATTAAAGTTAAGTACATCCTGCCCTTCCAGCCTTATTTTTAAGTCCCAGTACCGCGTAGTCTCGATAAAGGCATTAACCTCAGTGGTCTCATTAAAGACTTCCAGTTCATCCACCCTGAAAATAGGACGACTACTTCGTTCCCGTCCTTCTATTCCCCAGGACACCCTGGCATCTTTAAAGTCCTGGCGGAATTTGGCTATGATGATAAATTCCAGTTCATCTCTAAAGGGCAGGGGTTTAGGATATCCCCTTGATGAGGTTAAGACACGTTTTTGATTGGTCACTGGATCGGTGACAGAGGAATCCTGCCATCGGGTTTGAATGTCCAGTCGACTACCTTCCAGTCCAATCCAGTCAAGTGGAAAAGCACTTTCCAATTCCAGGCCCCAACGCCTGCCATTACCAATGTTTCCAGGGACTTCATCTTCTTCCGTGACTGGTAATAAATCCTGAACATCAGATATCCAGTGATGAAAGGCGGTCACAGTCACAACACCTACTTCACCGAAACGGCGTTCATGGCTGGCCTCGCTTATCCACGTGGTCTCGGGCCTCAGGTTGGGGTTGCCCAATGCCCTTTCATCATCTTCAAATACAACCGTGCTGACAAAATCATTAAAATCCAGCTGTGCAACTTCCCTGAATAGTCGGACCCGGGTCTGGGTCTGTTGATTCGGCGAATAGGTTAAATTAGCCAGGGGCTTTATAAAGAAAAAATCCCTCTCTTCCACTGCATCACCCGATTGTGAAATTTTAGACACTTCTCCACCCAGTCCCAACTCCAGTTCGAATGCCCCCAGTGTCCAGGTATCCTGGACCTCAAAATCACCTCTGATTTCCTTAACCTTTGAATTGGCCCCAGGTACCACACGCTCGACGGGACCGGTGCCCGTATCTTCCGTTTGTGCCAGTGAGTTATCCAGAACGTTATAGGCTACTTCAAAGTTTGCCTGTAATGTATGGTCCTCCCATCTTACCCAGTCAAATTCTAACCTTGAAATAATTTCCGAGGTCTCGGTATCTTCGTCGGCTATTTTTTGTAAGACTTCCAGGTTTGAGGAATTAAAATTCAGTTCATCATTGACCCTTTCGAAGTCACGATATGAAAACAGGAAGATGGCCTTACCCATAAGATCGGTCTGTAATAAACGCTCTGCGTCCATGCCCAGTTCAAAACGGTACAGGTTTGAGTCACCATCGATAGTTTCCCGGCTCTGGGACTCCCCAGGGGATTGAGGAAAAATATGGGTACTTCTATGCATGTCGCGTTTTTCAAAAAATAATTCAGAATTTAACTGAACAAAGGTTTCACCAAACCAGGTTGAGGCGTTCAGGTTTCCTGAACCGCTATCGGCTTTGTTTATAAAGCTTTCAATAATGGATTCTGTTAGGGTGCCTGTCGGGTCGAACTCATCATCCGTCCCGGCGTCACCGGATGAGCCAGTCCTGCCGCTTAGCCCGGCATTAAACTCGATGTCCCCCCATTTATCTGAAACAGAGACACCGCCTGACCAGGTGACTGGAAAAACAGAAAAGTTATAACGCATTGCAGATTCCCAACGTGCCGCGGCCTCTGCATCTTCAAGGATTATCACATTCGCCACCACAGAGAACCCCTGTAGGTCAATATTTCTTACCTGTCCCCTGATCAGTTCAACCCGTTCCACCAGGCTGGCCGGGATTCGGCTCAATATCTGGGATGGAGGGTCCTGTTTGGCACTGGGGCGTCGGTCATTGATAAGGACATTTCCTACTGAGCCTCCAAACCCACGTTCAGAATCTCCGTCATTTAAAATAAAACCCGGGACCTGGTTGACGATTTCCAGGGCTGTACTGGGTTGGTAACGCTCAAAAAAGGATGCCGGGTAGCTGACAATCTGTGTATCGTCTTCTCCCATATTTGCAGGTTCATTCGTTTGCGAAAAGACAGATATAGAAAAAGCGATAAGATAAATACAGAGGGGTATTGAATAACGACTATTTGACTTCATTCGGAAACTGGCCTCGGGCAAGATGAAAAGTTGCGCAATGATACCTAAAAAAGGCTTTTATAGATGCTTAATTAAGTGAAAAAAATATGGATATGGCCTAGTATTCCCTGGCCAGACCGATGTAATCGCCATTATCACCACGCAAAATATCATCCTGACTCTCACTTGCAGCAATGGGCCCCAGACTCAAGGCATCCGCGCCAGTACTATACAGATCGTAGTCGATATTTAATCTTTTAAAACTATTGTCTGTTCTAGGGTTGATGATGCTTGGATTTGATGCATTTCTGATATTCAGATACTGGTAAAAATTGCCCCAGGGATCCATGGGCTGCTGTGGATAAATTTCCAGTAAAGAATCCGGGTAGCGATTATTTTTTCTTTCGTAACGATCGATTTCCCGTTGCATACTGCGAAGTTCATCAATGGTTTTATTTGTGCGCGCCTTGTCAACGAGATAGATATATGCCGGGGTTGCTGTCCCGATTACCAGGACTGCCACGAGTAGGGCCATGGAGAATTCTACCAGGGTAAACCCTCGTTGGTTTTGACCAGTTTGAATTAACATTGTCATTCAATCAGCAGGGATTCAGAAATGCCGACAATCATCCACGGAACCGGCAGCAACCGGTCCCGTTTATTCGGATTAAATTTATAGTTACCCTAGCTAACTAGCTCCACGGCTTTTCTTTTGTGAGATTGCCCCCGGCTATATAGCCCTGTGTTGTACAGCGTCCCTGACCATGCTGGCTGCATCCACCGGCAGATTCACCTCCGCAGTAAAGACCTTCAATCACCTCCCCATTCATGTCAACAACCTGGCATTTCATATTGATGCGAAGTCCCGCATAGGTGTCGTGAATGACGGGGGTTGCCCAGGCTGCATAATAGGGTGGGGCATTAAATTTAAACCGGGGATTGGGTTGTTCAAAATCCGGGTCATATCCAAATTCCACGATCTGGTTAAAGCGTTTAACTGTGGAAACCAGGTTGTCTTCAGGCATATCCACTTTTTGATAAGGGTTATTTTTAATCTTCCTCGCTAGCTCTTCCAGAGTATCTGCACTGAAGAAATATTCAGGATCGGTAGACGGCGGGGACAGGTCCCATTTCTCTCGCTTCACTGCCTCTGAATCAAAGATGGCCCAGACAGGTCCAGCTGCATAGTCCGGTGGTTCAGATCCTTCATTCGGTGCCACAGCAGCATCCAGCCAGTTATCAGGTCTATAGGGCCTTTTCATGGGGTTTCGCCAGTCGCCCTGTTTATATCCGTCAATATCCCCATGATGTGTCCCATAGGGCCAGTTCGCGCCAAGTTCATTATAAAAACGTTTGCCCATCTGGTTGACGAGGATCAAGTTCCTGAAGCTTCTCACTTTAAGTCCGGTAGCTTTAACAAACGGGAACAGAATACTGTCCGGCGTCCATTCAATATAGGTATGTTTACAACCAATGACCGGGCGTTTTCTGAAATAGCCATTACGTTCCATGACCTGGTTAGCAACGCCCCACAATGAAGCGCCAATTTCCATGGCGGCAATTTCGCCACTGGCGTCCTGATCAGAAAAAGGGCTGCCGGCCAGTTGATATTCTTCCGTCATTCTCGGGTCAAAGATACGTCGAAAATTCAGGTTGCCGGTATGTCCACCTGTGCCCACCAGAATGGATTTTTTAGCCTTGACGGTAATCTCTGGCTTGTCCATATCGATGTTGCCTTTGGAATGAAAGCTTTTCATAGGGGTTGATTCGCCGGGCAGATAACGCGGGGAATGATGGGCCTTGATACCCAGCACACGCCCGGCATTGGGCCGTTCGCGGTAGATAACATCCATGTGGTAATTGAGGACAAATTTTATACCCTTGTTGCGGGCACTGACCTCCAGGGCACGGTAAATGGCGGTACCACCACCGCCCCTGGGACTCTCTGCACTTTGACCTTTCGTCCAGATGGCGTAGTGTCCACGAGGTGCAGACAGTCCAACTGCGTGTCCACCTGCCGTTGCAGGTGCCATATCAACAAATTCAACACCATTCTCCACCAGATAGTCAAAGGTTGCAGCAGCATTGTCCGCAATGGCACGCTGCACACCCCTGTCATTATAACGGTAATCCGGCATGCCATTGGTTTCCACAACCGACCAGTCGATAAGGTCCTTGAAATAGGTATCCGGATCGTCCTCAATCCCATATTTTTTTTGCATGGCCGTTCCACCACCCAGGTGGATCTGTCCACCATTCATCAGCCCATGACCGCCAACATCATAATTTGCATCAACAACAATCACAGAGGCACCTGCATCTCTGGCTCGATTTGCTGCCACAAGGCCGGTGGGCCCTGAGCCTATAATGACAACGTCTGCCTCGAGGTCCCATGTGTCCGGGATATTATAAGGTTCCGGTATCTGGCTGGACTGTGCCGCCGCCGGGTTGATGGCCCCACTGCCTACTATAGCAGCAGCGCTCATACCAGCACCTTTTATGAATTCTCTTCTTTTTATTGTGTTGTCATTACCTTTTTCATCTTTACTCATTTATGGCCCCTCAATCATAATTTCGATATTCAAACAGTCCTGCATATTGATGCAATAATCAGGCTGAAAATGACCCATTCCTGCATCAATGTCAAGATATCCTATATTTAGAATTTACGAAATACAGACAATATTGAAAAATATATTATTTTCACAAATTGCAGTGTATCCGGTGAATCCTCTGAGTTGGGTTTGATATCGGTAATGTTCCTTCATATACTTGGGAATTAAATACCTGGGAATGAATCTTTTATTTCAGGTCATGCAGGGGGAATGAATGCGTATACATTATTTTATATTATTATTTTTGTTTAGCATGGCGTGCTCAGCACAATCACCGGCTGAGAAGTATCAGTCAGTGGTCAATCAGTTTTGTGTCACCTGCCATAATGACCAGCTGAAAACCGCAGGATTAACGTTGCAGGATATCAATACCCATGATTTGGGCGGCGGTGCCGAAAAATGGGAGAAGGTACTGCGAAAGTTAAAGGTACAAAGTATGCCTCCATCAGGTATGCCCAGGCCGGATGCGGCTACCTATGAAGGGTTTTCGCAATATCTTGAGAATGGCCTGGATGAATATGCCAACGCCAATCCTCACCCGGGACGGGCTGCTATGCGCAGAATTAACCGGACCGAATACGCCAATGCCATTCGCGATCTGTTGGGGGTCCAGATAGATGAAGAATCCTTGTTGCCCCCGGATGATTCCATGTTTGGTTTTAACAATATTGGCAATGTCTTGACCTTATCTCCTGTTTTAACGGAGCAATATATCTCCGCAGCGAGAAAGGTTAGAAGGCAGACATTGGGAGATGCCAATATACAGCCTGGCTATGAAATATATACATTATCGAATAATACCCGCCAGGAAGAACGACTGGGTGAAGATCTGCCTTTCGGTTCCCGCGGCGGCATAGCGGCACAGCATTATTTCCCTGCCAATGGTGAATATGAAATCCAGGTCAGACTGCAGCGCAATTCCCGGGATTATATTCGCGGCCTGCAGGATGCCCCACACAAGGTTGATATCCGTCTGGATGGTAAACGGCTTGATCTGATTAGCATCGGAGGAGAAAAACATGGCAGGTCATCTGGAATTTTTTCCACTGCCTCGCAGGGTGATATTGCCCAGGAACATTATGAGCGGACTGCGGACGATGCCTTGTATGTTCGGTTTTATAGTGACGCCGGTTATCACCAGGTGGTTGCCACTTTTCTTAAAGACAATGCCATAGCCGAGACCCCGGTTGATCCAAAGCATACAAATTACGATTTTTCCCAGTATAAGGGGGGGCTGCCAGGTATTCGGTCCGTGTCTGTAGGCGGGCCTTTTAATCCAAGCGGGATGGTTGAGACAGTCAGTCGCAAAATGATCTATACCTGCAAGCCGTCGGGTATCAATGATATTGCGTGTGCGGAATCCATTTTAAGAACACGCGCAACCCGTGCCTTCCGGCGTCAGCCACAAGCTGGCGAGATGCAGGAGTTAATGGCATTTTTTAAACGTGGTCAGGCAGAGGGGAGCTTTGATGAAGGTATTGGTCTTGCAGTTGAAAGGATACTTGCTGGCCCTGAATTTCTTTTTATCCTTGAGGAACAGCCAAGCAACCTCGCAGAGGGAGATACATTCAAAATCTCTGCCCATGAACTGGTCACCAAATTAGCACTATTTATCTGGAGCAGTTTTCCTGATGATGACCTGCTGACATTAGCCGAATCTGGAGAGATCCATAATTCAAGGATCTTGAACCAGCAGGTACAGCGGATGTTAAATGACCCTCGGGCAGATGCATTGCTGAATAATTTTGCCTTGCAGTGGTTAAATCTTGGTCGGTTAAATGCCGTTGCACCCGATACAGAGCTATTTCCCTATTTCGATGATAATTTGCGGGCAGCATTTAAAAAAGAGACAGAGTTATTCGTTAATCATGTTATCAAGCAAGACCGCCCGTTACTGGAATTACTGGATGCACCTTATACCTTTGTCAATGAACGGCTGGCCAACTTTTACGGAATCCCAGATATTCATGGTAGCCATTTCAGGAAGGTCTCTTTGTCTGACAGGGCACGGGGAGGCCTTTTAGGGCAGGGTAGTATTCTTACCATCACTTCCTATGCAAACCGAACATCACCGGTGATTCGAGGCAAATGGGTATTGGAAAATCTGTTGGGTTCACCTCCACCTCCACCTCCACCAAATGTCCCGGGCTTAAGGGACAAGAATGATCAGGGCAAGGTATTGTCCATGCGTGCGAGAATGGAGCAGCACCGTGCCAATCCGGTATGTGCCAGTTGTCACAAGGTCATGGACCCCATAGGCTTCGCCCTGGAAAACTATGATGGTATAGGGAAGTGGCGTACAGTTGATGCCGCATCAAGTTCAGTCATTGACCCCTCTGGTGAACTACCTGATAGCACACCTTTTTCAGGGCCAGCTGGCCTGAAAGAGGTCATCCTGCAAAAACGTAGCGAAGATTTTATATTGACCTTCGTAGAAAAAATTCTGACCTATGGATTGGGGAGAGAAGTTAATTACCGTGATGCAGCCACCATGCGTGAGATTATGCGAAAGACCAAAGATGACCAGCACAAGATTTCTTCTTTAATTACAGCAATCGTTGAAAGTATACCTTTCCAGACGAGGAGGGCCGTAAGCCATGATGATATTTAAAAAAGCCATTGATCGTAGGACGTTTCTGAAAGGGACCGGGGCAACTGTTGCATTACCGTTTCTTGATGCTATGGTGCCTGCCATGGCTGCAGCAAAGGACGGACACGAATCAGTAAAACGGTTCTCAATCATATATACCCCCAATGGCGTCAATATGTCCCAATGGACACCTGAAGCCACGGGCAGAAATTTTCAATTGAGCCCGTCTTTGGAACCAATTGTGAAATATAAGGATAAAATGCATGTCCTGACAGGTCTGGACAATAATGAAGGTGATGCCTTGCCTGGAGAGGGAGAGACCGCACCCCATGAACGTGCAGGGGGCGTCTTTCTAACAGGCGTGCATCCCCTACGTTATGGTGAGACAGGTATATCAGTTGACCAGATAGTCGCCAAAGAGCTGGGACAACATACGCAGGTGGCTTCATTGGAGCTTGGCTTACATTCAACGGACGTGACTGGTCACTGTGAAAAAGGCTGGAGTTGTGCCTTTATGAACACCTTGTCCTGGCGCAACCCAACCACACCTTTACCCATTGAATATCGCCCCAGGGCTGTATTTGAAAGATTGTTTGGAGACAATAACAGCACCGACCCCAAAGTGCGGATGGAAAGGTTAGAGAAAGACAAGAGCCTGTTGGATGCAGTAACAGATGCTGCCTCTCGGATGATGAAAAAGGTAGGTCCACAAGACCGTGTCAGAATCTCTGAATATCTTGAGGGTATGCGTGATGTTGAACGACGGATCCAGATGGCCGAGCAGCAATCAGATCGCGAAATTCCGACAGTTGAGCGTCCTTCAGGTGTCCCGGCAAACTTTGCTGATCATCTGAAATTAATGTTTGATTTACAGGTACTGGCCTATCAGACAGACATGACCCGTATTATTACCTTTATGATGGGGCCGGAACAAAGTAACCGTACTTACAAGGAAATTGGAATCCCCGATGTGCATCATTCCCTGTCCCATCATCAGGGTAGCGCAGAAAAACTGGGTAAGCTAAAGAAAATCGATAGCTACCATGTGGCATTAATGGGTTATTACCTGGACCGTCTGGCTGCAACCCCGGATATGGATGGGTCACTGCTGGATAATATTATTGTTCTGTATGGCAGTGGTATCAGCGATGGTAATGACCACCTCATGCAAAATCTGCCACTGGTTGTGATCGGTGGTGGGTCGGGTCAGTTAAAAGGTGGTATTCATGTCCGGTACCCCGAAAAAACACCGGTAGCAAATCTTTACCTTACCCTGCTGGACAAGCTTGGCGTTCACCTGGATTCTTTTGGCGACAGCACTGGCCGCCTGGATATTGAGACGGCTTAGTATATGAAAACTAAATACTGTCTGTTACTAGCTACTGTTCTGTTCACGAAAGGGAGTCTCGCGTCATCACTGCCGCCTTTGGTTGAAGCTGCAAAACAAAATGATATGGATCAGATTACTGCGTTGCTTAACGATGATGTGGTAGATATAAACACAACCCATAATGATGGTACCTCTGCACTACACTGGGCGGCACACTGGGATAACCTGAAAGTTGCAGATTACCTGGTTAGAAATAAGGCTAATCCCGATGCAACAAATGACTATGGTGTCACGCCATTGTATCTGGCCTGTACCAATAAAAGCTCGGCAATGGTGGAATTATTGTTGAAGGCAAACGCCGATCCTAATATTGATATGTGGTCTGGTGAAACGTCGTTAATGAACTGCGCTAAACGAGGTGCGGTAGATGCTGTTATCGCAATGATTTCGGCTGGAGCAGATGTCAATGCAACAGAAATGGAGAAAGGTCAATCTGTGCTCATGTGGGCTGCCGCGGGTGGGCATGCTGATGTGGTCAAGACATTGTTGGATAATGGGGCAGAGGTTAAGGCTGTATCGAATAATGGATTTACCCCACTGCTATTTGCAGCACGCTCAGGAGATGTACAAACAGCAAAGTACCTCATAGAAGCCGGTGCCGATCCAAATGAAAGTACACCAGAACAGGGAAATACGCTGGTGATTGCCAGTGCCAGTGGTCATGAAGCCCTATCTATATATTTATTGCAACAAGGTGCCAATCCCGATTCAGGTGATCAATATGGTGTGACGGCATTGCATAACTCTATACGCAATGGGATGTCTACCGTGAACGGTGTCCGTTATGACTCAGTCTATCGGGTTCGACCGGAAAATATGCGCAGCCTGACTAAAAACCTGCTTGAAGCCGGTGCCGATCCCAATGCCCAGATACAAAAAAGTCACAGGCTTGGCCCAGACGGCAGTGCCTTTGAAATGACCTATGCGACACCATTAATGCTCGCAGCACTTTCTTCAGATGTTGAATTAATGAATTTGTTGGCCGAATATGAAGCGGATCCCAGCCTGGTAGCCAAGGGCGGGATAACCCCGTTAATTGCCGCTGCCCAGGCCGCCTGCACCGGGTCCTGTACTTTTCAAGGTGGTAACCAGTCTGATAGTGAGAGAAGTCGGCTTGCCCTGGAGGCAGTTAAAACGGCGGTAGAAATGGGTGTTGATGTTAATGCCAGGACCGAAAAGGGACAAACCGCTATGCACATGGCGGGGTTCATTGGTGCCGACGAAATTGTTCAGTATCTGTATGACCAGGGAGCAGAGGTAAACGTATCTGATAATTACGGTGAAACACCATGGAGTATGGCATCGGGAATCAGTCCTGTGATCCGCTACCAGGGTCTGTATGGCAATCATGAAAGTACCGCAGCATTGCTATTAAAGTTAGGGGCAAAAGTGGTTACCCGTGAGCAGATGGATGATCGTTCTCCCCCGCCACCGGGTCAATAATCCTTTGCATTGCTAATCCAGGCTGAGAGCTATTCTTAGTTAATTCTTGATCGTAAAGGATTATTTTTTCAACAATATTCCATAATTGGCTGGGCATATTCGGTTAATATTTAAACTCAAAGTCGATATAATGACCGGATCGTTTTAAATTAAAGTATGACTTACCGGGGGTAGTAAATGACCGTATTTTCCAGGATTTGCCTAATCGCTCTGGGCATAAATTTTTATCTCAATGTGAGTGCCCAGCAAGCCTCAGAGGGTGTTGAACATCAGGCCATCGTCAGTCAATATTGTATGGGGTGCCATAATGATACTTTGCGTACTGCAGGTCTGTCGCTCCAGGATGTGGATGCCACAAAGGTTGGAGAAGATGCAGAAATCTGGGAAAAAGTCCTTCGTAAATTAAAATCCAGGTCCATGCCACCATCGGGTATGCCACGACCGGATGAGTCCTCCTACCAGGCTATCGCCAGTCATATAGAGACATCCCTGGATACCCTGGCCATGACTGACCCCAAGCCAGCTGGCCCATCTATCCGTCGGTTAAACAAGACTGAATACATTAATTCCGTTCGCGATCTTCTTGCGGTAGAGATCAACGACGATACCATTTTGCCCTCCGATGACACTATGTATGGGTTTGATAATATTGGTGAAGTATTGACTCTCTCGCCATTACTGACTGAACAATATATATCAGCAGCCAGAAAAGTGAGGAAGCTCGCCCTGGGTGAACCTGAAATGCCACCAGCCTTTGATATTTATTCCGTTTCTGGTTACCTGATGCAGGATGATCGCATGGGGGAAGAGATGCCATTTGGGTCCATGGGCGGGACATCGGTAAACCATCATTTCCCCATGGATGGTGAGTACGTTGTCCAGATTAAATTGCAACGTAATTCCAGGGAATACATAAGAGGACTGACGGAACCCTACCAGTTTGATATTCGCCTCAATGGTGAAAGAATTAAACTGATTACAATCGGTGGTGAAACATATGGCCGTTCCGCGGGTATATTCTCATCCGGAACGTCCGGTGATGTCGAGCAGGAGCATTATGAGAGAACGGCCGATGAGGCATTACAGGCCCGCTTTACTTCCAAAGCTGGCATGCACAAGCTAACAGTTACCTTGCTCAAGGAATCAACGGTTCCTGAAGAGCCAGAATACCCTCGACATACACTTTATGATTATGCCCAGTACAAGGGTGGTGTCCCAGCAGTCCATACCGTCGCCATTGGTGGCCCCTATAACGCCAGGGGTATTGGTGATACTGCCAGCAGAGAAAAAATTCTTATTTGCCAACCACAAAATAATAATGACGAAGATTGTGCCAGGAAAATCTTAACCAGCCTGGCACACAGGGCATATCGTCGTCCCCCTTCCGAACAGGAAGTCAGTGACTTGATGGTATTTTATCATCAGGGGAAATCTGTCAGTTTTGATGAAGGAATCGGGATAGCTATAGAACGTATGCTTGCGGGGCCTGAATTTTTATTTGTTATTGTCGAACGTCCTGACAACATTAAGCCAGGTGAAATATATAATATCTCTGACCTGGAACTTGCCAGCGAATTATCATTTTTTCTATGGCGTTCTATCCCGGATGATGAGTTATTGTCATTGGCTGAATCTGCAAGACTGTCGGATCCTGTCATACTTGAACAGCAGATTAAGCGCATGTTATCCGATCCTAAATCGGAAGCCATTATTAAGAAATTTGCTTCACAATGGCTTCAGCTTGGTAATTTAAATGCAGCGGCACCAAACACCGATCTTTTTCCCTATTTTGAAGACAATCTCAGGCAGGCGTTTCAAAGTGAAACGGAATACTTTTTTAATTATATATTTAGAAATGACCGATCCATGCTGGAGTTGCTTGATGCAGATTATAGCTTTGTAAATGAAAGACTGGCGAGGCATTACGGTATTCCCAATGTCTATGGCAGCCATTTCAGGAAAGTCAGCTTGCCTGATGCAACCCGGGGTGGTCTACTTGGGCAAGGTAGCATATTAACGTTAACCTCATACCCGAACAGGACAGCACCTACAATTCGTGGAAAATGGATACTGGAAAATATCCTTGGTGCACCACCACCACCACCACCGGCCAATATTCCTGCATTAAAAGATACCAATGATCAGGGGAAGGTCCTTAATATGCGCCAGCAGATGGAGCAGCATCGGGCCAATCCAGTATGTGCAAGTTGTCATAAAGTGATGGACCCGCTCGGGTTTGCACTAGAAAATTATGATGCAATTGGCAAATGGCGAACGGAGGATGCGGCATCTGATTCTTCCATTGATGCTACCGGGACTTTACCTGACGGTACTCCATTTAAGGGGATGGCAGAATTGAGAGAAGTCCTGATTGAAAAAAGAAAGGATGATTTTATCCTGACTTCAATTGAAAAATTATTGACTTATGCATTGGGTAGAGGCGTTGATTACCGTGATGCTCCTGTGATGCGCGACATCATGAGAAAATCTGCAGATGATGATCACAAACTTTCTTCAATGATCCTGGCGATTGTTGATAGCACACCATTTCAGAAGAGGAGGGCCCCTGGCCATGATGATATTTAAACGTTCCATACCTCGGCGTACATTCCTGCGCGGTGCAGGTGCCTGTGTAGCATTACCTATGCTTGATGCCATGTCCCCCGCACTTGCTGCAGCGGGCGATAAGGCAACGTTGCCAAAACGATTTTCTATCGTTTATACACCAAACGGCGTGAACATGAAGCACTGGTTACCCTCAGAAACTGGGAAAGATTTTGTGCTGCCCCAGACCATGGAACCATTGGCACCATATCGTGACCAGATGCTGGTACTCAGTGGCATGAACAATAGTGCTGGTGATGCGCTGCCCGGTGAAGGTGAATCTGCACCGCACGAGCGTGCGGGCGGTGTTTTCCTGACCGGTGTCCATCCATTACGGGAAGGGCATGTTGGTACATCCATAGACCAGATTATTGCCAGGGAACTGGGGCAATATACCCAGCTGGCATCCCTGGAACTCGGATTACACAATACTGATGTGGTAGGAAGCTGTGAAAAAGGTTGGAGCTGTGCTTACAGAATGACCTTGAGTTGGCGATCACCGACCACACCATTACCGATTGAATACAGACCACGTGCTGTGTTTGAACGGTTATTTGGCGACAGTAATAGTACTGATCCCGCGCTCCGGCTTGCCCGCATTCAAAAGGAACAGAGTATTCTCGATTCCATTACCGATGCCACCAATCGAATGATGAAAAAGGTTGGGGTAGAGGACAAGTCAAGATTGAGTGAATACCTGGAAGGCATGCGGGATGTAGAGAGACGTATTCAGTTAGCTGAGCAACAGTCTTCAAGGGAAATCCCGTCATTTGAAAGGCCTGCCGGGATTCCTTCTGAATTTGCTGATCACCTCAAACTGATGTTTGATCTGCAGGTCCTGGCATTCCAGACGGACATGACGCGCATGATTACCTTTATGACTGGTCCGGAGCAGAGTAACCGGACATATGAGGAAATTGGTATACCCGATGTGCATCATTCGTTATCACATCACAGGAATGATCCGGTATTTCTTGAAAAAATTGCCAGGATTGACCTGTATCATGCACAACTTTTTACCTACTATCTGGAGAAATTACGTGCTACCCAGGATATTGAAGGAAATCTTCTCGATAACATGATAGTCATGTACGGAAGTGCCATAAGTGATGGAAACGAACATTTGTTGCAAGATCTGCCGATTGCTCTGATTGGTGGTGGTTCAGGGCAACTGAAAGGCGGCAAGCACATCAGATATCCGGCAGAAACACCTATTTCTAACCTCTATTTGACAATTATGGATAAACTGGGTGTTGAGGAAGGGAAGTTCGGTGATAGCACAGGTAAGGTCAATTTATTAAATGTCTCATAAAGGTGTAATACTGTGATTAATTTTTTCATGTGCAAGCATCAATTCAAATGGCTAAATATTTTTCTGTTTTTATGCCTTTATTCTGCTTCGGCGTATTCAGTAGGAGAACTTCCGCTACTTGATGCCGTAAAACGCGGGGATGCTGGTAGGGTTGCCAGGTTAATCACTGAGTCAGCCAATGTAAATGCTTCTGAGGCCGATGGTACTACGGCATTACACTGGGCTGTACATCGTAATAACATCGAAATTTCACAACAGTTACTCTTTGCAGAGGCAAATGTTAATGCTGCAAATGATTACGGTGTGACACCATTATATCTTGCCTGTACCAATCGAAATAATGAGCTGGTTAAGAAACTACTGGTCGCAGGCGCCAATCCCAATGCTATGCTGTGGAGTGGTGAGTCTGTATTGATGAACTGTTCAAAAACAGGGGCAACAGAGGCAGTCGCCGCATTACTTGCAAAGGGCGCCAATCCCAATGTTTCAGATAAAAAGAAAAATCAAACAGCTTTAATGTGGGCTGCAGCAGAGGGCCACGGTGAAGTCAGTCAGTTACTGGTGACAAATGGTGCCGATATCAGTGCCAAATCCAGTTCAGGATTTACGCCACTTTTATTTGCTGCGCGTTCAGGTGACGTGGCCTCTGCAAAGGCGATTATTGATGCAGGCGCAGACCCTAATGAAGCTACCCCTGAACAGGGTACTGCTCTGGTGATTACAGCTGCCGGGGGACATGAAGATCTTGGATTATATCTTTTAAGTATGGGGGCAGATCCTGATGCAACTGATGAGAATGGTATCTCCGCTCTCCATTATTCAATGGCAAATGGCATGGCAGCCCTGAATGGTGTGCGTTATGACCCGGTTTATCGGCAACTCCCAGATAATTTGTATAAGCTTGCCGATGCACTGCTGGAAGCGGGTGCAGATCCTAATTTACAAATCAAAAAGAGTAAACGTCTAGGGCCGGATGGGAGCCCATTTGACATGGTCGGTGCCACGCCATTTTTACTCGCCTCTATCTCCGCAGATACAAAAATGATGGGGCTGTTAAAATCCTATGAAGCCGATCAGGAAATTGCCGCAAAAGGCGGCATCAATTCGTTAATGGCTGCTGCAAGGGCCGCCTGTACCGGCGCATGCGCGTTTAAGGGTGGGAACCAGGCCAATGAGAAAGATATAGAAAAGTCATTCCATGCAGTGAAAACAGTGATTGAAATGGGAATTGATATTGATGCAAAGAATGAGGAAGGTCAGACTGCCATGCATATGGCTGCTTTTACCGGTAATGATTTAATTGTTAAGTACCTTGCGGAGAAAGGCGCCGAGATTAATATAACGGACAATTATGGTGAAACTCCATGGAGTATGGCGTCCGGTATCAGTCCTGTGCTTCGATACCGTGGATTGTACGGTTATCATGAAAGTACGGCGAAATTGCTCGAACAACTAGGTGCAAAGACAACAAGCCGGGATGTCATGGACCCCAATGCCCCACCGCCGCCGGGTCAGTAAATACTAAAACTAAGAATAAGCCACAGAGGGCATAGAGCACACAGAGAATAAAAGCCAACTCTGTAAACTCTATGCCCTCTGTGGTATTTATATTAATAATAAACATGGAGGGATGTATGAATTCGTACCGTCGTTTATTAATTGGATTATTTTTTGTTTATTCTCTTATTCCCCTAGGCCTATCAGCACAAACCATTCGTGTCGGGACGATAAGCCAGTCCATCAATAACTGGCCATTATGGATCGCACAGTCTAAAGGCTTTTTTGATGCTGAAGGTGTTGATGTAAAAGTCACGGTCACCGGAGAATCTGAACATCAGTTAGATATGGTTGATGCAGAACAATTGGAAATCTTTCACCAGGCAGCCGACCATTTTGTTCGTGAAATCGAAGATGGAAAAGACTATGTGATTATTCATACCATTACCCGTGCCGCTAACGATCTAATCGTGCGGCCTGAATATAATAGTTATGAAGAGCTCAGGGGGAAAATCATTGCCCTGGATAATCTACAAACGGGTTATTGGCTTTTGTATCGGAAGGTGTTGCAGAAATATGGATTAAATCCAGGAGATTACAGGCTATCACCAGAATCCGGTGGGCCCAGGAACCGGATGAAGAAGGTCGTGGACAACGAAGCACAATTTACCTATATGAACGCACCCGCCAGTGTACAGGCAGAACTGGACGGCTTTACTCGTATGACCAACCTGGCAGAACATTTCCCTGAATTTCCAGCCTCATCCATCGGTGGAAGAAAGACATGGATCGAGGCAAATCGCGATCAGGTCATTGCCTATCTCAGGGGATACATCCGTGCCAGTGAATGGTTGCGGGATCCTGCGAACCGGGAGGAAGCCATCAATTTCGCAGAAGATGTCGGCCACGACAGGGCAACCCTGCCGGGCAGCTATGATACCTTCATTAAAAACGGATTAGTCAGGTACGGCACATTAAACAGGGACGGCCTGCGGTTAGTAGGTGATATTTTAATCGAAGGAAATGTCATCCAACACTATCAGGGCATGGAGAAATATGCCGATCCAACATACCAGCAAAAGGCCAGGTTGGACTTAATGTCATCTGCCAATTGATGGATATTTAGATCAATATACTTGTATAGCTACGGCTAATATTTGCTTATATTATTCATAATATATATATACTGACGTATTTATACTTGATTTATCCTGATGTATAAGTAGAAATGGCTACCAGAAAATTTTCAAAATCATGTAAACAAATCCTGCCCTGGTTGTTGTTCCTATCGCTGTGTCTTCGCTCACTGGTTGCTCCCGGTTATGAATTTGCCAACGTCGATGAGAATGGTGAATTTTCATTTGGCGTCGTATGGTGCCCGGGTCTGAATAATATTTATGCCCTGGATACTGATGATGGTCATGATCATGACCATGATCAAAATAATAATAGTCAGTCTGATAATCCTGATGGCGACCATTTTACCGCAACCTGTAGCCTGTGGACGGGCAATGCCAGCTTTATCAGTAATCACTTCTATTCTGTTGATGAACTCTTTGTATTAAAGGTAGACGTTACAAGGGAGTCATACGATAATCTATTCAGCCAGTCAGTTATCAGGAAAAGACATCCTGTCCGCGCCCCCCCCGTCCTCTATATTCACCGAATTAGAAAAAATTAAATAACTATAGCCGTTCTGTAGCTGTATTGCAGATCGTGTTATATATGATTTGTAGAGGATGTTTTTATGAATATATTTATCAGAATTATAGTATGTGTAATCCCTGCCTTTTTTATGCAGGCATTGGCACAGGAACATGAACCCCATGGCATTGAACACATTATCGTGTCAGGCCATGTGCAGGAAAAGTTTTCTCACCAGGAACTGCAGATAGATAACCAGGCCTTTGCTGCATCAGATGTATCAAACCTGATGCTCAAGGTCCCTGGTGGGAATATCAATGATAACGGGCCTATCAGTGGTCAGACCCAGTACCGGGGCATGTATGGAATCAGAATGAATGTTCGTCTTGATGGCATGTATGTCAATTCCGGTGGTCCTAACTGGATGGATCCGCCATTACATTACATGCCGGCCTCGTTACTGGATTCCATAGAAGTCTCCCGCGGTATTGCCTCGGTGAGTTATGGAAGTGGCATTGGTGGCCATGTCCTGGCCAATAGCAAGTCCAGTGAGTTTACCCATGACAGTGAATTCAATTTATCAGGTGACGTGGACCTTGGTTACCACAGTACGGACAATGGATATAACATTGGTGGACTGATTGGATTTTCCAACGATACGCACCGGTTTCACATGATTGGGAGCCAGGAGGACGGTGATAACCGCTCAGCAGGAAATGGCGAGATTGCCGATACCCAGTATGAACGTTACATGATTGGTGCGGGCTACGGATTTCAGTATGGTGTGCATCGTTTTTCCCTTGATTATCGTTTTAGTGAGACTGATGACAGTGGGACACCGGTACTGCCCCTGGATATTGATTTTTTCAAGACCGACCTGTTTCGGGCCCGTTACGATGGACATATAGGGCCGTTTGATGTGGTCGCCCAGGTTAGTTATTCCGAGATCGATCACTGGATGCATAATTATATTACCCGGCCAGCACCGGACTTTTCATCACTGCCATTGCCACCATTTCTCGAGGACGACAAGCGGTTTGTCGATACTGATAGTAACGGTACCGGTTATTCTTTAATTCTGCATTATGATATGGATGACGGCATTATAGATTTCGGTGTTGATGGCCACCTGGCAGAGCATAATGCGACGGTTGGAGACCCTGATTTCGACCCGTTCTTTGTCAATAACTTTGTCAATTCAAAAACAGACAACATTGGGTTTTTTGGTGGATATCGTGGTTTGATCGCACCGAATATAACCCTGGAACTTGGTTTAAGATATGACCATGTAAAAATGAGTACTGAAGATGTCGATGCCTTTCCCGCCAATCTCGAGCCCCTGGCTTCTACTCCGGGGACACCTCCATTTGCAGTCAGGCAGTTGCGCAATGCGTTTAATGCCCTGGATCGTTCCGTCAGCGATGATAACTTTGATGCTGTAGTTAAGTTTGATTATGTCATAAGCGGCGACACCAATATCGAACTGGGCTTCGCCAGAAAAACGCGATCACCCAGTTATATTGAACGCTTTATGTGGATACCGTTGGAAGTAAATGCAGGTCTTGGAGACGGCAACAACTATGTTGGTGATGTTGAATTGAAACCAGAGGTATCACATCAGTTTGAACTGGGCCTTAACTGGGATATTGAAAAAGCATACATGTCACCGAGGGTGTATTACCGTACGGTAGATGACTATATACAAGGTGTTCCGGCAACCAATATGTTTGTCCGTGCGGTCAGCACCAATGCCAATGGCGACCCCAATCCATTGATATTTGCCAATGTCGATGCCGAGTTTTACGGGTTTGATACCATGTATGGCTATGTGTTTACAGAAAACTGGAGAATTGACGGGATTATGAGCTATACCCGTGGCAAGCGGCGTGACATTGATGATGATTTATTCAGGATAGCGCCGTTTAATACACGGTTGACCCTGGCATATGATGATGACCGGAACTGGGGTGCTTCAGTAGAAGGTGTACTGTATGCAAAACAATCAAAGATTTCCCAGACGATTACTGCAAACAGTACATCGGGTAATACCGGCCCGGTCAGTGGATATGCGTTGTTAAATCTCCATGGGTATTATAATTTTTCAGATAGTGGGATGAGTTTGCAGGTAGGAGTAGATAACCTGTTTGATAACCACTATGTCGATCCCTTGTCGGGTTTTAACAGGGTAATCGGCAGTGATGTCCCGGTGGGAAGCAGGTTACCGGGCAGGGGCATCAACTTTTTTGCCAATCTCTCGGCAAAATGGTAAACCGGAAACTGGGAGCAGGTCAGCGTGTTCTTTTGCACGCGGCCTGCTTTCAACATGATTAAAAACTAACCGCTTTAGCGTCATCCCGTGAGACTTCAGCATGGTAATCATTCATTCCAGCCATGCTGCAATTGTCTATCAGCATTTCGGACGTGATACCCCTGGCTTCAGCGCAGGGTTTACATACCAGCACCCTGGCATTGGGATGGTTCAACACGGGTTCAAATTTTGGTGGTGGACCAACAGGGATCATTTTTTCATGTGATCCTTTTACTGCAACAGTGACAGAATCATGGAAAAGCATGATCATTACCGTATCTCCTGCCTGCAGGGCAGATTCTGCAAAGATAAAGGGCAACGATGCGCGTGTGGGGTCTGTAGGGCCCCAGGTGGTTGAAATTACATAGTGCATAACATTCTCCTTATTCGAGGTTCATGATTTTATTCGGTAACCGGTCTTGAATATCCACCATACCAACGTCAGACAAATGACCAGAAAGACCATGATCATACCCAGACTGGTCCCGACCTGGACATCTGAAATGCCATAAAAACTCCAGCGAAAACCGCTAATAAGATATAAGACAGGATTAAGCAGGGTAATCTTTTGCCAGATAGGCGGAAGCATATCAATGGTATAAAAACTGCCTCCCAGAAAGGTCAATGGTGTGATTATCATCAATGGTACGATTTGCAGTTTTTCAAAACCGTCTGCCCAGATACCAATAATAAAACCCAGCAGGCTGAATGTGATGGCGGTGAGAAACAGAAAGCAAAACATCCATACCGGGTGAAGCACCTGATAATCCACAAAGAATCTGGCTGTGATCAGTATTAAAAAACTCAGAATCAAAGACTTGGTTGCTGCCGCTCCTACATAACCTATAACAATTTCGATATAGGAGACCGGCGCAGAAAAGAGTTCATATATAGTGCCCATAAACCGCGGTAGATAAATTCCAAAGGCCGCATTGGAAATGCTCTCATTCAATATGGACAACATTATCAGGCCTGGAATAATAAACGCCCCATAGCTAACCCCTTCAATTTGTCCCATACGTGAGCCAATGGCCGCACCAAATACGACAAAATAAAGAGAGGTTGAAATCACTGGTGATGCAATACTCTGCATCAGGGTCCGTCTGGTGCGTGACATTTCAAACTTGAATATGGCAATGATGGCGTAAATGTTCATGATTGATTTCGTACCAGATTGACAAAAATATCTTCAAGGGAACTCTCACTGGATTGAAGGTCCTTAAAATAGACTCCATGTTCATTTAACTTTCTTAGTAAAATTACAATACCGGTATCCTTACTTTGTGAGTCAAATGTATAGATCAATTCGATTCCGTCATTGGTTAGTTCAAGATTGAATTCTTCAAGTCCAGCCGGTAATTCAGATAATGATGATTGTAAATGCAGCTTTAATTGCTTTTTCCCAAGTTTTTGCATGAGGGTGTTTTTATCGTCTACCAGGATGATCTTTCCTTTGTTGATAACTCCGATTCGGTCGGCCATGTCCTCGGCTTCTTCAATATAATGTGTGGTGAGGATGATAGTTACCCCGTTTTCACGCAATTCTCTCACCATTTCCCACATGCCCTTGCGCAGGTCTACATCAACACCGGCAGTGGGCTCGTCAAGAAATAGTATCGTGGGTTCATGAGACAAGGCCTTGGCTATCATAACTCTGCGCTTCATACCGCCAGACAGGGTCATGATCCTGGAATGTCGTTTTTTCCATAAGGACAGTTGTTTGAGGATTTTTTCCACTAATTCCGGATTCGGTCGTTTGCCAAACAGGCCGCGGCTGAAATTAACTGATGCTAAAACGGTTTCAAAGGTGTCAGTCGCCAATTCTTGCGGGACCAGGCCAATTTCACTACGAGCCTTTAGATAGTCTGAAACAATGTCA
This sequence comes from Gammaproteobacteria bacterium, assembly GCA_030835405.1. Classification (GTDB taxonomy): domain Bacteria; phylum Pseudomonadota; class Gammaproteobacteria; order Eutrophobiales; family Eutrophobiaceae; genus Eutrophobius. The sequence goes on along the minus strand of JAURPG010000003.1, from coordinate 11,109 downwards.
TAACCATTTGCATGGATAGTGCCTGACGATGGATTGACTATTCCACAGATGATATTGATTAAGCTGGTTTTTCCGGCACCATTAGGGCCAAGCAAGGCAAAAATTTCACCTTTATAGATATCGAGTTCGATATTTTCCAGGGCAATAAAATTGTTATTATAGGTCTTATTTAGTTCCTTAACGGAAATTATTGGTTGCAAGAATTCACCCTTGTTTTTAAAACTGTTCAAATCTTTTTATTTATGAGTTGTTATATTGGATAATGAAAAAAAATTATAAATAATCGTGGATATTGAATATGCAGAATAATATCAAATTATTAGTGGTAGTTCTTTCTGTTCTGATCTATGGTTGTGCAGGAACCACAACGGTACCGGAATATTACAATCTGGAATGGCCGGTAACACAGGAAGAATATGCCTATTCGCTTCCCGAAGATGTATATGCCGACTCAGGAAGCCGTCTACCATTTGTCAAACGCGAGGAACTTTTATCTGATGAGCAGAGGGCATTTTATGATAGCCGTCGTGCACCGGGTTCAAGATCACTGGGTGGTATCAGGGGACCAGGCTCGGTCAGGTTACATGGTAGTCCCAGTCTTAGTGAGTCCATGGTGGATAAACGCACGCAGGAACTGGTGCGGTTAGTAGTCTCGCGGGAGATGGACCAACCATTTGAATGGACGTTGCATGAACCCGTTGCGCTGGAGAACGGTCTGGAACCGGAAATTATCGATGTCATTCGATACCGGAAACCCCTGGATGGACTCCCTGAGCGCGAAGCTTCTTTAATCCAATGGGGAAGGGAATTGTTTCAAACCCATAGTGTCAGTTCAGAGACATTTGCCAGGGTCTTAAGAAATGTTGGTAAACGTGATCTGATCGATCTCACAACCTATATGGGGAATTACACAACAACGGCAATTTTACTGCACACTATTAATGCATATTTGCCTTATGAACGTCAGCCTTTATTACCATTACCATAGCTATTGCAGACTAAAAATTTACAGGGGGAAATATCATGAATAAACAACGTTACAAAATATTAGCAATTTTTATTACAGCTGGACTTTACGGATGTTCCACAGTTAAAACATATTATGAAGATATAACAACAGATCGGCCAATAACCGAGGCTGAATTTAATGCATCGCTGCCAGATGATGTACATGCTGAATCCAGGGGAAGACTGCCCATTGTAAACCGTGCCGATCTGGATGACGATGGCAAGGCCCGTTATGACCGCTATATGTCTCCTGATTCAACATCACTCGCCGGCATACAGGGGCCAGGTGGTATCAGATTGCATGCTACTGCGGATAAAAGCCCTTCAAAAATCACTCCCAGAATAAGAGAGCTGGTGAGACTGGCCATATCCCGTGAGATGGACCAGGATTTTGAATGGACCATGCATGAACCTGTGGCATTGAAGGAAGGTCTGAGCCAGAGGACCATTGATGTCATAAAATATAATCGCTCGCTTTCAGGTGTCCCTGATGATGAGGCGGCCGTTATCCAGATGGTCAGAGAGGTGTTCCAGGACCATCAAGTCAGTTCTGAGACATACGCAGATTTATCGGAACATTTTGGCCGAAAAGATCTGATCCAGATCATCGAATTAATGGGCGGTGGAATGAATAGTTTTTTTCTGTTGTTCATGTTTGATGTTCACCTGCCTTACGATAGACCATCTACCTTGCGATAAGTTAAGAGTCTGGGTAGAAATATGAAGATTGCGATACTGGATGATTATCTTGAGGTGGCAATGGAGTATGCCCCTTTCAAAGACCTGGAACCGGAGCATCAAATCAGAGTTTTTGCAGAAGGTATTGCTGAGGACAAGCTGGTTGAAACCCTGCATGAGTTTGATATCTTGCTGGTTATGCGAGAACGGACTGCCTTCCCGGCAAATATCATTGAGAAATTATCTAATCTTAAACTAATCGTGACCACTGGCAGACGTAACGACGTGATCGATATGGATGCCTGTAAATCAGCCGGCATTACGGTTTGCGGTACCGATTCTCCCGGTTACGGTACCGCAGAGCTGACATTCGCTCTGATCCTGGCAGCAGCGAAAGGGGTAATCACTGAGCATAACCATATGCGCAGAGGGGGGTGGCAATCGAGCCTTGGAGGCAATATAAAAGGTCGTACATTGGGTGTTATGGGCCTTGGCAGGATTGGTGGTCTGGTGGCAGGGTACGCGCAGGCTATGGATATGAATGTCATCGCCTGGAGTACAAATCTAACCAGGGAACGTACGAAGGAGTGCGGTGTTGAGTTGGTCAGCAAGGCAGAGCTGATGTCCCATAGTGATTTTATGACCATTCACTTAAGGTTATCAGACCATACTCATCACCTGGTCCAAACTGAGGACCTTGCAAATATGAAAGACGGTAGCTGGATCGTCAATACATCACGGGCCCCCATCATCGACATGCAGGCATTATTAAAGGAACTCCATACTGGCAGGATCTGTGCAGCACTGGATGTGTTTGAAACAGAACCCCTGGCGGAAGATGATGAGTTACGGACACTTCCCAACGTGATCCTGTCACCTCATAAAGGTTATTGCAGTGTCGACACCTTCAGAGTTTTTTATCAACAGACCTACGAGAACCTGCTTGCCTGGCTGGAAAATAAACCTATCAATCTGATTAAATGAACTAGTCTAAATCTTGATCTGAATTTGAGGTAACCAATCTTTCCCCCCCCCGATAGCCGGTAAGTTAAGGCTATAACCAGTCTTTGGCAACGATAAGGCATTTGTGTGCTGGTAGGGTAAGGGTTGGAAGACATGATAATTAATCTTATCTATCAAACTGATATTGGCGTTAGTTGATGCCAGTTGTTTTGTGGCAGCCACGCCGGTAAAGCCAGAGCCTATGAACACCACCTTCGGTCGGTGAATTTGTAATTATGCTTGAGTTTGATCCATTGCGCAGATCGAGTTCTAATTGTGTCCGGAAATATTTATAATCTGATATATATCACGTTTTAGATACATATTTCATATCTAATTGAGGGAGCATAATGGAAAAGATTGGTGGGTTTTGTCAGTTAGTAACAAGGTTATTTATCTGTTTTATATTCATCACGCCTGTCCTGGCGCAGGACGGCCCGGTAAGATTGCTCCTTGAAGGGGCTACCATTATCGATGGTATATCAGACACACCATTGCGGGGATATTCTATCCTGGTTGAAGACAATCTCATCAGGGAGATCCTGCCGCCGGGGGAATCTGCGGATGGAGACCTGGAAAGAATTGACCTGGAAGGCAAATATATCATCCCCGGGCTGATCGATTCCCATGTTCACTGGCTGGACTGGATGGGGGAACTGTACGTCAATCATGGGGTGACTTCTGTGATCGCCCTGGCCAATCTGGACAAGTCCATGCGCACATCAAGTCAAACTTCACACGGACTCCCAAGATTGTTTCATAGCGGTAATCGTCCTCCATTTAACAAGGACACCACGCAAAGGGAGATGCGCCAGGTGATTAATGACTGGTTGGAGAATGAACCGGACATTGCGCACTTTCCAACACATAATGAGACAATCAGCAGGGCCTATGCCCTGGCCGCCAAAGAGGTCCAGCGCCATGGATACAAGGTATTTGGGCATGCAGAAAATGTCCCTAACAGTACCCGTGATGGACATGGCATCATCGAACACATCTGGGGTTTCACCCAGGCGGTGATGTCTGAAGATGAACTTGCTGCCTTCCAGCGGGGAGACTACCTGACCTGGGCAACTTTCATGACTGACCGCTGGGATGAGATAGATAAAATCATCAGGGATGTTGTGGAACAGGGTATCTATCTAAACCCGACACTGGTTTATGAATGGGGTGGAATGAGTCGCGACGCAAATCAACGAGAGATTGATGACTACCTGACATTACGTGACCCTGACCTGGTTTATTTTCCTGACAATATAAAGCTAAGCCTGTTTGCCAAGCACCGGCAAATCAAGAATTTTTCAACACGTTATGGGAATCTTCCCATGGTGAATAAATTACCTGAAGCAGATCGGCATGAATTTGAAACTGGCTTTGAAAATATCAAGGAATTCATGCGCCGCTGGATGGCGGCTGGTGGTAAGGTGCAGGCGGGAACAGATGCCATTACCGCCGGTGTCCCAGGTCTGATTCTGCACCAGGAAATGCGCATTCTGGTAGAAACCGGCTTGACACCCATGCAGGCCATCAAATCTGTAACCCGCTGGTCAGCCGAGAAGTTGGAAGGCATTGATGGAAAACGGGGTGAAGCGAAAGTCGGATCCATTGAACCACGCAAATATGCAGACCTGGTGGTGCTGGATAAAAATCCCCTGGTGGATATTTATCATACCAGGTCGATATCCAGGGTAATGAAAGATGGTAAATGGGTAGAACTCGGCTACCACCCTGAATATTATACCTTTACCAGACCATCCCGTGCCATTGCCGGTTCGACATTTGCGCCCGTTATCAGCACTGTACTACCATCGTATGTGGTGGCTGGCGGAGAAGAACGACGAATTGCCCTGGAAGGTAGTGGGTTCCAGATGACGACCCTGGTCAGAGTCAACGGGATATCAGTGAAGACAGAGTTTATCAATCCAAGGAGGGTCGAGTTTGATCTGCCGGCTAGTTTGTTTGCCAGGGCGACCCCGGATCCCTACAGCTCTCCAGGACCTTATCAGGGAAGTAATATTGTGGGTTTTCGCGGAATTGAAATCCATGCGTTTAATCCGCCCCCTGAGGGAGGGGTGTCAAATACCATTAACCTGATGGTGAGACCGAGATAATCGATTTGGCGAGATAGGACCAATACGTGGTTTTAGGTTGGGTTTGAACTCTAACCTATTGAAATTAATTAATAAATAGTATTTTTGGGGTGTGGTAGGATAATTCTCATTCCGGTTAACCATATTTAATGTACATCGATTATTCAGCTATAATTCCGGTAATTCAAATACATTCTATACCGCTCCGGGGGCTTAAGTTAATGGTAAAAGGTTTTATTGCAATAATTGGTTACGCACTACTGCTAATTTCAAATGTAACCATGGCACAACAGGATGCCGGGTTCTATCAAAATACAGTTAATCAGTACTGCGTTGGCTGTCATAACGACACATTGAAAACAGCCACGTTTAGTCTACAGCATGTAAATGCCAATGACCTGGGTGCTGATGGTGAGAGCTGGGAAAAGGTATTACGTAAATTGCGTGCCAAGGCCATGCCGCCTTCGGGGATGCCTAGACCCGATGATGCGACTTATGAATCTTTCGTCAGTTTCCTTGAGAGTGGTCTGAATCAGCACGCAAAACAAAATCCTGAACCCGGCAGACCGTCCATGCGGCGCCTGAACAGGACAGAGTATGTCAATGCTATCCGGGATTTATTTGCCATTGATATCGATGGCGATACCTTACTTCCTCCTGATGCCAGCATGTTTAACTTTGATAATATTGGTGGGGTGCTGACCCTTTCACCATTATTGATCGAACGATATATTGCCGCTGCCCGCAAGGTGCGTAACAAGGCCCTGGGCGACCCTGATATTACCCCAGCATTCGATTACTATACTCTGCCTCAGGCCCTTAAACAGGATGAACGCATGAGTGATGACATGCCGTTTGGTTCTCGTGGCGGGATGGCGGTACGTCATTTCTTCCCAATGGACGGTGAGTATGTCATTCAGGTCAGGTTACAGCGAAATTATCGTGACTATATCCGTGGTATGACCAATCGGCCTCACCAACTGGATATCAGGCTAAATGATGAACGGTTGAAACTCTTTACCGTTGGTGGTCAGAAGTTTGGTAAATCTTCTCAATTGTATTCCACTTCGGCACAGGGTGACATCAGACAGGAAGCCTATGAGCGTTATTCTGATCAGGACCTTGAAGTCCGATTTACTGCCAAGGCAGGAGAACAGTTGATTACCGCATCATTCCTTGAAGATATCTTCCTTCCGGAAGGCCCCATGATTCCGGACCACACCATGTATGATTACACACAGTTCAAGGGGGGCAACCCCGGTGTTCGTACCCTGGCCATTGGTGGTCCATACGAGGTACGTGGGCCGGGTGAGACGGCAAGCAGGGAAAAAATCCTTATTTGCAGTCCGCAAGGGAATCAGGATACAGATTGTGCCAGGGCAATCCTGTCTTCAATGGCACGCAAGGCCTATCGGCGTACTCCGACTAACAAGGAAGTCAGTGTGCTTATGGACTTTTTTGAGCAAGGGGTTGCCAGTGGCGGTTTTGAAGAAGGTATTGGTGTTGCCATAGAGCGGATGCTGGCAGGGCCTGAATTTCTGTTTATTGCAGAAAAGGTCCCCACAAATGTGGCAGAGGGGGAGGTTTATACACTGCCTGACCTGGAATTGGCCAGCCGACTTTCATTTTTTATCTGGAGCAGTATACCTGATCAAGAACTTCTGGATGTGGCGGAGTCAGGTGAATTAAGTAATCCGGAAGTGTTAGAGCGCCAGGTTAGGCGTATGCTTGATGACCCGCGTTCTATCGCCCTGGTCAAAAACTTTGCCTCTCAATGGTTGACACTGGGCAAGCTGAATGTGGCCGCACCGGACATCGATATCTTCCCTTATTTTGACGACAATCTCAGGCAGGCTTTTCGTACTGAAACCGAGTTGTTTATCAACCATATCATGCGTGAAGAACGCCCGTTAATGGAAATATTAACAGCGGATTACACATTTCTAAATGAACGTCTGGCAGAGCATTATGCAATAGATGGAATTTATGGAAATCATTTTCGCATGGTGTCACTTGAAGGTGAAGGGCGTGGCGGACTGCTGGGGCAGGGAAGTATCCTGACAGTAACCTCCTATGCCAACCGTACCGCACCAACAATCCGTGGCAAGTGGATCCTGGAAAATATTTTGGGCGTTCCGCCACCGCCACCGCCACCGAACGTCCCTGGCCTGCAAGATAAAAATGAGGCCGGTGTCATATTAACCATGCGTGAACGTATGGAAATGCACCGTGCCAATCCTGTTTGTGCCAGCTGTCACAAGATTATGGATCCACTGGGATTTGCACTGGAGAATTTTGATGCCATCGGTAAGTGGCGTACCGTGGATGGGGCATCAGCTGCACCCATCAATTCAACCGGAGCCTTACCTGATGGAACACAATTTGAAGGGCCATCGGAACTTAAACAGGTTCTTAGTGAAAAAAGGCAGTATGACTTTACCTTTACCCTGATTGAGAAAATGTTGACCTATGCGTTGAGCAGGGAAATTCGCCATACTGACGCACCCACAATCAGGTCAATTATTGAAGAGACAAAGGCGCAGCAACATAGCCTGCCATCTCTGGTTGTTGCCATTGTAAACAGTTCATCTTATCAAACGAGGAGGGTCTCGGACCGTGTTGATATTTAAGAAATCTATCCCCAGAAGGACATTTTTAAAGGGCGCGGGTGCAAGTATTGCCTTGCCTGTATTGGACGCCATGTTTCCCGCATTGGCATCTGTTAAAGATCGGGCAGAGATTCCAAAAAGGTTGTCCATTGTTTACGCCCCCAACGGCATGAATATGACAAAATGGACGCCCACTGAAACCGGCGCAAACTACCAATTAACGCCCATTTTGCAACCGTTGGCAGCCTATAAGGACAGAATGACAGTCCTGAGTGGTCTGGCGAATATGGAAGGTTATGCCAAACCCGGTGAAGGGGAGTCTGCCCCCCATGAGCGGGCAGGTGCGGTATTTCTTACGGGTGTTCATCCAAAGCGAGAAGGTGTGGTGGGAACGTCAATTGACCAGATTGCCGCCCAGGAGCTGGGTAAGAAGACCCAGTTGGCGTCATTAGAGCTTGGCCTGCATAGTAGTGATGCGGTAGGACAGTGTGAGAAAGGCTGGAGTTGTGCCTTTATCAGCACCCTTTCCTGGAAAACACCTACGCAGCCACTGCCAATTGAAAATCGTCCCCGGGCTGTATTTGAACGCATGTTCGGAGACAGTACCAATCCTGCTATGAGACTGGAGCGGATTAAAAAAGAACAAAGCATACTGGATTCTGTCAGTGAGGCTGCAAAAGACCTGATGAATCAGGTCAGTGCAGAAGATAAACTGCGTCTGACTGAATATTTGGACGGTATGCGTGACATCGAACACAGAATCGAGCTCGCTGAACAACAAACAGATGCGGATCTGTCTCTGGAATCACCGCCGGCAGGGATACCGGCAGACTTTGCTGAACATCTTAAATTGATGTTTGATCTTAATGTCATGGCCTATCAAACGGACATGACCCGGGTGGTTACATTGATGACGGGGCCGGAGCAGAGTAACCGCACCTATCCAGAGATCGGGGTGCCAGACGTTCACCATTCCCTTTCTCATCACCAGGGCAATGAGATCAGCCTGGAAAAACTTTACAAGATTAATCTCTATCATTCTGAATTAATGACGCATTACCTCGATAAGCTTGCATCAACACCAGATATAGAAGGCAATCTGCTGGACAATATGATGCTGATGTATGCCTGTTCCATGAGTGATGGTAATGATCACCTGTTGCAGGATCTGCCATGTATCCTTTTTGGTGGTGGAACAGGACAGCTGAAAGGTGGCAAGCACATCCGCTACACGGATGACACACCTATCAGCAATTTGTATCTGACATTGCTTGAAAAGCTTGGCCTCCAAGTTGAAAATTTCGGTGACAGCACCGGCACATTGAATGCCTTGTCCGTGTCATAAATAAATACGAGAGACAGAGTAGGGAGACCTTATGAACCAGTCGTTACGCACTGCATTAACATTATTGCTACTGTCAGTTACCTCATCAACAGTAATTGCCAATTCAGGGATGGAGTTTATCAATGCCGTAAAGAAAGGAGATACGGAAGTAATACAGGCAATGCTGAAATCAAAGATTGATATAAATACCAGGAAGGCAGACGGTACTACTGCATTGCATTATGCAGTACATCGTAATGATGTCGATACGGTTAAACAATTACTCAGCAAAGGTGCCAAACCTGATGCTGAAAATGTTTATGGTATCTCGCCAATGTCACTGGCCTGCACCAACCGTAATTCAGAGATTGTAATATTATTGCTGGATGCCGGTGCCGATCCCAATGCAGAGAAATGGTCTGGAGAGACCATACTCATGGAATGTGTCCGAACAGGCACAACAGGTGCCGTCGCCGCCTTATTAAAATCGGGTGCCAAACCAAATGTTTCTGAAAACAAGATGGGGCAAACTCCTCTGATGTGGGCTGCCGCTGGTGGTTATTCAGAAATTACCAGATTGTTGCTGGAACATGGTGCAGATGTCTCCCCCAAGACCTTACCATCAGAAGACCGCGTCCCCAATACCTGCCGTATCTGTGAATGGAAGCCTTCCCCCGGCGGGTTTACGGCAATCATGTTTGCTGCCAGGGCCGGTGACATTGAAACAGCAAGATTGCTCCTGGATGCCGGCGCGGATATCAATGAGGCAACATATGAATATGGTAACCCGCTGGTGATTGCCGCCGCCAGTGGCCATGAAGACCTTGCTATCTTTCTTCTGCAATCCGGCGCAGATCATGAATCCAAAGACGAAAATGGTGTCACAGCTCTGCACCATGCCCACCAGAACGGTTTGTCTTATATGCATGGGATTACCTATGATCCCTCTTACCGCATACGCCCAAACAATCAGCCTGAACTGGTGAAGGCCTTGCTGGATGCAGGGGCAGATCCTAATGCGAAGATTGAAAAAAGTTACCTGATTGGCCCGGCAATACGTAGTTCCTGTGAAAGTGTCAGTAACATGGTGGGTGCCACCCCGTATTTTCTGGCGGCTGTGTCTGCTGATGCGGAATTATTGCAAATGCTAAGTGAATATGAGGCCGATGCAACAATTACCACTGATAATGGCAATACCCCGTTAATGGTTGCCGCAAGGTCATCATGTACCGGTATGAACCAGGAAGACAATACCTCACCGGCCAAACGCGCCAGGGCACTGGAGGCTGTTAAGGCCATTTTGGCCCAGGGAGTTGACGTCAATGAAGCGAATGAAGATGGTGAGACAGCATTGCACAAGGCAGCCTTCACCGGGGCAACTAATGTTGTTCAGTTTCTGGTGGAAAATGGTGCCGAGGTGGATGCCAGAAATACCAATGGAGAGACACCGTGGAGTATGGCGTTGGGTATTGCACCATCTTTTAATAATGTCGGTGCATATGGTGTCCATGAAGAGACAGCAGAACTCCTGGTTAAACTGGGTGCAACTCAAATTTCCCGTGATGAAATGAATACCCCGGATGCCTACTCAAACTTTTTCGGCCGGGACATCAGTATTGATTACGGTGACACCACGGCACAGCCACAATAATAGAAGGTTGGGAGCATGCAAACAGGACGTATCCTATCCCTGATTTTGTTTATTATTCTTGCAGTACCGGTAATGTCACAGTCTGCCCTGCCAGATGGCGAGGGTAGTGATATCGTTGATGATGTCTGTACCATGTGTCATGACCTCACCAATATTATAGATTCCAAACGCAGTGCAGAACAATGGCGCTTCGTGGTGAACCAGATGGTCATGCAGGGGGCTCCATTACAGGACTACGAAGTCGATACTGTAGTCGACTATCTATCCAATAATTTCGGGTTAGAAAAATAATTCGACTATTCTTACAACTATAAAATTTATTATAAAAAACTTCGACGTCATTCTGGCGAAAGCCAGAATCTAGTCAAATAAAAACACTTTTAAAATAGCGGAGGAGCAGGAATGACGTTAATTCGAAGAGGCACTATTTTAGTATTCACAATACTGACTTTACTTTCCCAGATCAGTTACGCACAACTCCAGGAGTTTACACCTGTTAGTGATGAGGCGATCAATAACCCCGATCCTGCTAACTGGCTACGATGGCGCGGTAATCACAATGCCGATGGTTTTAGTCCTCTGGATCAGATCAATACTGAAAATGTTAAAAACCTGCAGTTAGCATGGGCATGGAATCTAAATGATGGTGAAACGGAGCAGGAGCCCATTGTCTATAACGGTATCATGTTTCTTTCACATACTGGTGGTAAGGTCCAGGCCCTGGATGCCAGCAATGGTAATTTGATC
>JAURPG010000039.1 GCA_030835405.1 Gammaproteobacteria bacterium | reverse complement strand
GTTTCCCGGTGCCTCCTCCGTATCGGTTAGCGGCAGCAGGTCTTCCACATCGGATATCCAATGGTGGTAACCACGTAACTTCACCACACTGATATCACCAAAACGCATCTCGTGTGTTAAATCCGCCACCCAGGTAGTCTGTGGTTTAAGGTTAGGGTTACCCAGTGCCAGCTGATTATCTTCAAATACCGTGGCGCTGACAAAATCATCAAAATCCAGCTGGGAAATCTCCCTGGCAATTAAAAACCGGGTCTGCCTGCTCTGCTCAGGCGAATAAAGTATTACGGCATGCGGTTTGATAAAGAAGAAATCCCTGTCCAGTTCAGTATCGCCGGTTTGTTTGATATTGGAGAACTCCCCACCGATTCCATAATTAAACTCAATTTCATCAAATGACCATGTATCCGCCAGGACAAAATCCAGTCGCAGTTCTTCAACCTTGGTATTTGCCCCGGGGACGATCTCCTCAACCGGCCCGGCACCGGTATCAACCGTTTGAAACAGTGACCCTTCAAGTTCATTGTAGGCACCTTCCAGATTGAACTGAATGGTATGGTCTTCAATTGCAGTCCAGTCAAATTCTGATCGCAGTATTGCTTCACGGGTGTCTGTCCCAGTATCGGCAAGCGTAAACTGGGTGCGGGTATTGGTGTTATCAAAAATCGCCTCAGAAGTCAGCTCAGTGAAGTTTCTCTGGTTATAGATAAAGATCCCCTTACCCACCAGGAATTCACTTAACGGTCGCTCTGCCGTAATGCCTATCTCCACGTCATTACTTTCACGATCGTCTATGACCTCTTCAGTCGTCGTGGTACTTCCCGGTGCCTGGGGTATGCGGATCTGGTCAAAGGTCTCGTCAATCTTGTCATACCCCAGTTCGGTATGTAGCTGCCAGAGTGTTTCCCCGACTGTGGTTGATGCACTTAGATTTGCCCTTATCAGCCCATGGGTATTTAGAACGTCTTCAGTCTGATCAATGGATAGGTCGCCATTGGCATCGTATGAATTCCTGCTACCGATGGTGGTATGGACATGGCGGTTACCTTCAACCCCAACATTGTAATCCACATCGTTCCACCGGTTTGATAATGAAATACTGCCACCCGGCATAATGGTATCGCTGTCTGACAGTTTCCAGAGAAACCCTTCCCACCTGACCGCCGCTTTGGATTCCTGGTGTATTATGACATTGGCGACGACCGGCTGCCCCTGTAGGTCCACACCTGCCACCTGACCACGGATAAGGTCTATCCTCACAACACTTGCTGCCGGGATACGGCTGAGAATACTGGATGGGGTGTCCTGTTTCACATTGGGCCGTACACCGTTAATCAGGACATTACCGGCGGCATTGGCAAAGCCACGGGTATTTTCACCATTGTCCAGTTGAAAACCGGGAATCTGGTTTGCCATGTCCAGTGCATTGTTTGGTTGATATCGAGAAAAAAAGGAGGCGGGATATTCCACCACCTGGAGGTCTATATTCCTGTCGTTTGTGTTTTCATCGTTCGGTGGATGATCCGCTATCACATACGAGTTAGTACCAAGTAACAACAAGAGTACTAATAATTGGGAAATATTAATTCGGCTAAAATTTTTGTAAGTCATTATTCTATCTTTTCACTATCTGTTATTAAAAGTTACCGCTCAGCGTGATCAATATCCTGCTGCCCGGTGTTCGTTGTCTGAGGATCCGGGACGAGAGTATACTCAAATCCCGCCGGCCTTCATACAGTGTACGGTCTCGTGTCTCTTTATAGTTCAGTAAGTTTCGACCTTCCACTCGGAGTTTCACACCAAACCATCTGGTTGATTCAACAAATACATTGACCTCCAGACCCTCATCAAAAACTTCCAACTCATTCACCTTGAACCGTGGGCGATCCGCCTGTGCTGCGATATCCCAACCCCAGGCAATATTGGTATTATCCAGATCCTGGCGAAAGGCTATATCAAATATATATTTACTTCCATTGTCCTGAAACCTGACTGCGGGTGGGCCTCCAAAGCCGATTTGTGTAGCCGACAAGACCCGTTGATGTCCGGTTACAGGGTCAATAACAGATGAATCCTGCCATCGGGTCTTTATGTCCAGACGTGAATCGGCCAGTCCCAACCAATCCATGGGAAATGTGGTTTCCATAATTATTCCCCATTTCCTGCCGTCACCGATATTTCCAGGGGCTTCAAAATCATCACTTAATGGCAACAAATCCAGGACGTCGCTGATCCAGTGATGAAAGACTGAAAGCTTAATGACGCCCAGTTCACCAAATCGTCGTTCATGACTCATTTCTGTCACCCAGGTCTTATCCGGCCGTAAATCAGGATTCCCCAATGCGAGATCGTTATCTTCCAGGATGGCTACGCTGATGAAATCATTAAAATCCAGTTGTGCAATTTCCCTCGAGACGAGGAAGCGGGTCAATACCTCATTGGAACTGGAATAAGTCGTAACCACACGTGGTTTAATAAAAAAGAAATTACGTTTCTGGTTACTATCACCCGTTTGAGAAATTTCGGATACTTCAGCACTCAGTCCATACTCAATCTCAAAATTACCCTGGTCTGTGGTATCCCTGAGTTCAATTTCACCACGCAATTCTTCCACTTTAGAATTAGCGCCTGGAATATCCACAATCTCTGCCCCGGTTCCCGAGTCTCGAGTTAATAATAGTGATTGATTAACTGAATTAATGGCCCCCTCAATATTAAACTGAATGTTATGGTTGGTTAAGCCATTCCAGTCAAACTCAAAACGACCAATACCCTCCTGGGTGAGTGTGTCTGAATTGGAAATGCGTTGTAAGGTCTGCACGCCGGCAGGATTATAAACGCTCTGAAAATTTCTCAGGTTGAGATCATGATAGGTATAAAGAAATATAGACTTGGCTGAAATGTTATTATTTAAAATACGCTCCGCATCAAACCCAAGTTCAAACGTCGGCCGGTTCCTGCTGTCCTTGAAATAGACATCATTTTCAATACCGGTTAGTTCATCGGTTACCGTCCTGTACTGATTGTCCGGTCCATTATTATTCTGGACCCTGCCGTTAAATTTGACCAGTGTTTCACCAATCGTCGTTGAAGCATCCAGTGCGATACCAAATCGCCGGATACCAAACTGTCTTTCCCTGTCAAAACGGGTCTCGATTAATTCGCCATCACCATTAAAGACAAACTCCGGCCCTCTCTCTCCATTGGCTTCGCGTTCCACCTCAAACCCAAGGTTATAATCAATCTCAGCAATTCGGTGGATCATGGAGATATTACCGCCCGGTTTGTACGGGCCTGTTTTACTTTTCTGCAAAAAGGTCTGCCATTGGAACGAGGCCTTGATATTATTCCGTAGTATTATATTGGCAATGACCTGACGCCCCTGTAAATCAATTCCCCTGACCTGACCGCGGATGATTTCAATTTTTTCCACCTGGTCAGATGGTATACGACTGAGAACGGCAGAAGGCGTATCCTGCTTGATACTGGGGTAATTGTCATTAATGAGTATATTTCCTACCGCACTGATGAAGCCTCGTTCTGATGTTCCATTGTCCAGCAGGAAGCCAGGTAATTGCAGGACCATATCCAGTGCCGTATCGGGCTGATAGCGATCAAAGAAGCTGGCAGGATATTCTAGCAGTTCATCATTTTTAACAGCTTCAGGCTGGTCGATTATAGCGTGGTCGTGATCTGCCGCATATGCACCAAGAATAACTTGATAAATTACGAAGAAAAGGATGAGGCATGTTAATGGATGAAAATTTATTTTTTTGGTCATGACACTAGAAACTGCTACTTAAAGTCAAGGTGAACCGTGTGCCTACTTTTCTGTCGCGAATAATCATTGAGTTCACAGGCGTTTGTTGTCGATCACCAATATAAATTGTCCGGTTTCTCGATTCGTCATAATTTAAAAGGTTTCTTGCATCAAATCTTATCTTGATTCCATACCAGCGAGTGGTTTCTATAAAGACATTAGCCTCCAGGCCTTCATTAAATATTTCCAGCTCATTGACCTTGAACCTTGGTCTGCTGGCCTGCTCGGCTATGTCCCATCCCCAGGAAATTTGTTGCTGTTCAAAATCCTGTCTGAATGCCACATCAAAAATATATTCATTTTCATTATTAAACCGGATGTTAGTCGGACCTGAAAAAAATCCTCCGGCCGTAAGTTGCCGCTTGTTACCCGTGACCGGATCGGTAACGGATGAATCCTGCCACCTGAGTTTGAGATCCAATTTAGCATTATCCAACCCCAGCCAATCCAGTGGCGTGGTACTTTCAAATCTTATGCCCAGGCGATGACCATCACCGATATTTCCTGGCACTTCAAAATCCTCTGTCAATGGCAACAGATCTTCAACATCATTTATTTTGTGATAATACAATGACAACTTATACACGCTGTCCTGTCCCCAACGCCATTCGTTTATAAATTCAGATACCCACGTCCGCTCCGGTTTTAAATCAGGATTCCCAAGGGCCAGATCATCATCTTCAAATACCGAGGCGCTGACAAAATCATTAAAGTCCAGTTGAGATACATCACGGATACACAATAATGTAGATTGATGAATATCACTGGATTTATAGGTAAAGACAACCTGCGGCTTTAGAAAAGCAAAATCTCGTTCCTGAACCACATCCCCCGTCTGGGAAATATTTGACACTTCAGCACCCAAACCATAATCCAATTCAAGCTTGCCTATGGTCCAGGTATCCTTTAGTAAAAAATCTCCCCTTAATTCTTCAACGCTTGAATTAGCACCGGGGACAATGACTGGTATAGGGCCTGCGCCAGTGTCTTCAAATTCTATGAGATCACCATCCAGGGTATTCATTGCGCCTTCAACATTAAGCTGGAGATTATGATTTTCAAACTTTCCCCAGTTTAGCTCCAATCTTGCAATCGCCTCCTTCTGCAAACGTCCCGAGTCCGATCTTTTGAAAAGTGTCAGCGTATCCGGCAACTCAGTATCGATTTCACGGGTAATGAACTGGGAATTATCACGGGTAAATAAGAATATACCTTTCCCAGTCAGGTCCTTCGACAAGCTGCGTTCAATGTCCAGACCAATCTCAAAAGTAGGACGGTGTTCACTGAATTTAAGTGATCTCAATTCAACAGGGGGAACAAAGGGCACTATTTTTCTAACTGAAGTGAGTCTCTCCGCACCTCTGGTCACACCGGTCTTTATATTTAACTGAGAAAATGTATCACCTATCCAGGCTGCGGTATTAAGAAAAACACCAACAAGTCTCAAACCATATTCTCTGAGTTCCTCTGTTCTTGCTTCGATTAAATCACCATTGCCGTCGTATACCAGGTCCGATCCCAGCTCGCCACTGCCCTGACGCTCAACATCCACGCCAACGCTGTAGTCAACAGATTTGAAACTGTGTGACATTGAAACATTCAGGCCTGTCCTGAATGGTGCCCGGCGACTATGGGTCCCAAACCACTCCCATTGGACGGCAACCGGTGTATCTTCCAACAAGATGACATTGGCAAGTACGGGTTGGCCCCGCATATCGATACCTCTTACCTGGTTCCTGATTAACTCAATCTTTTCCACTCGGCCTGAGGGGATACGGGATAGTATCGCGGTGGGTGTATCCTGCTTGGCACTGGGGTAGTTATCATTAATTAATACATTACCAACAGATTCACCAAATCCCCTGATAGACAGTCCATCATCCAGCAGGAAACCCGGTAACTGCCTGATCATTTCCAGTGCGGTTGATGGATTATAGCGGCTGAAAAAAGCAGCCGGATAGGTGACCAGTTGTTCCTGTTGCCCTGATTCCGGACCAGGGATCGGTAGCTCGGCCTCGTGTTCAGCAGCCCACAGCACCGATGTGTATAAGTTACTAACTAGAAAATAGAAAATTAAAGTTTTATATTTCAAGGGCTAGAAATTTCCACTCAGTACAAACGATATTCTGAACCCCCGAACCCGACGCCTGATTTCATTGAATTCTACCGGGGTGATGCTACGACGCCCGGTATAACGGGTACGGTCTCTTACATCCGAAACATCAAGGACGTTTTCAGCATTAAATCGCATTTTTAATCCAAACCAGCGGGTGGTCTCAATGAAAAAATTCATCTCCATTCCTTCATTTAAAATATCCAGTTCATCTACCCGGAATTTTGGTCTTGAAGCCCGTTCCCGGATATTCCATCCCCATGAATACTGGAGCGCCTGAAAATCCTGTCTAAAATCCGCGGTAATGGCGTATTCATTTTCCAATCGAAACCCCAGTGGGAATAAACGGCCCGATGGGCTCCGATCAGAAAGTACACGGTTTTCGCCGGTAACCGGATCTATCACAGTTGAATCCTGCCAACGGGCATTGAGATCAATTCTTGCTCCGGCAAGCCCCAGCCATTGAAGTGGAATTGAGCCTCAACTTCAGCACCCCAACGTCGTCCATCCCCAATGTTACCTGTGGCTTCAAAAGTATCCGTAATGGGGATCAGGTCAATGACGTCCGAAATCCAGTGATGAAAGAGGATGAATTTAAAGACGGCCTCTTCACCAAATCGACGTTCATGAATAAGCTGGGCATTCCAAATGGTATCCGGCTTAAGATCCGGGTTTCCCAGGGCAAGATCATCATCCTCAAATTCTGCTGTACTGAAAAAATCACTGAAATCCAGTTGGGAGATGTCACGTACTATACTCAGCCGTGTCTGATTTCCACGGTCGCTGGTATAGGTAATCACACCCTGGGGTTTAAAAAAGGTAAAAGACCGCTGCTGCTCCGCGTCACCAGTTTGAGATATCCTGGATATTTCCATACCCAGACCATAATCCAGCTCAAACTTTCCCAGTGCCCAGGTATCTTTTACCAGAAAATCACCGCGAGTCTCCTTGATCCTGGTATTGGCACCCGGAATATCGATTTCAACAGGCCCTGAGCCGGTATCATCTATTTGTATCAGCATGCCATCAAGCGTATTCAGTGCTGCCTCCGAATTAAACTGAATCGTATGGTTCTTCAGGCCAGTCCAGTCCAGTTCAATTCGAAGAATACTCTCCTTTGTTAATTCACCAGTATCATTTTCACTGAATAAGGTCTGGTCACCAAAAAAATCCACCAGGCGACGGCTTGAAAAGGTGTCCAGATCATTGAGAATAAAAAGTACAATTGCATTACCCTGCAAATGCTGGCTGAAGTTTTTCTCAAACTCGGTGCCTATTTCAAAGGTCCGGCTATTAAACTCTTCATGTAAAAATTCGTCCCTGAAACGGTTACCTGGAGGCTGGTGTGTACGCCTGATGTCCCTGTCACCATCCCTGAAATCTCCACTCAACGTGGTATTGAACTTCATCAGGGTATCGCCCAGTAAGGTCTCGGCATTAAGATTTGCACTGCTACGCCAACCTTCAAAAAGTGCATCATCACGGCGAATTTCATCAAGGACCCCATTTCCATCTGACTCCTGTTCAAAGGTATCGTCACCACGGGTATAGTTGCGAATCCTGAGTCCGGCGTTGTAATCAATTTCGTTCCATCGGTGTGAAATGGACATCGCGCCTTCAAAGGTATCACTAATATCAAGATTTCTACGCCAGAGGGCATCCCAGCTGATAGCCACTTCGGAATCTGATACCAGGATGATATTCGCCAGCACCGGTTCACCCTGCAGGTCTATGTCTCTTACCTGGCCCCTGATTAATTCAATTCTTTCTACCTGGCTGGCAGGAATCCTCGAAAGAATCAGGGAAGGCAGGTCCTGCTTGGCACTTGGACGGCGATCATTGATTAACAAATTACCAGCAGACGCACCCAAACCGCGTAACGCACTTCCGTCATCGAGAATAAAACCTGGCACCTGTTGAATCATATCCAGAGCCGTATTCGGAGCGTATCGTTGAAAGAAAGATGCGTTATAGACAACGACTTCTTCTTCCACCGAATCCGTTATATCAGTTGGCTGTGCCCAAGTTGGTTTTAAAAATGTAATAACTAGACATAATGTGATCAAAAACCATTGTTGACTGGCTTTAAATATCACCTGGCTAAAAGCTCCCGTTGACAGAGAATGCAAACCGAAAAGAACGGGTGCGTATCTGATCTTCACGAAACCTCACTGCTGTCAGGTCCCGGGCACCGGTATACCTTATCCGGTCACGGGTGCTGGTGATGTCCAGAATATTCTCCGCATCGAACCTTAGTTTCAAGCCAAACCAACGTATCGTTTCAATAAAGGCATTAAACTCCATGTCTTCATTGAGAATATCCAGTTCATTGGCGCGGAACCTGGGATGCTCGCCTCGCTCACGAATGTCCCAACCCCAGGAGACCTTCTGGGCCTGAAAATCCTGCCGAAAATTAACAGAAAAGGCATATTTATTTTCAGTGCTGAAAACCAGCGGCATGAGTCTCCCCGCTGGAGTCCTGTCTGATAAGACCCTTTTTTCCCCTGTTACAGGGTCTGTGACAGAAGAATCCTGCCAGCGTCCGAAGATATCCAGCCTCGCACCTGTCAGCCCAAGCCATGCAAGTGGAATAGACGTTTCGATCGTTGCACCCCAGCGCCTGGCATCGCCGATATTTCCCGTCGCCTCAAAGGTTTCTGATAATGGTAATAAATCCAGAGCATCTGAAATCCAGTGATGGAATACCGTTATCCTGAGAATACTTTCTGGACCAAACCGTCTTTCATGACTAAGCTCTGTTACCCAGGTGGTATCAGGTTTTAAGTTGGGATTTCCCAATGCTACATCATCATCTTCAAAGACATTACCAGTGATAAAATCGCCAAAATCCAGCTGGGCCACTTCCCTGAAGACACTTAAACGAGTCTGATGAGCCTGGTCAGAATTATGGGAAAGCACGGCCTGTGGTTTTAAAAATGTAAAGGAACGCTCAAGCACTGCATCGCCCGTCTGGGATATATTGGAGATTTCTGCCCCCATTCCGTAATCCAGTTCAAAGGTACCCAAGGTCCAGGTATCTTTAAGCAAGAAGTCTCCGCGGGTCTCTTCAACCCTTGAATTAGCCCCGGGCACAGAGACTTCTTCATCACCCGCACCAGTATCTTCGGTTTGAAAAAGCCCGCCTTCGAGAATATTAACTGCCCCTTCCAAGTTGGCCTGTATGTTATGGTTCGGGATTCCCGTCCAGTCAAACTCCAACCTGACGATGCCTTCGGTGGATTTTGAGTCTTCATCTGCCTGTCGTAGAAATGTAGTGGGCCCGATGTTTAATGCCCGTCTCAGGAGTTCATAGTTATCTTCCCTGGAATAGATAAACAAGCCGATTAAAGTTGTCTGTAATTCCGGGATCAGATAACGCTCAATGTCCGTTCCAATCTCTATACCACGTAATTTCTCGTCCGAACCAATGAATTCCCGGCGAAAGGTACCCAGGGGCGGTTGATCCGTTTCCTGTATCTGCCTGAGTCCATCCTGATCTTGCCAGCTAAATGTAGTATTGAACTTCACCAGGTTTTCACCAACTGGCGTTGAAAGATTCAGGTTCGCTGCCCCCCTGAATCCATCCAGAAAATAATCATCAACTCGCTTTTCTTCCAGTACATCATCACCATCAAATCTGTCCTGGAAAGTAAAATCACCGCGGGTAAAGTATCGCATTTCCAGTCCTGCGTTATAATTGATTCCATTCCAGTTATCGGAGATGGATATGGCACTTTCGTAGGTAGATTTAAAATCAATGTTATACCGCCATTTAAAATCCCACCTGATTGCAGCAGCCTCACTGTCTTCCTTAAGTACAATATTGGCCACCACCGACTGGCCCTGAAGATCAATATCCCTGACCTGTCCCCGAATGACTTCTACCTTATCAACTAACCCAGCAGGTATCCTGGCAAGTATGACTGAAGGCAGGTCCTGTTTGGCACTGGGCCGTCTATCATTAATAAGTATATTTCCGGCAGAGGCCCCCAGCCCCCGCTGATCACCGCCATCATCCAGAATAAATCCTGGAGTTTGGCGTATCATGTCAAAGGCGGTATTTGGTGCAAATCGCGCATAAAATGATGCCGGATAAACTACAATCTCTTCATTTGCGCCATCTGTCGCTACTGGCACATTCCCGTTTTGAGCGTGTATGGGGCCTGTAAGACAGACACATATAATTAGGCCAAACATGCTCCTGGATAAACCTGTAAACATTCTTATGAAAACCCCCAATCATCGATAGCTTGATATATAGCCATTCAACTCTTCTATGAGCTGAAAATTGGCA
Organism: Gammaproteobacteria bacterium; assembly: GCA_030835405.1. Taxonomy (GTDB): domain Bacteria; phylum Pseudomonadota; class Gammaproteobacteria; order Eutrophobiales; family Eutrophobiaceae; genus Eutrophobius. The sequence goes on along the minus strand of JAURPG010000039.1, from coordinate 7,239 downwards.
TTTGCAAAACCACGCAAGTCTATCATTTAACATGACTTCCATATATGTTTGCAGCGCGAATAATAAAAGAAAATTTTGAATTTTCACCTGCCATCTGCATTGATACAGCCATACATGGATTCAATGGAGGCAAATATGAAAATAATTTGAATTATGCAGTAAATAATCGGTTACAGAATCAGGACCTTCAGGATTTTTTCAGAAAGCTGAATGGATAGTCATGGCACTCCGTGCCTTAGACTCCTGATGTAATAAATAATATTCCAATTGTCAGTATCAGATATCTCATTTTCGAACGGAGGCATTTCCAGGCTAGAGATACCCCTGGCGTTCCACCAGTAAAGCTCGCCATCAGTATGAACGTCCATATGTTGTGATGCCAGATCTGGAATCCTACCACGATTATCTATGGCCCAGCCTCCATCGCCTGCACCATTATCACCATGACATTCGCTACAATGTTCAATATATTTAATCCTGCCCTGGTTGATCGAATCAGAAGAATACGTTTGAGGATTTTTCCAGTAGGTTGACGGATACGTCCTCACCAGAGTGACTGATATCAGAAAAGATATTCCCAATGCAAACCCTGCCAGGCCGACCAGGACCAATAGAGAAGAAACCTGTCGTGAAAACCCTCTTCGAACCATCCAGCCATAGACCAGAACCAAACCAATGCCCACAAGGAATTTAATGATGTTCGAATGACTGTAAGTAATAGCAGATATGCTTAGATAGGTACGTACATCTTCAACCAGGGGTTGAGAAGGTACAACAAAAGACTGATTACCTGACAACATCGCCCCGTCTGCCATATTAACATTCAAAACCAGTTGCCAATTTCCTGGCGCAGGCAAGGTTGCTTCCCCCTGAAAACTGTTTTGACTAACCTGTATAACCTCACCATGATAGGTGCCGGCATCAGTATCTGAAGCATAAAGGTCAAACTCCATATTCAATGGCTGCATTTGCATTAGCGTTTCAGGCAAAAAAACCTCAAAACGAATATCTATTGTGCTACCGGCGACAGGTTGCATATCGATTTGAACATTCTGCCCCTCAACAGATAACTGCCAGGTTTGAGGGTTTATAAATGGTGCGATTTTAGGCGGGTCGATCCTGGTCAGGATGCCTGAACAAAGTAAAATAAATACCAACAAAATACTTTTAATGATGTTTGCCGGGATTGTATTGGTTTTCAAATTGGCTTTTTGATCTGCTTCTGCCGGAACAAATAAAGACTTTAACCTCGTTATCTCCAACAATATAAAAATAATAATAGCTGCTACAAGGTAAAGTTTGATGCTTAGATACCGGCCATACCGTGTAAAATCCATGACTGCAAAATCATGCACATTGCTCGTCATTAATATGGCCCCGGATACCAGAGACAGCAGTAGTAGTATCAGGGTGGTTTGAAAAAAACGATATTCCAGATGTTTTTTATACTGGTTTGCCAAAGGCTCTATGGAACCACTACCAAATAAATATAAAGCCAGCAGTATTCCCAGACCACCTAACCAGATAGCAACTGAAACAACATGAATAATTAATCCCAGAAAGGGATATATTCCTGAATTAAAACCGGACTGTGAACAATACGTATGCACCACAATCATTAATAGTCCAAGTGCAGGCACTAGATTAATATAAAGATTCCTGGTTACCCGGTCTGACTTAATCAGGAGAATAGTAATTATTATACTTAATATTATATTCAGTGCTTCCGGGCCTGGCCCCGTGGACGCAAATACAAATTCTTCCATGATTACTGACAGTAAATACATGACCGCAAATAGCATCAAAGGGACCATAAGTCTGGTTTTTATAAAATGAAACAAATCTGTTTCATTACCAGAGGCAGTATTTAACCTGGCAAAGAAAAAGGGCCCTGTAAGCAATACCAGGCTCAGGATCTTTATTGATGCAATTAGCATGAATATATTCTATATATCAGTGGAACTGGCAAGACGGAATTGCATTTAAGATTGATCCGGTGATTTTCGCTTTCTGTCTCGAATCAGAATAGTCCCACCCAGGATTACACCTAGCAGCAAAACTCCGGAACCCAGCATGGTGAGAGGAGATAAGTCCTCGTATTGACCACCATAGTCCAACGTCCCGTCATATGTGGCGGGTAAACCAGCTGAATCTGACATCCCATCGGCATATGGATTTCCCAGATCACCATCAATTCCATGAACCTGTTGCAGACCCAGGAGTCCAATGATAATTATGGGTAAAAAAAAGTTTAGTAATCGATACATGTATAAATGAGTGTTATTTGAAATAATAACTGTATCTGGCAACCATTTAAGGGTGATGATAAACTGATTTTATACCATTATAAAACTTATAAGTGCATTTTATCGGTGAATAATATGAAACATTTGAATTTTAACAGGCTGGTATCAACCATCACTATATCTGCCATGTTGCTTGCCGGGGTTGCCCAGGTCAAGGCCACCGATGGTGACCCGATTATGGATCTTGGAATATTCAGTTGGATTAAATATCAACAAAAGACATTTTTTACCGACATTGTCGAGATTACCTTGCAGGACGGTAAATTCAGTCACCCCGAGGTGGAAGTCAGTGTCTACCAGCCAATCATCATTGAAAACAAGTCCACAGAGAACCACAGGATTGTATTTGTCCCCGGATTAAAAAACAAAATGGACTTTGCCTATACCGGCCCGGTGATAAAAGCCGAGGAACGCTGGGGACTGGAGATACACACATTTGGTGACTACCCATACCAATGTACCCTGCACCCTGAAGAACGCGGTGTCTTTAAAGTAACACTATAGGCATTAATCGATTTGTTTTTTGGCAATCCCGGGTCTGATATCCGCACCCAGCAGTAACATACCGAAAAGACCTATAGACCCCGTTACCATAAATAAAAAACTCATATCCCGACGGTACTGTCCCGTTGGGTTATCAGTTTCAATAAATTCCAGACCCGAACGAATATCAGTGATCAAGGTATCCGTATCTCCTTCTGAATAATATTTACCCTGGGATTCACTTGCGATAAATTTAAGAACGTCATCCCGGAGCTGGATAAAAACGGTCTCACCATCCATCTCGATATGCTGAGTGGTACAGATATCTCTTTCCACGGCAATAATAGGGGTTTCAGAAGGGTTTCCTACCCCCACTGTAGAGACGCTTATACCGTTACTGCGTAACTTCTCCAGCGGCTCGGCAAATCTCCTGCGATATGCGCCCGAGACATAACCATCGCTTAATAAGATTACTTTTTTAACATTTCCATAGATATCCGGCAATCTGAGTTTCTTGTCCGCGATAACTTCAAGGGAGTTTGCCAACTCAGTCTTTGTGGCTTCAAATGTCATGCCTATATGGATACCTTCATCTATGACTTCATTTAGGTATTCAAAGTCTGAAGTCATTTGGGTAATTGGAAAGGCAAACCGATCAAATATAACAATTCCAAACCGGGCTTCAGGCATTTCATCTAATATTTTTCGCATCACAACTTTAGATCGTTCCAGAAAGGTGAGATCGCCACAGGTCTGCCTGGCATCCATACTTCTTGAGACATCGACCAGGAACAAAAAATCACCCGATTGATTCGATTCAATATAAGGCCTGGCCGCAACGGCAATCATGGAAGTTAAAAAGGTGAAGACAAAAATATTCTTTAACAGAAAATATAATTTCACCGGCGCATTGGCCTTGTAAACCCTGGCAAAATTTTGCGCACGGGTTTTGCTGCGCCTCAAAAGAAAAAATACCGGTATCAATAACACCAGTAGTAACAGGATCTTTGTATATTCAAAATACATAGTTTTTATCAGTTTTTATTTGCTGGAAATCCATGATTGATGAAACAGGGTTTCAGACGAAATAACGGCCACCAGGCCCAGCAATGACAGGACCAATGCGATTAACCATCTAAGATCAGTGGTATATTCCTGCTCTTCATTGATATAGCGAGGAGCCTCTTCCAGTTCTGATACCAGGTCATAGGCTTCCTGCATTTCCTCCTCTGAATCCACATGAAAGATCCTAAAACCCGTATCACCGGAGAACTCTTCGGATAATTTATCTACAATAATTTCGGAAATTCCCACACCAATTGTGTATAACCTGATACCTGCCGAACGGGTGACCCTGATGGCCAGGCCCATATTTTCAAGTTCATCCTCTGCATCTGATATCAGGATAATCGCCCCACCATCTCCATCGGATTGTCTGGCGATGACTTCCCTGGACATCCTCAAGGCCTCGTCAATGTTGGTCAGGGAGGAGAATCGTTGTAATTGTGAAGTCTCCCCAGGACCAATACTTTCTTCCAGGACTTCAATGAACTTATTGTCGGTTTCAGTGGTGGGCCACCTTGCAAGAAATGGTTCCGTGCTGAATAGAATCAACCCAATCCGTGAACCTTTAAATCTTTCAAGAAAATTATAAAAAGTCTGTCTCGCTGATTCATAACGGGTCGGTTCAGATGACTGGTCATCCGTAACGGGCTGGTTAGCACCATAACGTTCGAATCTCTCTTCTCGATCCGGGATTTCCAGTGGTTGCCCCATGGATCGGGAAATATCGATAGCGATCATGAGATTTTTCTGAGAAGACTGCTCACCACCAACCAGCACAGGTACCTCTGAGTGCAATATGGGGCCTGACCAGATTACTCCCAGGCATAACACCAGCATCAACGATAACATGACTCTTACAATGTGCCTGAACTTGCCTTTGACGCAACCGCTATGTCTTAAAAATTCCAGATCGGTCAGGGCAATGACCGATCGTTTTCTCTTTTGGCATAATTCCCAGGCAAGGACAAGGATAAACGGCAAGATTATTAACGAAAGCGTCAGCGACAAAAAACTTAATGAGGAAATCATATGTTAAATATTAACCTGTTAAAATCCTTCAAGAATAAAATAGTCCTTGTCATCTTTACCTTCTTCAAGCTCTGCAAACTCTTCGGGCATTTCCATTTGCATAAATTGCTCCAGATCCATTAAGGTCTGCTGTAAGACTTCACCAGTCCCTTCTGACTCCTCACCCTCTTGTAATAAATCTGCGATGGTATCGGCATAGGCATCACGTCTTTTTTTTATCAATTCCAGGTTTCTACGGATGTCCATATCGGTGGGGGAAAGCCTGACTGCTGTTTTCAATGTCGTTTCACCCATGGTCATAAATCGGATGCCGTCCCTGATCATGGCGATAAGCAGAAACGGATCCTCCATATTTAATGAATGTAAAAGTGCATCCAGATATAAACGTTGTTCCTGGAACATGACTTCAAGCAGTGCTTCCTGCTGATAGATGTCCTGGCCCACCAGTTCAGGCGTAGCAGAAAATGTTCCAGCATTATACAAAGCGGCCGCCTTGACCCGTTTCCCGCTGGCAACCTCGGTAAACTCCATGATCTCTTCGTATTTGTCTTCCACCAGACCATCGCCTGTTAATACATCGACAATCCGATTGTACTCTCTGACTTCTCGTGAACCCCAGCTATTTGAATTAATGGATAAGATAATAACAACAATTGCTGTCACCAACACGACTGAACAAAATGACGTCAGGAGAGGTTGCCTGGCAAGACGCGCGGACCAGGATGGAAGTATCTCGGCCTTGAGTCTTTCCTCCTCCACCAACTGTGAAAATAATCCATCAAGCATTTTAGTAATCTGATCCAACAATTTTTCTTCGGGCTCTTTTTTGAAATACCCCTGGTAGAAAATTTTCCTGCCATTGTTGACGACTTCATCCCATTGTGAATCGTCAGAATGTTTACCAGACCAGAATTCAGCCGGGTTCATTTCCAGTTTGTACATAATGAGATCAGTAAAAATCAATTCACATTGCGACAGGTATTCTCTGGGTTTGCGATCCCCGGATTTTATTTGCTGGAATTCCCTCCAGAGCTGTTCCGGCTCTGACAGTGTCTCAACCTTGCGGACACGTCCAAAAAACCAGGCTAACCAGACCGCCAGACCAATCAGCACCAATCCGGACAATCCCAGAATTGTGCTTCTAAGCACTTTCGGATCGTTTATTTTTCCCTTAATAGACAGTAACGGAATTTTTGAGACATTCTGTGGATAAAACTCACCGATATGGATCTGGGGCCCGGTGATTCGATAAGATTGAAGCTCACCGGAATCCTGGTCCTTATCGGTAAAATAGACAGTGGGTGGTGAAAGCACATAGCTTTGTGCCGGATCAACATCCACAGCCTGGAGAGTAAAATCAAGGTTATATTCAGAAATATTACCGGCAAATCGTCTGGTATTTTCCGTCACTCCCACCCTGTTTAATGGGAAAAAGCCGATACCACCTTTAAAGGTTTCAGTATCCGGACTTATTCGTTCATTTCTCCATAGCAGGCGTATATTGTAATGGACGAGATCACCGATTAGCAGACTGTCCTTATCAACAGTGGCCCAGCCGCGTATTAATTCATTTTCCCTTAAATTACTCTGTGATATCTCTGAAAACGGATACCAGTTCTCAGGTAAGCCTTTAAGAGATGAAAGAATTATTACAGCACACAGAAGTACCAGGATGGAGACGATAAGCAGAGACAACACCATTGCCCGGCTTTTCATTAATCGTTGAATTTCTGTCACATTTCCCCCATCGCACTGCTGAATTTAGTTACTGTGTGTTTCCTGTCATTGACTGATACAAAAATCAGATTATATGAGATGGATATCCTCAGGTGTACCATCAAGTCATTCAGTTATTATAACAGCAACGATTTTGTTTTCTTCCGGGTAAAAAAGATACCCATTACCTGAATATCAGGTAATGGGTATGGTGAGCTGTACTTGCTTGATAAACCAGTTAGTTGGTGACGTTCCAGGGGGCCGCTGGATCACGGTAGATTACTTTTCCACCAACTATTGTTACCAGGTTCTTGTTATTTTCAAGTTCTGATTCCGGTTGCTCCAGGTAATTGTTCTCGATGATGGCAATGTCAGCAAATTTACCCACCTCAAGTGAACCGATATAGTCTTCTGCCAGCATGGATTGGGCATTGGCGTAAGTGAATAACTTTAATGCGATAACACGGTCAACCGATTCCTCCGGTGCCGAAGTCCGACCCGCAGCGGTACGGGTGGTAAACAGCGGCATATGGCGGAATAACAGATCCGGTGGACCGGCACTGTGGGTCTCGGCCGCTACCCGAACACCGGCATCAATGAGACTCTTCATGGGGGCCAGGAATTCATAACCCTCGGGGCC
>JAURPG010000038.1 GCA_030835405.1 Gammaproteobacteria bacterium | reverse complement strand
TACCGGTCACCGGCACCGCAGACAGTGATGACAGAGACAAAATCACCACGACTTGTCATGCCAACACATCAAGGAGTACAGTAGTCAATTAAACCCAAATCCTAACTTTGAAAGTGGTACCGTTACTGGGGGCAGGTCACTTCGATTGACAAGTGAAACCAAAGTGACTCTGCTGTAATTTACTGAAAAATATAGGAGTAAAATTATAGCTTAACCATTTATGCGTAATTATTTATAATCTTTGGAGAACAAATAATAAACATAAATGCTGTAATTTACTGAAAAATACAGGAGTAAAATTATAGCTTAACCATTTATGCGTAATTATTTATAATCTTTGGAGAACAAATAATAAACATAAATCAGGTAACGCAACTGACAGGTAACTTCCATTCTGTGGCCATCACCACACTCAACGAAAGAGATCCAAATATTATGAACAAATTACTCATTCTAATACTTCTTGGAATAGCTTTAGGCCCCGCCAAACTACCGGCCCAGGTTCTCGAAGAAATTATCGTCACCGCCCAGAAACGGCAGGAAAATATCCAGGATGTACCGATATCCATCTCCGCATATGGTGAAGAGTTTCTTTCGGATAATTCAATCAAGGATGTCATTGAATTAATGACCAGTGTGCCCGGTTTGATCGTAGGCGCCAATCAGAGTTCCAGTACGGGTAATTTTGCCATTAGAGGTGTCGGCACAGGTGCACAAAATTTTGGACTGGAATCCTCAGTTGGCCTGTATATAGATGGTATCTATCGGGCCAGGCAAAGCTCAATGATTAACCAACTTATTGATGTTGAGGCCATCGAAGTTCTCCGGGGCCCTCAAGGTACCTTGTTTGGAAAGAACTCAGCCTCTGGTGCGGTATTAATCAGAACGGTTCAACCTTCTCATGAAACAGATGGCTTTATTGAGGCAAGCTTTGGGAATCATTCTTTAATCAATCTGAGTGGGGCCTTCAATTTAAGTCTGAGTGAAAATCTGGCATCCAGAACGACCTTATTCCTCAGCAGCAGGGACGGTTTTGTAAATGATATTACATCAGGGGAAGACCTGAATGACAGGGACCGGAAAGGTTTTAGACAGCAATTTTTATTCACCCCAACGGATACTCTCTCAGTCAGGGCCATACTGGATTATTCGGAAATGAACGAAGCATGTTGTGGAGTCCTTGTCGTTAAGGACAGTCTGATCGCCTCTGATAGAACGGACAATGGCAATCCGATTCCAGGAACCGATGCCATTATTCAACAACTCGGCGGTACCGTATACAGGACGGGAAGCTTCGAGGACTATGAGCTTGCGTTAAACCAGGTGCCGGATTCGTCAAATTCTGATTTTGGTTTTTCAGCAGAAATCAACTGGGACATCAATAACCACACCTTGACTTCTATTACCTCTTATCGCGATTTCGATATTTCCGATGCATACGATGCTGACTTTACTGATGTCCAATTAGCCAGCCGTATTACCAGCGCTGAACAGTCTGCATTGTCGCAGGAAATCAGGCTGTCCAGTAGTGCTGAAAAGCGACTTCGTTATATTGCCGGTATTTATGCGTTTAAACAGGACCTCAAGGCTGATGACAATCTTACATTGGAAAGTCTACTTTCAAACTATGTGACCGCCGCCTCCCCCGATGTCCTGCAACCACTGATAAATGCCATGTCTCCTCAACTGATCGGGTTTATCAATGCTGCATACCTGACAAGCTTCGGCAGTACTATAGGTAGTCCAATTGCTGCCGGTAACACAATGCAGGACGTCAGCGACCAGACGCACAAATCCATTGCATTATTCGGAAGATTTGATTTTGACATTAATGACTGGCTGACAATAAATGCTGGCATCCGCTATACAGATGAAAGTAAAGACCTGATGAGTACATTCAATGAAACGGTAACAACACCCGGGGCGACCGATCTAAACGTCGATGCAATTAGCGCGGCGCTTGGTATTACCGGTGCACAGGCATTGGCATTTCTGGGCGCACCTCCCGGTGACGGGACAGGCGGAACGTTCAATGCCGCCCTGGCAGCATTGGACCCTACCCCATTCTTGCCGGCGTTAAATGTACTTTATGTCGATGGCTGGGCTAACTGTTCCATTTCAGCAAGATTCTGCCCAAGAGATAATATTGATGAGGAACTTAATGACGATCGTTTGACCGGCGATATCGGGTTGTCAGTTCACCCGGATGATACCAGTCTAGTCTACATCAATTATGGTACCGGCTATAAATCTGGGGGAACCAATACGGACAGGATTGATGCCGCTTTTGATGTGATTTTTGGGGCAGAAGATACCACTACCCTGGAGCTTGGCGTCAAGAAAGATTTCCCTGAACAGGGTCTGAGGTTTAATGCGGCCCTTTATGATATGGATGTTGAAGACCTGCAAACCAATACCTTCACAGGCACTGCTTTTAACCTCCAGAATGCCGGTAAAGTTAAAGTGCAGGGTTTAGAGGCGGAGATGTTCTTTTACCCTGAGGATACAATCGGGCTGTCCATCGCCTACGCCTATACGTCGGCCAAATTCAAGGATTTTGACCGCGGTAATTGTCAAATATCCAACATTTTTCATACCGGAAATGCATCAGAGTCATCACAATTGAACAGCGTGGGTTACTGCGACCGCAGTGATGATCGGGTTGCCAATGTCTCTAAACATTTCTTGTCAGTTAATGGTGAAAAAGCCTTCCAGCTGAGTTCAGATTATGATTTAACTATTGGCGTTGAATATGTCTATTACTCTAACCAGTTCATGCATAATAACAACGATCCTTTCTCACTACAGGATGGTGTTGGAATTTTGAACATGAGAGCAGTTTTAAATACGCCTTATGACATCAAGGCCATGCTCTGGGCCAGGAACCTCACTGACGAGAGCTGGTTTGGTACAGTGTTTGATACACCACTACAGGACGGCAAACTCACCGCCTACCCGAGAGAACCGAGAACGTTTGGTATCACGTTAAGAAAAGATTTTTAAGCCAGAGATATACCAGGCTAAGCAGTTGGCTTGATATCATAAATTTGCGTAGCGTATGGATTGTTATTAATACGCTACCAGTTTTCGTTTCTGAATCCTGGTATAAATAAAGGCAATAAACCAACCCACCATATAAAAACTGATTGCCGTCAGTATTGTCGATCCATAAAACATGGATCTCTGCATGGATGATAAATTATTTAAGAAGGGATATGGCAATCCCCGGGTGATTTCTCCAACCGGGGATAGATTAAGCGGACTCACCACATATTCAATCCATAAAATATAAATTACACAGATCAAGACGATACCGGATAACGCCTGTTTATGCCGGGTAAAACTCTTATTAATAATTAACGCATCAATAATAATCAACGATGGGCCAACAATATGTAAATAATATTCCTGGTACCATGGCAATGGTTCGATGTTTACCAGTGACGGATCAATAAAGAACATTTTCCAGTAAAGAAATACAACCACAGCATTTAAGACCGCTACTGTAGAAGACAAAGCATGATAATTTTCCAGGGTGCCTCTAACTCTCTTAATAAGCAGTAAACCTGATATCACCAGTGCACCGGTAAGTGCCCAGAACGTTAAAAAGCGAAAATGTATCCCAAAACGATCATAATTGGTATTTACAAACTGGTATAAAAAAAATCCCAGGGCCAGAATGAACATTATCCCGGTATAATTGATTATGAGGGAAAGTTTTTTTCTTTCATTCATACTGTGGTTTTCTCGCAATCACTGATGCATGCACACGCAAAATTGTAATCCATCACGGTCGATATTAACATGATATTATTTAAACTGCGCATAAGAGAATCCTTCATATATTAAGGCGGCCGCGACGAACCTGTCACCCGCCCTTCGAATCACACTGACCTGCCCCCAGTAACGGTACCACTTTCAAAGTTAGGATTTGGGTTTAATTGACTACTGTACTCCTTGATGTGTTGGCATGACAAGTCGTGGTGAT
>JAURPG010000037.1 GCA_030835405.1 Gammaproteobacteria bacterium | reverse complement strand
TGTCCTGATCATAGACCTTGAGCCTTACAGAATAACGTTTTAGCCTACGTTTGTCCTCCATACTCATGTTGATTGCCTCTTTGAAATTTAATTGAATCTTTTTGTAGATAAATAAAATATTTTATTCAAATAATATATTTTATTTTTAATATAATGGGCATGGGTTGCGCAATAACAACTTATTTAAAATGAAGGTGAAGATGAATATTGAAAAATCTAGAATACTGAAAGTTTCTTTAAAATCCATGTTGTTAGCAGCATTGGTGTTTAAGCCCTATATGTCATTTGCGCACCAACCTGTGTTAAATGATTTTGAATCCACCCGGGCAAATCCTTATGTAATTGAAGAGCCTGAAGTGTCCAAGGCGATTTTTTCATCTTTGAATGGAGAAGCACATTATTATCAGATAAGTAGCCCCGTCGAATTTAAGTTTTATGCCGGTATTACTTCACCGAAGATTGAAGATTGTGAATATTATCAGCGATTTGCCTTTTCAATATTTAATGAAAAGATGGAACTTATTGCAGAATTTAATGATGATAAGTTTGAATGGTGGCCATGGTATGAAGAATACGGTAAAAAGTGGTACTGGATTGGGCCTGAATTTGGAGAAAAATTTAAAAGTACGACAAATTTTGAGGCAGGAACGTATTATATCAAGGTCTATAATGAATCTAATTCAGGAAATTATGTGCTGGCGGTGGGAGATGATGAAAAATTTACACCTATGGTCATCTTAAAATTACTGTTCAAGCTACCTAAAATTAACAAGCGCTTTTGGGATGATGTGGATTGTATGACTATTATATCGAATGATGAAGCAGACATAAGGCAGAGATTAAATGATTAAATTAATAATCGGATTAATTATATTTTTTGGCATCCACTCAAGTTCTATTGTTGCCCTGTCATTCCGCAATAATATGGCGGAGAAAAATGAACTGATGTGGAAAGGTTTCTATAGTTTGATCTCAATAATAGGTCTGGTCCTGATAATTTATGGCTATGCTGATTATCGGTTAACGGCAGACATAATCTATGTGTCGCCACTTTGGTTAAGACATGTCTCTGCATTGTTATTGATGCCGTTTTTCATCCTGATGTTAGCACCATATTTCCCCAGTGCTATTAATAACAAGTTAAAGCACCCACAATTGGTTGCTGTTAAACTCTGGGCATTGGCCCACTTGCTGGTAAACGGTTCGGTAGCCGATATTATATTGTTTGGCAGTTTTCTGGTCTGGGCCGTTGTTGATAGAGTTTCGGTAAAAAGACGCCCTATAAGAGAAGTTCCCCACATCCCTGAATCCAGGTTAAATATCATTATCTGCGTCCTAGGGGGACTGTTACTATATGTGATATTTGCGATATGGTTGCATGGATCGTTAATTGGGGTCAGACCGTTTGGTTGATAGTTAAAGATGAATAGCATCTTTCTACGAGGTGATTTTATGAAAAACAATTCTTCAGGACTAAAAGAATGAATGATGAAAAGATTGCTGTTCGGGTCACCGAGAGTGGCCAGACCATGGATGTGGTGGTATTGAGTAAACGAGCAGACCGAATCCAGGTGGTTGTAGGGCAAGGTGTGCACAGTGTCAGCTGTGACCTGACCCCTACTCGCAGCAGGCAGGCCTATGTCGGAAATGTGATGGGTAGAGAAATCGTCTATGAATGTAGTTGTGATGATGTGCAGGCCCAATTGGATAGTATTAATCCAGGGCTAAAAAAATCTCGACGATTTTAACTATTATCTGGATAGTCATGTTTAATTTATTAAAAAAATCACTCGTTATCATTTCAATCAGTTTGATTTTTGGATGTGCCACGATCCCTACAGACTTCCAGGAGCCGGCATTTTCCATAATGGATATTGAGATTAGAAATACCGCCGGTCTCAGCCCTGAATTTGAAATCACCTTGAGAGTAACCAATCCAAACCGTGTCCCACTGGAAATTGTGGGTATGAGTTACGATATCAGTATGGAAGGCAACAAGGTCGTCACCGGCGTTGCTAATGATCTGCCCGATATTGGGCCGTATGATGAGGCGGTAGTTACGGTGATTGCCCAGATCAATCTGATGGGCAGCATTAGCCTGTTGCGAGATTTGGCACGGCGTAATACTGATTCCGTCAGTTATGATTTTACTGCCCGTATGGACATTGGCCAGACTTATCCTGTTATCACTATTGCCGAAACCGGTAAAATACGCCTTTAATCAAAACAATCCCAAGTTTATTCAAGGTCCAGTTTAAATAATTTAATAGCGTGTTCCCGACCCATTTTGAGGCGCTGCTCGTCTGTTATAACTTGAGTATTATCAAACCATTGTGAGGCATCTTCCATGCGTTCAAAAGGGTAATCTGCACTGTAATAGATTTTATCGTTATCAAACATCTCCAGTGTGCACCTGAATGCGGCGTCATTGAAGTTACCACTTATTGTCAGATGAAAATTTTCTCGAAAATAATCACCTAATGGACGTTGGCCTCGATATCCTCTTGGAGAGAAGGCCATGCGTGCATCGATTCGCCATAAACCAAATGGTATGCCTTCGCCCAAATGCCCCAGACAAATTTTGAGATTGGGGTAATCTTCAAATAGCCCCGAGCCACATAATCGCAATGCATGAGTAGACGTCTCTACTGCAAAGCCCCAGGGTGAACTCATTAACCAGGGATGGTCCTGATAAGCACGGGCTTGAGACGGTATGGTCATCCTGGGATGCAGGTAAAAAGGTACATCCAGTTCCTGTACTGTGGCCCAGAATGGTCGATATTCGGGTTGGTCGTAATAAGCCTGATTATCAGGTTGATCTATTTGTTGAAACCCATTTATCAGGATTCCCTTATGCCCAAGTTCTTTGACACAACGGGTAAGTTCTCTTGCTGCAGCTTCCGGGTCATGCATTGGCAGGGCGGCCATACCGCCGTAGCGACCTGGATATTTTTGTGCGGCTTCGGCCATGGTGTCATTGGCTTTTTTTGCAATATTCATGGCTTTATCGGCATTTAATATCGATTGCAGGCCAGGCGCATTGAGAGACAATAAGGCGAGTTCAATGCCACTGTTATCCATATGCTCCAGCCGTTCCTCATCCAGATCAAGGATTTCACGTGTAAAGTCATCCCATACGCCGCTGTCACCGGCAAACGGTTTTGCCTGATCCGACGTGTCAGGAATCGCAAAATGTTCTTCGAATGCAATTTTCCCTTTCATACTTGCCCTCAATAATCAGTCGATAATGTTATAGGCGAGTATATCCATATGAAATTTCAAGCGCAAAGCTAATTATATAGATTAAAATATACCGTTCAGTTGAATTGTTTTTGTCTTCTAATTATCGCGGAAGAAAGATATGAGTATTTAAGATGATAAGTTTTTGGTCTGTCAGTATATTCCTGAATAAAAGCGCGCGTTAAGGAGAAAAAACGCTATTTTATAATCATAAAAAGACGTTAAAAATTATATAAAACAATAAGGTAAAGAAGTTTCGTTGTTGATATGATGCATTATAATATGCATTAGCTTTGATCTTTATCATAGTTATATCCTGACAATATTATAACTTGGCCAGATACAAGATGATTCCGGGAGGGACAGACAAATGAGTGAATCTGATTCAAATGAACCGACTAGTATAAAACCGCCCACGGAAAGGAAAAAAGTCACCAAAAGGAAGACCGCCAGCAAAACGGCAACGGCAAAAAAAGAAGCCGGTAACCAGAAAGAAGCCCGTTGCGAATAAGAGTAAACCACAGGCAAAGAAATCCAGGGCAACCAAGCAGAAAGATGCCAAAAAGAGCAGGGCAGAGTTGGTTAATGCATTAAAGAAAGAACTGGATGTCACAAAAGCGACACTTAAGGCTGCCAGGGCATCGGCCAGGAACGAAATTGTGCTACTCAAAGACCTTCTGAATGATGCACTCAAACGTGAAAAAGAATTGGTGAAAATTAGTGAAAAGAAGGCCAAGAAAATGCTGGTGGCTGGCGAGAGGTGGGAGAAAAAACAGGTCATAAAGTTGAAAAAAGCGGCAGAGAAGGCCCGTGCCCGGATAAAAAAATAGTCACTTGCTACAGGGATTACCTGACTAAATTAAAGGGGTTTTGTATAGAGTATCCGGGATCTCTTTCACCAGACGTGGTACCAGGTACCCTGGAAGATTAATGCGTAATTGTTCCATCAGGTTTCTGGCGACCCCTTCATCTACATCAAAATGTGCTGCCCCTTGAACCGGATCAAGTAAATGCAGGTAATAGGGCAGGACATGGTTCAGGTAAAGTGATTCACTGAGTTTTGTCAGAATCTTTGCATCGTCATTCACACCCTTAAGTAGAACAGACTGGTTTAATAGTTGCAGATTGGACAAGTGTAGCTTATGCAGGACATGCTCGACATCATCGTCTATTTCCTGGGCATGGTTAATATGTAATACCATCGTTGTTCTGAAACGTGTCTGGCGTAGCAAATCGAGCAAATGATTGGTGATTCGTTTTGGTAACACAACGGGGAAACGGGTATGGATTCTCAGGTATTTCAAATGTTGAATGTTTTCAAGCAGGCCGATTAACTTTTCAAGTTTTGCATCGGACAGTGAAAGCGGGTCTCCACCACTCAAAATAATTTCAAAAATAGAAGAATCTTTCCGTAGTGCTGATATGGCCTCTGCCCAATTATCCTGACTAGCCTGGTTCTCCTGGTATGGATAGTGACGCCTGAAACAATACCGGCAATGGATAGGACAAGTCGCCGTGGCAATTAATAACGCCCTGCCATGGTATTTTTTGATCAGTCCCGGCGTTAAATGTTTATTAAGTTCACCAACCGCGTCCGATTGAAAGCCGGGAGAGACATGATTTTCATCAATAGTCGGTAGTATCTGCAGGAGTAATGGATCGGCGGGGTTATTTATATCAATCCTAGACAAAAATGGCCTTGGGACCTTAACTGGAAAGCCGGATTGTTTGTTTTCCGAGGCAGGCAAGCCCTTTAATTTCAGGTTGCACACCTCTGCAAGGTCCTGATAATGATGAATACTGGATTGTAATTCTGTCTTCCAACTCGAAATGCCCATGGGTTTCAAGGTATCATACGCCGCTTTATCACGCACTATGGATTTATAATTATGGCAACTTACAGTACAAATGAATTTCGCTCAGGTCTGAAATTAATGATTGATGGCGATCCATGCTCAATAATCGAAAATGAGTTCGTAAAACCAGGTAAAGGTCAGGCCTTTAACAGGGTGAGAATCCGAAACTTAAAGACGGGACGTGTCCTGGAGAAGACCTATAAATCGGGTGATTCTGTAGAGGCAGCAGATGTCATTGATTTGACCTTACAGTATCTCTATAACGATGGAGATATGTGGCATTTCATGGACCCCAAGAGCTATGAACAGTATATGGCTGACAAAAATGCAGTTTCTGATGCAGCCCAATGGATAAAAGGTGAAGAAGAGTGTGAAGTGACATTGTGGAACAATACTCCACTTAGTGTCGCCCCCCCGAATTTTGTCATTCTGAAGATTACTGAAACCGATCCCGGAGTAAGAGGAGATACCGCTACTGGTGGGACAAAACCAGCGACCCTGGAAACGGGCGCAATAATTAAAGTGCCGTTATTTGTTGAGGAAGGTGAGCTGGTCAGAGTGGACACCCGCAACGGTGAATACATGTCCAGGGCAAAGGATTAGGAAAATAATCGGCCTAAGGATCACATTGTGACTACGGACTGGCGGCCCAGTGCGTCGTTGGATATCATACGCCAACGCGCCCAGCTTTATAAATTCATACGTCGATTCATGGAGGAAAGAGACATTATGGAAGTACAAACGCCGGTTTTATCACAGTACGGTAATACAGACCCTAACCTGGAAAGCCTTAAGACACTAATTCATTCTCCATCTGAACCAGAACCTGCTGTATTTTATTTAAATACTTCACCTGAGTTCGCAATGAAGCGATTAATTGCGGCTGGATATGGTTCAATTTATCAGATTTGTAAGGTATTCAGGGACAAGGAAACTGGCCCCATCCACCAACCGGAATTTACCATGCTGGAGTGGTATCGTGTGGGATATAACCAGCATCAATTAATAGATGAGTTGATTTTACTGCTATCAAGGCTGGGTATTGTTGAGGTTGAACGTAAGTCATACGGTGAAATATTTGAGACTTGTACAGGTCTTAACCCCCATCTAGTCAGTATTGAGTCCTTGCAGGAGAAGGCCAGCTACTACGGTCTGGAATCTGAAGTTGATGACAGGGCAACACTACTGGATTTTATCTTCAGTCACAGCATTAACCCCGCGCTTGCCAGTGAAAGGGCGGTAATTCTTTATGATTTTCCTGCCTGCCAGGCGGCATTGGCCAGAATTAGAAATACTGATGTACCGGTTGCAGAGCGATTTGAATTATTTATTCATGGGGTTGAAATCGCCAATGGATTCCATGAATTAATTGATGCCGATGAACAGTTGCAACGATTTAAAACAGACAATCGAAAACGTAAGGTTACTGGGCAGGATGAAATCCCCATTGATACCCGGTTTATTAATAGCCTGGAGCACGGCCTCCCTGAATGCGCAGGAGTCGCGCTGGGTGTGGATAGGTTATTTATGCAGATGCGAGAGTTAAATAACCTGGAAAAGATATTGTCATTCCCCGCTAACCGGGCTTGACTGGGTTTATAAACGTGCTTACTCCAGGGGACATTCTCGCTGAATCCGGCCCGTTAGCAGGGTTAATCAAAAACTATCAAGTGCGCCCGCAACAACTGCAAATGGCTGAGTCAATTGATGAGGCTATTTACGAAAATCAATCGATTATTCTTGAGGCGGGTACGGGGACCGGGAAAACATTTGCCTATTTGATTCCGGCCATTCTATCCGGTAAAAAAGTGATTATTTCAACGGGTACCAAACACCTGCAGGACCAGCTATATCAGCGGGATTTAAAGATCATTCAGCAAGCTACCGGTGTTCCTGTCCATACCGCCCTGTTAAAGGGCCGGGCAAATTACCTATGCCTTTATCGTCTTGAACTGATGGAAAAGGAGCAAACCGCAGAGAATCAACGCTTCGCCACACAACTTTTCGAAGTCAGGCAATGGGCGAACCAGACAGGTCATGGCGACATGTCAGAATTAACCACCATCGCAGAAGATGCCCAAATCAGATATATGGTCACATCGACCACAGAAAACTGTCTTGGAGCAGAATGCGCCTTTTATGATGATTGTTATGTGTTTAAGGCAAGAAAAAACGCAGCAGAATCAGACCTGACAGTAGTTAATCATCATTTGTTACTGGCGGATATGGCATTACGTGAAAAAGGTTATGGAGAGATACTGCCAAACGCAGATGTCGTGATATTTGATGAAGCACATCAATTGCCGGATCTTGCTACCCAGTTTTTTGGACAGTCGATAAGTAGTCATCAGCTTTATGAGTTAGCCAGGGATACCCGCCAGGCATATTATGCTGAGGCAGCGGACATGCAGGAATTACTGGAAACACTGGACAGGTTGGAAACTGCAGTTCGGCAAACGCGTCTGGCTTTTAATGAATATGACTCCCGTATTGCCTGGTTTGAAATAAAACAGACTGAAGGTGTGAATACTGCCTTAACAAACCTGTTTGACCGGATCATGGAAGTGCATCAGGTCCTGGATAGTTTTGCCGACCGGGGTAAAGATCTCAATAACTGTTATAAACGTTGCGATACGTTTCTGGATATGCTGAATATGTTTATTGAGGATCCAACTACTGATTTTGTACAGTGGCTTGAGATACGGGGTCGGGGATTTCTTTTGCACCAGACCCCACTAAATGTATCCGAACTATTTCAGCTAAGGATGGGAGATTACGATTGTTTATGCATTTACACATCAGCAACCCTCGCGGTGAAAGACAATTTTAATCATTATATGAATCAAATGGGATTGTCTGATCTCAGGCATCATTCGTGGTCAAGCCCATTTGACTTTCAAAACCAGGCCATGCTGTATCTACCCCCGGGTCTGCCTGATCCCAGGTCTCAAGGGTACACAGAGATGGTAGTGGAGGCAGTAATACCTATATTGAAATTAACCAGGGGACGGGCTTTTTTTCTTTTTACCAGTCATCGAGCATTGAGGATCGCTGCGGAGATTATCGGTGACAAGATATCCTATCCTGTGCTTAGACAGGGAGACGCCCCCAGGACTGAATTGCTAGATGCCTTCAGGGAGACGCCACACAGTATTCTACTGGGTACTTCCAGTTTTTGGGAGGGTGTGGATGTGAAAGGCCAGGCCTTGTCATGTGTCATTATAGATAAGCTACCCTTTGCTACCCCGGATGACCCAGTATTGAAGGCAAGATTAAGGCGCATTGAGGAACAGGGCGGTAATGCCTTCATGGAGTATCAATTACCCGAGGCGGTCATCAGTCTTAAACAGGGCATAGGTAGATTGATCCGGGACAGTAATGATTATGGGGTTTTGATGATTTGTGATCCAAGATTAACAGTGAAATCCTATGGCAAGGTGTTTATTAAAAGCTTGCCGGATATGCGTATACACAATGAGATAGAAGAGGTTGCTAAATTTTTTCAACATCATGAAAATACATCAGAAATTTGAAACAAGCCTTCACCTTAAGTCTGTGATTAATTAAACAGACCATATGATGTGTAGAATGGGGCGCTAGAGATCATCCCTTGCTATCCAATAGAGTTTTTCACCGGGGGTGAGTTCCGGTGTGATGGCTTTATCCCAGGCATCTGTTTCATGAATATAAAGTTCTGGTATCTTAAAACGGTCAAATATAATTGATACTATTTGCAACCACGCATCACGGTTGTTTCCCGGTGGTATTGCCAGGATCAGCATCTGTCCTTCAGGCCTGACATTCAGCCCATTATAAAAAATACCTTGTAACATGATTTCGAAGGCGAACCAGTTATCAATTTTTCCGTGGTTTTCATTGCTGAAAAGCCCTTCAATGCTGGCAGTTTCATAATCGGGCAGATCTGAATCCAGAGAACCAGCATAAATGAATTGTGGCGTCATTAATATGACAACTGGCCTGCCAGGTTCTATCTGCGCAGTGATCGGTCTGACATATAAGAGCCCGATCACGGCTATCAACATTAGAAAAGAGATATTATTTTTCATCATGTAATTGTTTTTTTTGAGACAGAGTATAAGACTTTAGTTGATATATTATGTATGCTGAATAGAAATTAATAAATATCAAATTATATTGACGAATTGACCAAAGAAAATAAAAATACCGATCAAACACCGCGACTAAAATTAATCATTCTTGCGGTGGTAATGTTCAGTTTTACCGCACTGAGTGTGTTAATAGTCTATCTTGGACGTTCCGGGGTGATTACCGTCTCAGCAGCAATTCTGATGCTGGTTGCACTGGTGGGAATTTATTTTGGATTAGGAATACTGATTGCAGTACATTTGATGATTAAAAAACTGGAATGACAAAATTACAATATGGATGAAAAAAGATCAGAAGCACGGTTACTAACGAGACTGAATAGTCGGTTAAAGTTAATTTCGACAGAGTCTATGAATGATAGTGACGACAATCTAATTGAATGTGTTACCCGCGACCTGTCATTTACCGGAATCTGCCTGGTAGTCGATGTAGAGATACCGCAATCTACACGTTGTATGCTAAAGGTTGAAAATCGACACACAGGTGTCGAATATAATCATATGTGTCAGTTGACCTGGTGCCGTAAAAAAGAGGATGGCTACTTGATAGGGTTGCACATATATGAACACCTTTGTGATATTAGCGAGTGGAGAAGTATGGTAGTTGGACTGTTAGCCGGTTGAAAAATCAATAGTGAATCAGTGAATGTACGGGATATCGAGCTAATTTTTCCCTGCCGTTAAGATCATCCAGTTCTATCACAAAGGCGCATCCTTTAATCACAGCACCGAGTTTTTCCAATAGCATGCAACTTGCAGCAGCGGTGCCGCCGGTGGCGATCAGGTCATCTACCAGAATAATATTATCGCCGGGGTTAACGGCATCCACATGAACTTCTAACGCGGCAGAACCATATTCCAGGTCATAACTGATGGACTGGACATCATAAGGTAATTTTCCGGGTTTTCGTAACGGGATAAACCCGGTCCCCAGGACACTGGCCGCCAGGGTGCCAAAAATGAAACCACGTGCCTCCATCCCGGCAACATAAGAAATATTATCCTCAATGAATGGCTTAATGAGCTCTTCAACTGTCACTTTTAGAATTTCAGGGTGTTTCACTAATGGCGTAATATCTTTGAATTGAATGCCTGGTTTTGGAAAATCAGGGATATTACGTATGTAGTCTTGAATCTTTTCCATGAGCAAGGTTCCTTTACACGCATTGTATATTCATTAATCGATAAATCTATGATAGTAATAAATCTATGATCGAATATAAAACTATATATGAAACAGCATTGATATTAAATCCTGACCTGGACCTGGAGAAATCCCTCCCTAGTGCAGATTCGCCTAGAAGTCTCAAGTCAAAAACTGATGCATGGTATCTTTCGACCATGTCCAGGCGTATTTTCAGGGCTGGTCTGAAGCATTCTATGGTAGACGCTAAATGGCCGGATTTCGAAAAGGCCTATCATAATTTTGATTTATTACGTGTGAGTATGATGAGTGATGAAGATATTGACAGTTTAATGACAAACAGGAGACTTATCAGGCATTGGCGCAAGATTCAGGCAGTGCGATATAACGCTTCAATCATGATTGAACAGGTGGAAGAAAAAGGCAGTTTTGGTGGATATCTTGCAGATTGGCCAGTGGTTAATACCGTTGGACTTTGGCAGGACCTGAAAAAACATTATAAACAGATGGGGGGGAATTCCGCCCCTTATTTTTTAAGAATGGCAGGTAGAGATACTTTTATTCTAACATCGGATGTGATTCGTGCATTAAATCGTTGGGGGGCATATCAGGGCATCCCCTCCTCAATAAAAAGCAGGCATCAGGTTCAGGAGGCATTTAATACATTAGCAGAGCAAAGTGGGCGCCCTCTGTGTCAGTTGAGTCGCATCCTGGCATTATCTGTTAATGAATGAAGCCGGTTCGTCATCATAAATGGGACCTGACCCCCAAACATGCAATTGATTTACAAGAAACCCTTGCCACAGAGGTTGTCCTGGAAGATTCATTTCAAGAACCTGAATTTGTTGCCGGTGTCGATGTCGGTTTTGAGAAACAGGGTAAAATTGCCCGTGCGGCTGTTACGGTACTGGATTATGCAACACTTGAGTTGGTTGAACATGCGATAGCCATGTTATCTGTGAGTTTTCCTTATATTCCGGGGCTATTATCATTCAGGGAGATTCCTGTTGTGCTTAAGGCGTTGAACAAGATCCGTATTCAGCCAGAGATAATATTATGTGATGGACAGGGAATTGCTCATCCACGACGGCTGGGTATAGCCAGCCATTTAGGATTACTTTTGGATTGTCCTACGATAGGTGTCGGCAAAAGCCGATTGGTGGGTGCCCATGACAGGGTTGATGAAAATAAGGGTGCATATTCTCCCCTCATATTCAAGGATCAGCAGGTGGGAGTGGTGTTGAGGACCCGAAAAAAAGTCAAGCCCTTGTATATTTCTCCGGGGCATAACATATCTATAGATTCCAGCATTAATATTGTGATGGGCTGTATTACAAGATATCGGCTTCCTGAGACGACCCGACATGCCCATCGCCTTGCCTCCGGTTAAGTGGAACCAGCGCCTTAACGACAGGTCTTACTAGTTGATAGATTTTATGTAAAGAAATATTTTATTCACTATATCAAGTAGTTTATATTCACAATATGAAATTCAGGACACTCAAATATTTTCTGATCATCTGGACAAGTTGCTCATCCAGTTATGCCCAGGATAATTCTCAGAATTTGCGTGAAGCCATGGTCAAAGAAATTGAAGACATGGTGATGGAGACTCGTGAATATATTGGTAAAGAAAAACTGGATCGCAGAGTGATTGAAGCAGTGAGGACTGTCCCAAGACATGAATTTGTCCCCGACATGTACAGACCTTATGCCTATTTGAACAGACCATTACCCATAGGTGAAGGTCAGACCATTTCACAACCGTATATCGTGGCATTAATGAGTGACCTCGCAGAGATTAATAAGAATTCAAAGGTGCTTGAAGTTGGTACCGGATCTGGCTATCAGGCGGCAATTTTAGGTGAACTGGTAGGGCATGTTTATACCATCGAGATTATCGATGCCCTGGCTGAGAAGGCGCAACGTGTGCTATTCGGCCTTGGCTATGAAAATATTACTGTACGGTCAGGAGATGGTTACAATGGATGGCAGGAACATGCACCTTTTGATGCCATCATTGTGACGGCCGCCCCGGAAGAGGTTCCCACGCCGTTAATTGAACAATTAAAACCTGGTGGAAAACTGGTGATACCCGTCGGCCCACAATCCCGTACTCAGTATCTTCGGGTACTTACCAAAGATCGGGCCGGTAATGTTGATGTTAAAGAAATTTTACCTGTGGGTTTTGTGCCCTTAACCAGAGACTAATGGCTTCACATCTTATCTTCAACAGGCGTATCTGGATTATCGTGCCCGGGTGGGGTTTTTTTGACCAGTCCCCCCATTTTTTTTATCCACCCACTGCCTTCTTTCTCTTCATCCAGGACCATTTTTGTTAATGCTATATAATCTGTTTTACCCGTCCCCAGCACGGGGAGTTCTTCTGCCAGTAAAATTTTTGCCGGAATATGTATTTCACCATATTTCAGGTTGCGTGCTGATTTTTGCATGGTCTTTTTACTCGCTTCATGGTTATCAGTTACCAGGATTATCTTCTCACCTTTTCTATCATCGGGGATAGCCACAGCGGCATGATTGGTATCCGGCCAGGTTTGTGTGGCCAGCTCTTCAACCACAGTTAACGACACCATCTCACCGCCGAGTTTTGCAAATCGTTTTGCCCTGCCTAGAATAGATATATAACCTTCTTCATCAATCTCGGCAATATCGCCGGTATCGTGCCAGCCTTCACCGCGTTCAGAGCTGGGAGGAATTATTTTTCCGTCAGAATCATGTAACAGGTAACCCATCATGATATTTGGTCCTTTTACCACCAGGCGGCCACCTTGCTCTATGCCTTCTACGGGTTTAAGGTAGGCTTCTATTGCAGGCACTGGCAGGCCCACTGAACCGGTTTTGGAAACAATAGGTGTATTCACAGATATCACCGGACTGGTTTCCGTCACACCGTAGCCTTCAAGTATGCGTATACCAAATTTTTCCATGTAAAGTTGTCGGGTATCTTCCCGGAGTTTTTCCGCACCGGCAACCACGTATCGCAGATTATTAAAATCATAGGGGTGGGCATGTTTTGCGTAACCCTTGAAGAAGGTATTGGTCCCGAAAAAAATGGTGGCATTTTTTTCATATACCAGCTGCGGTATAACACGGTAGTGCAACGGGGTGGGGTAGAGGTAAACCTTGCTGCCACCCAGTAAGGGCATGATGAAACCCGCATTCAAGCCGAAAGAATGAAATAGTGGTAAACAGGTAAATACCACATCAGTAGGTTTGAAGCCGATATGGATCTTTATCTGGGCAAAATTTGCCAGGATATTTTCATGCGATAATACCACCCCTTTGGGGGTACCCTCAGAGCCTGAAGTGAACAAGATAACCGCGGGACTTTCAGAGTCGGGGATGCCTTTTTGACGATAATATTTTAAGGGGTTACGACCCTTAATTAATCCGGATAATTTGTCTAATAGACTAATCTGTTCACGAAAATCTTCAAGATAGACAATATTCACGTGATATTGAAGATCAGATATTAGCTCCGTGAGGCCGGCTTTTTCTATAAATAATCTGGAAGTATAGACTGTTTTGATTTTTGCAGTTTCACATGCCTTGAGAATATTCTGGGTGCCTGCCGAAAAATTCAACATCGCTGGTATCCTGCCGATGTATTGCAGCGCCATGAAGGTTACGGCAATGGCATTGACATTAGGAAGCATAATGCCCACATGCTCGGCTGATACCGTCTGCTTTTCTATTTTGGAAGCGAGAATAAATGCCCGGGTAAATAATTGTTTATATGTCAGCTCGACGTTATTCGTATCTTCCAGGACAGTCAGGTTCTTGCCATATTGATCTGAGGCCTCACAAACAGCAGTCAAGAGGGTTTTGTGAAAACCGAACGTTGAAAATTGTAAATTAAACATAAGCTGTTGTAATTTATTTGCAGCCAGCTTTCGTTTGTCATGGCTTGATAGTCCTTCCGGTAAGGCTATCTTTTCCGGTGGGAGTAGCTTGATTCTGATCTTTGGAAAACGTTTGATATGTCCACGATCTTTCAGATAAGAAAACGGGGACATATGAGCACCGTCAATGGCAATCGGCAGTATCATGGCGTCTGCCTTTTCTGCAATAAGGGCCGGTCCTTCATAGATCTTCATTAAAGTACCAGTGACGGTTATCCTGCCTTCAGGAAATATTACTGCCTTTCTATCCTGTTTGATGAACTTAATCATGGATTTCAACGACAGCGGGCTGGTATGGTCCATTTCAAACAGATCGACAAATTTAAGGAAGAATTGAAACGATTTCTTTGAGGCAATTTCTGTATTGATAGCAAAGGTAGGCGTTTCCGGCAGCCAGGCATATAACAGGATGCCATCGAGTAATGATGTATGGTTTGCCACCATTAAGGTTCGTTTACCGGCTTTATGATAATTCTCCATGCCCATGACTTCTACGCGATACAGTAGTTTGAAAAGACAGCGAAGCAGGAATTTTATTGCGCTGATCATAGAGTGATTGTAACTGTCAGGGCTGGTGAGTGCATTATCAGACCTTTAATAGCCTGAGTTTCATGAACTTCCTGTCTGAGTAGTGTAGTCTCAGGCACCGGTAGCCAGTGCAGGTGCATCCATTAGTACAAGCTTTTGTCCGGGCTGTAGGTATCTTCCGCCGGTAAGGTTATTCCATTTTTGTAATTGAGCAATTGTGACGCCAAATCGCCTGGAGATTAACCATAAAGAGTCGCCTCTTTTTACTGTATATTCTATGTGCCCTTCTTCACTACGGGTATAGGCAACCACAGGCTTCTGAGAATTGTCATTATCTCCCGGGGTTTTGATCCATAATGCCAGCTTTTGGCCCGGCCTGATAATGCTCCTGGGGTTAATACCATTCCAACCGGCGAGTTCCCTGATACTTACTTCATAACGTCTACTAATGGTCCACAAGCTATCACCGCGTCGTACAGTGTAAATATACTTGTTACCGGCGCCTTCCTTTTTAAGGTCGCCCAACCAGCGGTTTTCCAGGCTGAGTGTATAAAATTTTCCAGGTTGCTTGGAGGTCGGTATTACCAGAAACTGACCTGTCCGTATCAGATTACCCCGTATATTATTGGTTGCCTTGATGGTATCGATACTGGTTCTATATCGATCGGCGATGCCGCTGAGAGTTTCCCCTTGTTTAATAATATGTTGATTCCAGCCAACCCGTTCTTCCACTGGAATTTCAGCAAGTCCATTTTTAAATTCAGTTGCCTTGTCTATGGGAATAAGCAGGGAGTGAGGGCCCTGGGGGTCAGTAGCCCACCGGTTTAGTCCCGGATTGAGTGTATATAATTCATCTACAGTGAGTCCGGTAAGGTCGGCGGCGGTGGAAAGATCCAATTGACCGCCAATGTCGACTTTTTCAAAATAGGGTTCATCCGGAATTGGTTTAAGCGTAATACCGTATTTATCTGGGTTGGCGACAATTTCAGCAACAGCCAGTAGGCTGGGGACATAACCTCGTGTCTCCCTGGGCAGTCGCAATGAGAAAAAATCTGTGTCCTTATTTGCCCGTTTGTTTCGGTTGATTGACCGTTCCACGTTTCTTTCACCGGAATTATATGCAGCAAGGGCATGTTGCCAATCACCATCGAACTGATCATTGAGTTTTTCCAGGTAGTCCAGGGCAGCCCGCGTAGCTTCAGTAATATCGCGCCGACCATCGTACCACCAGTTCTGTTTCAATCCATACTGTTTGCCAGTTCCCGGTATGAATTGCCATATACCAGATGCATGACTTCTTGAATAGGCAAATGGGTGAAAGGCACTTTCAACCACTGGAAGTAAAGCCAGGTCCAAAGGCATCCCTCGTTCATCAAGTGCCTCGAGAATATAATGGATATAAGGGGTGGCACGTTGTGCAACGCGGTCAAGATAGTCCTGATTTCTTGCATACCATGCTACACGTTGTTTAACAGCTCGATTTTCCAGATGACGATCTAATACCAGGTGATTACGTATCCTGGTCCAAACGTCGGCATAGTCTTTTTCCAAAACTTGAGGCGTTACATCATGGGTAATTAGACGGACAGACGGATCCTGTCCGATTAATTCGAGCGGTTCAGGTCTTTGTACCGGCGTGGATTGGTTAACGGCCTGTATATTATCAGTATTACCTGATGGCTTCTCCACGGGAAG
This sequence comes from Gammaproteobacteria bacterium, assembly GCA_030835405.1. Taxonomy (GTDB): domain Bacteria; phylum Pseudomonadota; class Gammaproteobacteria; order Eutrophobiales; family Eutrophobiaceae; genus Eutrophobius. The sequence goes on along the minus strand of JAURPG010000037.1, from coordinate 13,862 downwards.
ATTGGCGCATGCAGATAACGCAGAGAATATTGTTATTATGAAAAAAGCTCTTATCCCCATCACGGCATCGTATGCAACTGGTTGAAAATCGTCAAGTTTTTTTTAATTCCATCACAAGTTATACAAATCACGGTTGGCGCTAGAAATTATCTTTCCAGCTTCGGATCTGGGCAAATACTTCAACGGGATTATTTAAATGCTGCCCTGCATATTGTTCTGTGGCTGCAATAACTTCAGGCACATGGGCCCTCAGGAAAGGGTTGGTCTGTTTTTCCTCATTTACTGTGCCGGGGACGGTTGGCAGGTTTAGCTCGCGTCTTTGTTTGCAGTTTTTAATCTTTGACAATATCGCTTTATTGTTTGGTTCAACTGCGTTTGCGAATCCCAGGTTCGCCAGGGTGTATTCATGGGCACAATAGATCTCCGTTGTATCTGGCAATGCAGTAATTTTTCCAAGTGAATGATACATCTGTTCGGGCTTGCCTTCGAATAATCTGCCACAGCCTGAAATAAATAACGTATCACCTATGAATAATTTATTATGTCCATAATACGCAATATGCCCAAGGGTATGACCCGGTACTCCCATAATATCAAAAGTAGCTCCCAGCTCTTGAAGCACAATTTTATCTCCGTCATCAAGTTTGTTGGTAACATCCGGTATGTTTTCTGCACCGGGTCCGTAAACAGGCATGCCATATTTAGAGACCAATTCTCTGATGCCACCAACATGATCGCCATGATGATGGGTAATGAGGATGGCAACAGGATGTAAACCGGATTTTTCAAGCTGCTTGATTACCGGTTTTGCATCACCCGGGTCCACGATAGCAATATTAGAGGACTTCGGGTTTTGAATTAACCAGATATAGTTATCATTGAACGCCGGGACAGGGATTGCTTTCATGATTTTTTTGCCTATGTATATGTATTCATATTACATCATGTATCATATTTAAAATGTCAGACAGTTTAAATAGTATTTCATCTATGCATTCAATAAGAGAACGCGTATTAAACTGGTTTTCCACGCCACTTGGAAAACTGGTCATTGAGCAGGAACGTCAGATTCTTGATAAAATTCTTCCAGATTTATTTGGATACCATTTCATGCAATTGGGTCTGGTCCATGATTCAGGTTTGCAGGAATGTACCCGCATCAATCACCATTTTATTGCCCAGTTAAATGGCGAAGGACGGCAGGTACAGGGTGCTGCTGTCCGGTGCCAGGCAGATGCTTTACCCATTGCTTCTGACAGCATTGATGTGGTTGTTATGTCACATGTGCTGGAATTTTCAGATACACCACATAAAATTCTACGTGAAATTGAACGTATATTGATTGGTGAAGGCCATTTGATTATTGTCGGGTTTAATCCCTGGAGCCTGTTTGGTATTTGGCGCTTATTACTCGCCTGGCGTGACGAACCTCCCTGGTGTGGTCATTTCTTTAGCTATAACAGAATCCGTGACTGGTTTACGCTGTTAGATTTTGAATTGATTAGCCTTGAGAGGACGTTTTATCGTCCGCCGTTTCAAAATAAAAAGATAATGGGTAAGCTACATTTCATGGAAAAGATAGGAAACTACTGCTGGAAAATATTCGGTGGCATATATGTTGTGGTTATCAGAAAACGAGTAATCCCGTTGACTCCGGTGAAAGATCTCTGGTCAAAGCGCCGTAGCATGATTAAATCCAGTATCGCTGAACCATCTACAAGAATGTGAGAATACCTGGGTGGGAGACAGAGTCGAAATATTTACTGATGGAGCGTGCAAGGGGAATCCCGGGCCTGGTGGTTGGGGGGCGATATTACGTTACCAGAACAATGAGAAGGAATTATATGGATCTGAACCTTCTACCACCAACAATCGGATGGAGTTACTCGCTGCTATAATAGCCATTGAATCACTCACCAGGCCATGTCAGGTTTCCTTAACAACAGATTCGGAATATGTGAAAAATGGTATAACCCTGTGGCTGAAAAACTGGAAGTTAAAAAACTGGAAAACAGCAAATAAAAAACCTGTGAAAAACCTGGATCTTTGGCAAAGGCTGGACCAGGCTTGTGTTCAGCACGATATAAGCTGGCATTGGGTTAAAGGCCATAGTGGACATGTTGAAAATGAACGGGCAGATGAATTGGCAAATCTGGCCATAAATGAAATGCTTTTGCAAAATGATAGGTGAGGTAATATAACTCTTCTCCCCCTGCCTGGATGACCACGAAGCTAAAGGCAACATTAAAATAAAACCAGAACTTCATATGAGACAAGTAATCTTAGACACAGAAACCACCGGACTAAATCCAGACAAAGGTCACAGGATAATTGAAATAGGTTGTGTTGAGATAAGAAACCGCAGACGATCGGAAAATACTTTCCATCAGTACATCAATCCACACAGGGAAATCGATGATGGTGCATTTGAAGTTCATGGGCTCAGTAATGAGTTCCTGGCGGATAAACCTGATTTTTGTGATATTGCACAAGACCTCGTTGATTTTATCAAGGACAGTGAAGTCATCATCCATAATGCACCTTTTGATGTGGAATTCATCAATGCTGAATTTAAGGAACTGGGGCGTGAATGGGGTAAGCTTGAGGACTATTGTACGATTACCGACACGCTGGTTATGGCGAGAGAGCTACACCCCGGCCAGAAGAACAGTCTGGATGCACTTTGCAATCGTTATGAAATAGATAATTCGCAACGGGATCTTCATGGGGCATTATTGGATGCCCAGATTTTACTTGACGTCTATCTGGCAATGACGGGTGGCCAAACCAGCCTGTTATTGGATGAAGATAAACAAGAGCATGTGCCTGAACAATCACCCAGTCATCTACAAAAGACGCGGCCCAGATTACACACTATCTTGCCTACAACTGATGAGGTAGTGGCGCATCAGCATCGGCTGGAAGAATTAAATGAGAAGTCAGGTGGGCAGTGTATCTGGCTAAAAGTTGAAAGTCAGAAATAAAAAGTTGAAAGAACCAAAAAAGCTTTCAACTTTTCGCTTTTAACTTTTACTGAATTATGCTGTCTCTAAAATTTTTTGCAGTTCCCCTTTCTGGTACAAATCCAGGACGATATCGCAGCCACCTATTAACTCTCCATTAACAAAGACCTGCGGAAAGGTTGGCCAGTTTGACACCTTGGGAAGATTTTCTCTAACATCGGGATTTGCCAGGACATCGACATATGCAAATTTAGCCTGGCACGCCTGTAGGGCCTGGGCAGTTTGCATGGAAAAGCCGCATTGAGGCATTTCAGGGGTTCCTTTCATGAACAAGATTATGTCGTTGTCTGTAATTTGCTGTTTAATTTCGTCTTGAATATCCACGGTGTACCTCAAAATTATCAAAAAATAACTAAGTAATTAAGTCAGGTATTAGTATATCTCGAATTAACACGTCTGAAAAGACTTGGTGAATGGTCAATTTTCTCTGTGTGATTAGCTATCGCATAATCAGAGTTAACAGATGAAAGCAGATAGATTGATACGTATAATGTCCATTTTAAGTATCATGCATTGCTTCTAAAGGGGAGGGAACGATTATGAATCCACTTAAATCAATACCTGGAACGATAATTCTTGGGTTTGTGCTTGCAGTAGTCATTACCTTATTGGTTAGTGCACCGGGAAATAAAATGTGGTCTTTGGTGGTATGGCTGCATGTATTCGTGGGCATTATCTGGATTGGATTATTATATTACTTTAATTTTGTTCAAGTTCCGGCTGCTGCAACTGCAACAGCGGACAGTGAGGGACCAGGACCTGCTGCAATTAGTAAATATGTTGCGCCGCTTGCACTGTTATGGTTTAGATGGGCTGCACTTGCCACCTGGATTACCGGGGCCGCTGCATTGGAAATTGCCGGTTGGGGGTTTGTTAATTCATTCATGCTGGCTGAAGGTGTGGAGGTAATCGGAATCGGTGCATGGCTGGGGAGCATAATGCTATTTAACGTATGGATATTAATCTGGCCTAACCAGAAGAAAATTCTGGGTATAGCCAAGGCAAGTGATGAAGAAATAGCAAAGGCGAAGGTAGTGGCCTTGATGGCTTCCCGGACCAATACCTGCCTGTCTATTCCGATGTTAATGTGTATGGTAGGCCAAATGCATGGATTGCCTCTATAGACAGGCATCGTTAGAATAAACGGATCAAGCCCGGCATGCGTCGGGCTTATTTTTTTAGGATATAAATGCTGCTATGAGTGATGCTTTAATGGGAACGTATAATAGACTGCCGGTTGGATTTAAATCTGGCTCTGGTATTTGGTTAATGGATGCTGATGGTAATCGGTATCTGGATGCCTTGGCCGGGATTGCCGTCTGTGGATTGGGGCATTGCCACCCTGCATTGAGTGAAACTCTGGCCAGACAAGGTTCAACTCTGGTACATACCTCAAATTTGTATGAAGTTCCCTTACAGGAAGAACTGGCAGAACGTTTGTGTGAATTATCTGGATTGGACAAGGTGTTTTTTTCTAATTCCGGGGCAGAAGCCAATGAGGCGGCAATTAAAATCAGTCGACGTTATGGGCATCAACTGGGATATGACTTGCCAATCATTGTGGTGATGAATAACAGTTTTCATGGACGAACCATGGCAACCTTGACCGCCACCGGAAATGAAAAAATAAAAGAGGGGTTTGAGCCGTTGTTGGACGGTTTTATTCATATCCGCTATAACGATATTCCGGCACTTGAACAAGTAATGAATGAAAATTCCAATATTGCCGCAGTGATGCTGGAGCCGGTATTGGGTGAAGGTGGGGTTATTGTTCCAGATTCGGGATATTTAAAAAAAATCCGTGATATTACCCAAAACCACAAGGCATTGATGGTGCTGGATGAGGTCCAGACAGGAATGTGTAGAACTGGTGAATGGTTTGCCTTCCAACATGAACAGATATTGCCTGACGTAATGACATTGGCAAAATCCCTGGGTAATGGGATACCAATTGGTGCATGCATTGCAAATGAGCTGGCTGCGGCACCTATGACGGCAGGGAGCCATGGATCAACCTTTGGAGGTAATCCCCTGGCTGCCAGTGTTGCCCTGACGGTTATTGATGTGTTGACCATGGAAAAACTGGATGCCAGGGCCAGGCATCTGGGTGAAGAGATGTTGTTTAAATTTAAATCCAGGCTGCAGGACATTAAAGGTGTTAACCGTATTGATGGTGCAGGCCTGATGTTTGGTATTGAGCTTGACCGCGAGTGTTCGGAGATCGTTACCATGGGCCTGGAAAGAAATATCCTGGTGAATGTCACCGCACAAAAGGTTGTTCGCCTGTTGCCGCCCCTGGTAATCACGGATGATGATGCTGAAAAGATCGTGACATTGGTTTGTGAGATGGTGATGGACTTTTTAAAAGGCGCGAAAAAATGAGTGCCAGACATTTTCTGACCCTAAATGACCTGAATCGTGACGAGTTACGGAATGTTATTAACCGTGCCATAGAACTGAAATCAAACCTCAAGGCGGGTAAAGAAAATATAAGTAAACCCGGTAAAATCCTTTGCATGATTTTCGAAAAGTCATCCACCAGGACGCGTGTTTCGTTTGAAACAGCCATTGTACAACTGGGCGGTCATGGTATTTTTCTATCGCCTGATGACAGCCAACTTGGTAGAGGAGAACCGCTGGAAGATACTGCCAGGGTGCTTTCGAAAATGGTGGACTGTGTCATGATCAGGACCTTTGAACATGAAAAGCTCATGACATTTGCAGAATACTCGGATATTCCTGTTATAAACGGTTTATCAGACTCATTTCACCCATGCCAGGTATTGGCGGATATGCAAACCTATTTTGAAATGTGTGGTGATATACAGGGTAAAACTGTTGCCTGGTTGGGAGATGGCAATAATATGTGTCAGTCATATATTAATGCAGCCAGGCAATTTGATTTCTTTCTGAAAATTGCCTGCCCAGCTACCCATCAACCGGATGGACAATTACTGGCGAAGGCATCTTCCCATGTAGAAATCACTGACGAGCCGGAACAGGCCATTAAAGGGGCAGATCTTGTAGTGACTGACGTATGGGCCAGTATGGGACAAGAGCAGGAATCTGAAGAGCGTGCCAAAGTATTTTCCATCTATCAGGTCAATTCAAGGCTAATGTCGCTGGCGGCAAAGCAAGCAATATTTATGCATTGTTTGCCCGCCCACAGAGGAGATGAAGTGACTGCAGAAGTGATAGACGGCCCACAAAGTGTGGTATGGGAAGAAGCTGGAAACAGGCTCCATTCGCAGAAAGCACTGTTGGAATTTTTAATTTAAGGATAAGACCTGACTCCTCGCCAACACCAGATGTCTGTTGCTGTACTGGTTGGTGGTTACTTGATAAAGGTATAATAGCAATTTTAATCCTGACACACCCATCGTTCAGATAGTCCTGTGTCCTGAAAGTACAAGGTTGATATAAAAAACATGCATTTCCTGTTAAGCAATGATGATGGATATATGGCACCCGGATTGGATAGTCTCGCCAGGAAAATTTCTCAACTTGGTAAAGTCACGGTTGTTGCACCTGACCGTGACAGGAGTGGCGCGAGTAATTCATTGACACTGGACACCCCATTATCAGTAAAAACTGCAGCAAATGGTTTTAGGTACGTTAATGGTACCCCAACTGATTGTGTACATCTTGCCATCACTGGTCTTTTGGATGACGTCCCCGATATGGTGATCAGCGGGATCAATTCGGGACCCAATCTGGGAGATGATGTCTTATATTCCGGAACGGTTGCTGCTGCCATGGAAGGAAGGTTTCTGGGGCGTCCAGCCGTAGCAGTATCCCTGGCTGGATATGATCTTGCCCATATTGACAATGCAGCAGATCTGGTGGGGGCATTTATAGAAAGAATGTTGTCACAATCTTTACCGCCAGATATGTTACTAAATATTAATATTCCAGACATGCCCCGATCTGAGATAAAGTGTTGGGAGACTACCCGATTAGGCAAGCGACACAAATCTGAGGCATCCATCAAGATGTCAGACCCAAAAGGCAGGGAAGTCTTCTGGATTGGCCCTGCTGGGGCAGGGAATGATGTGGGGCCTGGAACAGACTTTCATGCCGTATCCAATGGTAATATATCGGTGACACCACTACAGTTTGATCTGACCCGTTATGACATTATCGATGAAGTTGCATCATGGATTAGTCCACTTGGGATAACATGAACATAGAACACCAGGGAATAGGCATGACGTCGCAGCGTTCCAGGAACCGCCTGGTAGAGCAGTTGCGTACCATGGGTATCCAGTCCGAACTAATCCTTGATGCTATTAAAAATACTCCACGTCATTTGTTCATAGATGAGGCCCTTGCGAGCCGTGCATATGATAATACTGCATTGCCCATAGGCTTTAACCAGACCATTTCTCAGCCATATATAGTCGCACGTATGACAGAAGCATTGATTGCTGGTGGCAAGCCATTAAAAAAGGTACTGGAGATTGGTACCGGCTGTGGGTATCAGACCGTGGTCCTGGCCCGGTTTGCTGAGCAGGTATATACCATCGAACGTATCCAGGGATTATTGTCAAGGGCACGTGAACGGTTTTATTCTTTGAAATGCAGGAATATCAAGGCAATGAACAGCGATGGAAACCTGGGATGGCCTGAACAGGCGCCCTTCGATGGTATCCTGGTGACAGCCGCACCGGTTGGTGTACCGGCACAGTTACTTGAACAATTGGCCGTGGATGGCCGCCTGGTTATTCCTGTTGGAACTGCCGGTGCACAGAAACTCCTGCTCTTGACCCGAACTGAGGATGGTATATCGGAAAAATATCTCGATGCGGTGAGTTTTGTACCGATGCTGGGAGGGACAAATTGATACAAAACAGGGTAACTATGCGATTCAGTCTTACTCTATATGCCATCTTTGTACCTTTAGTTCTATGGTCGTGTTCCACCTCCGTTGCCCCTGTTGATACCAGAAATACGGCCGAATTATATACAGCGGCCCCGGTGAGTAATTATGACCCTGAACCTGTTACCAAAGGGTTCCATGAAGTTGTTCAGGGCGACACATTGTATTCCATCTCATGGCGATATGGTCTGGATTATAGGGATGTGGCAGCGTGGAATAATATTTCCGGTAGCTATGTCATTTATCCCGGTCAGAAAATCAGATTAATCCCGGTACGGACCTCTTCATCCACAACGGTAATATCTACACCAGCTACCACTGCCAGTCGACCAGCGGCTACTTCGAGCAGCAAGCCAGCTAGTACAAATAACATGCGTCCAAGGACACAAGCTGTCATAAATCAGCCAAGTATCCAATGGCGTTGGCCAACTACCGGGCCTTTGATTAAATCGAATACTCCAATTGCGCAGAAAGGACTGGATATATCAGGTAATGAAGGTCAGAAAATTAAAGCAGCGGCAAACGGGGTAGTGGTTTATAGCGGGAGTGGACTTTTAGGATATGGAAAGCTTATTATCGTAAAGCATAATGAAACTTATTTAAGCGCTTATGCCCACAATCGAGATATGTACGTAAGAGAAGGTGACATAGTAAAAGTTGGGCAGGATATCGCAACAATGGGTAAGACTAGTCGTGGTCAATCAATATTACATTTTGAAATTAGAAAAGACGGAAAACCAATCGATCCGCTTCAGTATCTTCCCCCCCGATCTTGAATATTTAGGCTAATATCATGGCTGGAAGAAAAAAATCCAAGGATGTATCTGAAAATGGTCTGGGTTTTGATTCAGTTGAAGAAACCAGTCCAGAAGATCTTGATATAGATTCCACTGATTCGGAGGTGGAAAACAAAAATAATGACAATATAGAGCAACAGGCATCTGAAGGTAAGGCTTTTTCAATAAATGAAGGTGATCTGGATGCCACCCGGCTATATCTCAAGGAGATAGGTTTTTCCTCACTTCTAACCGCAGATGAAGAAAAATATTACTCCAGAAAGGCATTGCGGGGAGATGAAGCCAGTCGAAAACGAATGATAGAAGGAAATCTTCGGCTAGTTGTGAAGATTGCACGACGATACATGAATCGAGGTATGGCATTACTGGATTTAATAGAAGAAGGTAACCTGGGTCTGATGCGTGCGGTTGAGAAGTTTGACCCGGAAAAAGGCTTTCGATTTTCTACCTATGCAACCTGGTGGATTCGACAGACGATTGAGCGCGCAATTATGAACCAGACCCGTACAGTAAGGTTGCCAATCCATGTCTTAAAAGAGATAAATATTTATCTAAAGGCAGCAAGACAGTTGTCCCAGAAGCTTAATCGGGAACCAACACCGGAGGATGTGGCACAATACCTTGATCGTCCAATCAATGAGGTAGAGAAAATGATTGGAATGAATGAGCGAACCAGCTCTGTAGACGCTAATAGCCCCTATAATTCTGATAAAACACTACTCGATATCATTCCCGATGAACAAAACCTGGATCCTTCACTATTACTACAAAATGCAGATCTAAAAAGACATATAGATAAGTGGCTAGAGCAATTGACAGATAAACAGTGTGCTGTTGTTGAACGTCGATTTGGTTTGCATGGTCGTGAAGCCGCCACACTAGAGGAAATCGGTAACGAACTCGGAGTAACAAGGGAGCGAGTCCGGCAGATCCAAATAGAGGCCATACGCAGGTTAAGGATAATATTGGAACGTGAGGGCTTCTCTTTGGAAGCCTTGTTTAGCGAAACCTAGTTTTCTGGTTTAAATAAAATTGCGGTCACCAGCCTACCTTCTGCCGCAATAAAATTATAAGCCCTGCATGCTGCGCCGGTGTCCATTACTTCCACGCCAATACGCCGTAAACGAATGCTGTCGAGAATATCATTTTGTGGGAATATTAAATTGTTTCCGGTTCCAAACAATACCAGTTCAGGTTGCGTTTCAAAGATGACATTTAGATGATCCAGGTCAATATTATTAATATCTTCTGCTTTCCAGTCTTCTATTATTAAGGATGGACTGACTATAATATTCCCTTTATATAGTGTATTTTTAATCATGACACCATCAGATGAATACGATTTTATTGTATTAATACTGGAATCTTGTGAATCAAGTTCTATTTTCATGGGGAAAGGTTAAAAGATTTCTACTGATATTAACAATATTTAACTAAGGATGTAAAAAAATGAAATTGATATTACTTGGCCCCCCCGGTGCGGGCAAAGGAACACAAGCTAATTTGATCAAAGAAACGTTCTCAATACCTCAGATTTCCACAGGTGATATGTTAAGAGCAGAAGTGAAATCAGGAACCCAAAGAGGTAAAGAGTTAAAGCAAATAATGGATGCAGGTGAGTTGGTCTCTGATGAGCTTATTCTGGATATCATTAAACAAAGAATTCTGGATGATGATTGTGAAAATGGTTATCTGTTTGATGGCTTTCCCAGGACCGTAGCACAGGCCGAGGGCATGCTAAACAATGGTATTGATGTGGATTATGTTGTTGAACTTAAGGTAGCTGATAGTGAAATTATCAATCGAATGAGTGGCCGGCGAGTCCATCTGGACTCCGGGAGGACATATCATGTTAAATTTAATCCACCAAAGATAAATGGTAAGGATGATATAACGGGTGAGCCATTAATACAGCGAGACGATGACAAGGAAGAGACAGTAAAAAAACGATTGCAGGTATATCATTCCCAAACCTCACCATTAATTGAGTTTTACTCGAATTTGCAGGAAAAACAGGGATCAAATGCACCAGAATATATTGCATTTGATGGTACAAAAGATGTGACGACCATTAGTAAAGAGATAATTTCCAGGTTGAAGAGTTAAAAATAATATCAAGAATTCTAGTTTTAATTTGCGAAATAGATTACATGTATAAAGTCGTCATGAGATTATCGATACGCTAACGCAAATAGAAATTGGTTCTTTAAAATTTCAAAAACATTCAATTATTTTTAAAAAAAGTTAAAATTTCGCAAAAAAAATTAGAAAATTCCAAAAACACTACTATAATAGACACCGTGTTATAATTTTTTGTGTTGTTGTTTAGTTTTTGTGTTGTATAACATTTAATCCAACTTTAATTAAAGGGGAGTCTACATCATGGCAGCAAAGAAAAAAGCTAAGAAGAAGGTAGCTAAGAAAAAGGCCACTAAGAAGAAAGTAGCCAAGAAGAAAGTAGCCAAAAAGAAAGTAGCTAAGAAGAAGGCCACTAAGAAGAAGGCCACTAAGAAAAAAGCTACCAAGAAAAAAGCTACTAAGAAAAAAGCCACTAAGAAAAAAGCTACTAAGAAAAAAGCTACTAAGAAAAAAGCTACTAAGAAAAAAGCTACTAAGAAAAAAGCTACTAAGAAAAAAGCCAAAAAAAAATAAGGCGTCGCAATTAACTCCGACCCAACTGGCAACAAAGCGTCGACAAGAGGCCAGGGCGGAGATAAAGGCGAGGAGAGAGAAGCGCCAGGCATTAGCCCGAAAAATAGCTGAAAAAGCCTAGAAAAAAGGCAAGTATTGTGACTCTCTCTTAAAGTTTAAAGCCCCGTTTTTTAACGGGGCTTTTTTATTGTCAAATTAACCACCGACATCAGCCATCTCATGGCAAGCAAAGATAAAAAAAGAAGAACATCTAAAACAAATTCAGGAACCAAAGTTGGTATGCCTAACTTAGCTTTGCATTTAATCAAGGCATTGCTGATCGTTATTATGGTAGCTGCTACCTATGTAACGTGGCTGGATTATCGAATCTATAATGAGTTTGAAGGAAGAAAGTGGTCAGTGCCTGCAAGAGTATTTACTAGACCTGCTGAAATTTATCAAGGTCAATTAATTTCATTATCCGATTTGATAAGCAGGCTTAATTTAAGTGGGTATCGTCAAACATCAGTCGTTACAGCAGCAGGTCAATATCATGTAGAAGCAAATCGATTAACCGTGTACTTACGACCGTTTAAATATTGGGACGGAGAAGTAGTGGCGCAATTGTATGAAATTGAGTTCCAAAATGGTGCGATTACACACATCTCTAATAAAAATTCTGATACTAATGTTGCAATCTTACGTATCGAACCTGTCCTGATCGGAAAGATCTACCCCGATCATAACGAAGACAGGGTACTGATTAGCCTGTCGGAGGTTCCAACATTTCTCATTCAGGCCCTGATCAGTGTTGAAGACAGGGATTATTATCGTCATCTTGGTATTGATTTTAAAGGAATTTTAAGGGCGGCCTGGATAAATATACAACGTGGTGAATTATCTCAAGGTGGTAGTACCATCACGCAACAGTTGATCAAAAACTATTTTCTCACGCGAGACAGGACATTATCTAGAAAAATAAATGAAATCATTATGGCTATGCTTCTGGAACGCAGGTATTCAAAAGATGAGATCCTCACAGGATATCTCAATGAAGTATATTTGGGGCAGGACGGCGCAAGGGCTATTCATGGGTTTGGGACTGCCGCAGAATTTTATTTTAATAAACCATTAGCAGAACTGGAACCGGATCAATTGGCATTACTCGCAGCGATGGTACGCGGTGCATCATTTTATAATCCCAGACGTTCACCTGAACGCGCTCAAGCCAGAAGAAATCTTGTTCTGGATATTATGGTTGAACAGGGCAATGTCACAGTTCAAAACAGTGAAGTTTATAAGGCGAAACCTTTGGGTGTGACTGAAAACCCGGTCAGGCCGGGTAGTCAATATGCGGCTTTCCTGGATCTAGCCAAGCGGCAGCTGTTGAATCAATATGATCTCAATGCATTAAAAAATGATGGCTTGAACATTTACACAACATTGCTTCCCGCACTGCAGGTTAATATGGACGATTTGGTAAAAGCACGTCTACGCGGTCTTGAAAACAGGAAATCTAACCCGTTAAATTCACTGGAAGCTGCCGTTACGGTCATAAATCCGGTAAATGGTGATGTTTTGGGGTTATATGGTGGCACAAATTACCTTTATTCAGGTTTCAACCGTGCTATTGAGGCCAGGCGCCCGGTAGGTTCATTGATTAAGCCGTTTGTTTATCTTGCTGCCCTAACACAACCGCAAAAATTTGGTTTGCTTTCGGGATTGGCAGACGAAAAAATAATTATCTCTCAGGATAATGGTGAAGAGTGGCGCCCGCAAAATTATGACAGGATAGAACATGGCACGGTCAGCCTGATAGAGGCGCTTGCAAATTCATATAATCTTGCCACTGTCAGGTTAGGCATGGAATTGGGTTTAGACAACGTAGTGACAGTACTGGAGCAATCCGGTGTCATATCAGAAGTGGAACAATATCCGTCACTACTTTTGGGCGCATTGGAGTTAACACCAATGCAAGTGGCCCAGTTATATCAAATAATAGCGAATGGTGGTTACAGAGTGCCTTTAAATAGCATCCAGGAAGTACTGGATGTAAATGGCGTGCCGTTACAGCGCCAGCAATTGAATGTTGAGCAGGTTTGGGATGAAAAAACTGTATTTTTACTCAATTATATTTTGGCCCAGGTAACGCGTTCTGGTACTGCGAGACAATTGTCTAACCAATTGGGTAAATCATTACAACTGGCAGGGAAAACTGGCACATCTGATAGTGCCAGAGACAGTTGGTTTGCCGGATATGGAGAGGATTTCCTCGCAGTTACCTGGATTGGAAAAGATGATAATACTACAACATCACTGACAGGTGCATCAGCCGCCATGCCATTGTGGGCAGACATCGCGGGGCAGGTGGACTTTAAAGGCTTGTCGCTTTTAGAGCCAATTGGCATACATTGGAAAGATAATGTACAAATACAATATAAAGGTGTTTGTACCCAGATGGGTAAAATTCCGTTTATAATTCCGGATAGAACAGATCCACAATTACTTTGCCAGTCAGAGCAGAGGGGTAGA
>JAURPG010000036.1 GCA_030835405.1 Gammaproteobacteria bacterium | reverse complement strand
TCTTGAGCAATCTGAATTTTTATTATGAAAAAGACCCATCGTTTAATACGCAGAAATTACTGCCAATAGGGAAAAATTTACGTGATTTAGCGCATTTATACCAATTAAAGTGATATAATCGCCGCCTTTCCGGGAATGCCAATTCCCAAACTAATACGACTAACAAAAAACTGATAACCGGGTAATAAAATGTCTGATACACCTACAATTATATACACTGAAACCGACGAAGCACCTGCACTGGCTACCTATTCCTTGCTACCAATAATCAAGGCATATACCAGTTCTGCTGGTATCAATGTGGAAACCAGAGATATCTCTCTGGCCGGCAGAATCCTGGCTGTATTCCCTGATTATTTATCCAAACAGCAGGTTCAATCTGATGATTTAACTGAGCTTGGTGACCTGGCAAAAACATCAGAGGCAAATATTATCAAACTTCCAAATATTAGTGCCTCAATGCCGCAAATGACAGCGGCCATCAAGGAACTTCAGGCCAAGGGTTACGCATTACCCGATTACCCTGACAATCCAAAAGATGATAAAGAAAAAGATATTAAAGCCCGGTATGACAAGGTAAAAGGAAGTGCTGTAAATCCGGTACTTCGGGAAGGAAACTCTGACCGACGTGCACCACTATCAGTGAAGCAGTATGCCCGCAAAAATCCCCACTCCATGGGAGAATGGTCTGCAGACTCCAATACACATGTTGCCAACATGGACAAGGGCGATTTTTTTGATTCAGAAAAATCTGTCACTCTGGAACAGGATGATACATACCAGATCGAATTCGAAGATAATGACGGCAATATCGCCGTTTTGAAGGAAAAGTCTCCACTGCTTGCCGGTGAAGTCATTGACGCCTGCTTCATCAATGCGGAACAGCTGGATAGTTTTCTGGAAAAAGAAATAGAAGATGCAAAACAAAAGGATGTGCTGTTTTCCCTGCATTTGAAGGCCACCATGATGAAGGTGTCTGATCCCATCCTGTTTGGCCATGTGGTTTCGGTTTACTATAAAGAGGTTTTCGAAAAACATGGCGATACCTTCGCTGAACTGGGCGTCAATCCCAACAATGGTATTGGTGATGTATATTCTCTCATACAGAAACTGCCTGAAGATAAGTGCAAAGATATTGAAGCCGATATTATGGCTTGTTATGAACGGCGCCCGGACCTGGCGATGGTCAATTCAGATAAAGGGATTACCAATCTACATGTTCCCAGCGATATAATTATCGACGCCTCCATGCCGGCGGCCATTCGTTCTTCGGGCAAGATGTGGAATAAAGACGGCAAATTACAGGACATGAAGGCTGTCATCCCTGATCGCTGTTATGCCGGGATTTATCAGGAAGCCATCGACTTCTGTAAGAAAAACGGGGCATTTGACCCTACCACCATGGGCAGTGTCCCCAATGTTGGATTAATGGCGCAGAAGGCAGAAGAATATGGTTCACATGACAAGACCTTTGAAATTGCCGGCGAAGGCAAGGTCCGTGTCATCAACAATAAGGGTGAGACGCTCCTTGAGCATGTTGTATCTAAAGGTGATATCTGGCGTATGTGCCAGGTCAAGGATGCACCCATACAAGACTGGGTTAAACTTGCGGTCAATCGTGCCCGGGCGAGCCTGACACCGGCGGTTTTCTGGCTGAACCCGGATCGCGCCCATGACCGGGAATTAATCAAGAAAGTAAACCAGTATCTACCGGACCATGATACCGATGGCCTGGAAATAAAGATCATGTCCCCCGTTGATGCTATCCGTTTTTCCATGGAAAGAATGAAAGATGGAAAAGACACAATTTCCGTTACCGGAAATGTCCTCAGGGACTATCTGACAGATCTCTTTCCTATCCTGGAATTGGGAACCAGTGCAAAGATGTTATCTATTGTTCCACTCATGAACGGCGGGGCCATGTTTGAAACCGGTGCTGGCGGTTCTGCCCCCAAGCACGTTCAACAATTTGTTGAAGAAAACCATTTACGCTGGGATTCACTGGGTGAGTTTCTTGCCATGGCAGCGTCTCTGGAACACCTGGCACAGGCTTATGATAATCCTAGGGCACAGATTCTTGCTGAAACCCTGGATATGGCAACCGGAAGATTACTCATGGAAAATAAATCTCCATCCAGAAAGGTCAATGAACTGGATAACCGGGGCAGTCATTACTACCTGGCTATGTATTGGGCCCAGGCACTGGCTGCACAGGAAAAAGATAAGGAATTTGCAGATAAATTCAGCGCTCTGGCCAGTGCGCTGGCCGAAAATGAACTAGCCATTGTAGAGGAATTGAATAGCGTACAAGGTGCCCCTGTTGATATTGATGGATATTACCGGCCTGCCCCTGATAAATGCATGGCATCCATGCGGCCGAGCCATACACTAAATGATATTATCAATAAGCTGTCATAAACATCCGGCAATTTGACTGCGAACTGTTTAAATGGGTAATTGTCTTTTAGATTTGAATGTTTAAACTGGGACAAAGCTAACAGGAGCCCATTCTTGCCTATGCGCACAGGCATTCTATTTTGCTTGATTATCCTATCGGGATGTTCTGCTAGATCAGGCCTCATAGTCATACAAGGTATGACCATGGGCACCAATTATTCCATATCCTTTGCCGAACAACCTGAAAGATCGATAACATCACTCCAGGGCGAGATTGACGAGATACTGGAAACTATCAATAAACAAATGTCCACGTACATCGACGATTCCGAGTTATCACAAATCAATCAAAGTAAAAGTCAGGATTGGTTAACTCTTTCACCAGAATTATATGAAGTGATATCCATGGCACTTCAAATCAGTCACTTAACAAATGGTGCCTATGATATCACTATAGGCAACCTGGTAAATCTTTGGGGCTTCGGTCCAGGTGAAATACCCCAGGCAGTCCCCGAAGATGAAACCATTAACATCGCTCTTAAAACCACAGGATATGAATATATTGAACTTCAAAGCCAGCCTCACGGATTAAAGAAAGAATACCCGGATATCTATCTTGATCTATCAAGTATCGCCAAAGGTTATGCCGTGGACCGTCTATACGATTATCTCGAGCAGCAAGGGTTGTCAGGTTTCCTGGTGGATATTGGTGGTGAAGTCAAATCTAAGGGGGTGAAACTAAATGGGCAAAATTGGCGTATTGGTATAGAAAAACCACTTGTAGAAAGCCGTGAGATCCTACGTGTTATCACATTAACAAATCAAGCAATGGCCACTTCGGGTGATTACCGGAACTACATTGTCCATAACGGGACGCGTTACTCACACACCATAGACCCCAGAACCGGGCATCCTGTCCTGCATACCCTGTTATCTGTTAGCGTACTGCATGAATCGGCTATGGTTGCGGATGCTCTTGCCACGGCTTTATTGGTTATGGGGCCTCAAAAAGGCACTGAATTTGCTGAGCAAAATGGTATAGCCGCCTATTTTTTTGAAGCAAGACCTGAAAATACGATGGAATCCTATTCCAGCCAATTTTCACCATACCTGGATGGCAACTGATTATGACTTTTTATCCACTGTTCATCCTGGCAATCATTAGTCTAATTGTCCTGTTATGGCATGAAAGTATGCGATTCAGGGAGTTTGTTACCGGGATCTGTCGTAACAAATGCCGCGATAATGACCTGCAATTACTTGATCAAACCATCACACTGTCGAAAATATCATTATCAGGAGCCCTGTTAAGCGGGTTCTCTATCATCAGAGAGTACCGGTTTGAAGTCAGCAGTAACGGGACGGATAGATTAAAGGGATATGTACAAATGCAAGGTAGATACCTGGTTTCCCTGCAAATAGAAAATGTTGATGGATTAACTATTATATATCCCGAAAGGCCAGTGATGTTAAATTGATAGTATTGATTGGATGTGAAACTGTTTATAAAATGTTTTTAATAATTATACTTAGGAGTAGTGATGCCTTCATTTGATGTGGTTTCCGAAATTGATCAACATGAACTTACCAATGCTATCGATCAGGCCAACCGGGAGATCTCTAACCGTTTTGATTTTAAAGGTACTGATTCACGTATTGAAAAATCTGATTCCAGCCTGAAATTGATCGCCCCGATAGAATTTCAGGTCAACCAGGTTAAGGACATATTGCATACAAAACTGGCAAAGCGAAATATTGATGTTCGCGCCCTTCAAGCAGGCGATATTACTGAAAGTAATAATGTCGCCCAGATGGAAGTTACTGTGAAGGAAGGTATAGACAAGGAACTGGCAAAAAAGATCACCAAGCTCATAAAGGATACTAAAATCAAGGTCCAGGCCAGCATTCAGGGAGATCAGGTCAGGGTAACCGGAAAAAAACTCGATGATCTTCAGGAAATCATATCACTACTGAAAAAAGAAAAGAGTATTCAACTCCCTCTGCAGTTCAACAACTTCAGGGATTAAAACCAGGCTTGATTACTCTACATAATACAGAATCAAATAGAGAAACAAGAGCACCATTACCCATAACACCATACTACCTGTTGGCCAGGTCCTGGCCAGGATACCGCTGGGACCATGATGCCGAGAAAGTTTATCCAGGAAGAACCCTAACGTGAAGCGGACTGCCTGACCACCCATCTCACCCAATACACTGATAACGACTTTAATGCCGCGGTAAATTGCCGGGAACATACGGCGGAAAAACCATTCAGCATCCAGATTTACAGACGGAATCTCATCCGGGTAACGTCCGGTACGATGCAGGAAGACGACCCCGAGAATAGCGAAGGCCAATAATTGCATCTGGGTGAGGACATGGGTAATATCATAGGGTGAATAAGGTGCATCGTATGGCAAAATGTTATACAGAATTGCCGGATAGCTGCCGATAGCTACACACAGTACGGCGGCAATAGCCATTGCGAGCAACATATTCACCGGAGGTTCTTTCGCCTTGATACTCTGGTCATGGGCAAAAAATGCAAAGTAAGGGATCTTGATCCCGGCATGTTCTAGCACGCCAGCCGAGGCAAATAACATGGCCATCCAGATACCCCAGTGGCCTTCATCCAGCAATGCTGTCATCACCATGGATTTACTGACAAAGGCACTGAACAAGGGAAATGCTGAGATGGTCATAGCACCGATGATACAAAGTGTAGTGGTAATGGGCATGGCACGGTAAAGGCCGCCCAGGTCAGATGCCTTGGACCGACCGGTAACATAGAGTACCGCCCCCATGGACATAAATAACAGTCCCTTGAACAGTACATCATTGAAGGCATGTCCCACTGCCCCATTGAGGGCCAATGCGGATCCTATCCCAATACCCACCACCATAAATCCAAGCTGGTTTATCATGGAGTAGGCAAGGACCTTTCTCAAGTCATTCTCGATAACGGCAAAGAAAATGGGATAACAAGCCATGAAGGCGCCAATGTAAATCAGAATTTCAGTACCAGGGAAACCCCTGGCCATGGCATAAATAGCAGCCTTGGTGGTGAAGGCACAAAGAAATACCGTTCCGGTTGGTGTTGAGGCAGGATAACCATCGGTGATCCAGTTGTGTAGCAGAGGAAAACCACACTTGATTCCAAATGCCATGAAGATCAACCAGGAGGCACCACTGCCCAGACCGATTTCATTAAAGCTGATATCCCCCGTCGTCCACCAAATCCAGAGAGCACCGCCAAGCAGCAATACACCTGACAGGACCTGAAACAGGAAGTAACGCAGGCCGGCATGGAATGAACGTTCATCCCGTGAGGCCCAGATTAAAAATGCAGAGGTTAAACCCAGAACTTCCCAAAACACGAACAGAGTAAATAAGTCCCCGGCAAATACCGCACCTATGGCACTACCAGCATATAACAGACCTGCGACATGTTGCAGGGTGTCCTTGAGGTGTAAGGCAAACAAGATACAAATGAATGCGCCAAGGTGGAACAGATAACCGAATAACAGGCTAAGCTCATCGACACGGTAGATTATCAGTTCGAGATCCAGTACCTGTAACATTACCATGGTGCCAGACTCCGCCTGCATAACCTGGTAACCACCGAACAAGGGTGCGGCTAACATGATGGCGGAACGTAAGCTACCCCGGGTAAAAGCCGCCAGTATTGCGGCAATCAGAAATGGCAGGAATGGATGCAGATTAGTCATCGCTTCCCCCCTGCTGTTCATAATAATCCTCCGATCTGCCAACGACTTTTCTCAGTAATTTAGCCAGTATCACCACACCGACTAAAGCAGCAAATCCATAAAGTGCATAAAATGCGGGAATTTTTTCCAGCGGCATATATACATGGCGATGAACAATAAAATCTGCCACTACGAGCAGGCCACATACCATATAAAGGACATTTCTGATACGCTGACGGATGACAGGATTATCTGCCCAACCTATATTTTCATTATTACCGTTTTGCATTTTTCACTCATTAATCAATAATCATGGACGCTAACTGGTACCAGGGATCAGGATATACAAACAGCACCAGGCACATTACCGATGTTACGGTCATGGCAATTAAACAATTCATCGGTGCTTCTTTCAATCCCGGCTCCTGGTTTTCAGGTTGCCTGATAAAGCCACGTAACGGAATCGGCAGCAGATAAGCGATGTTTAATAATGAGCTTATCATCAACGTTGCAAGCAGGAACAACTCGCCTGCCTGCAGGGTCCCCAGTGCCAGATACCATTTACTCCACATGCCACCAAAGGGCGGCAAACCAATAATACTCAAGGCACCTATAGTATATGCGGCAAATGTAAATGGCATTTTTCTACCAAGTCCGTCGAGTTGGCTTATCTCTGACTTATGTGCCGCAACAAGTATGGCACCGGCTGCAAAAAACAGGGTGATTTTGGCAAATGCATGCATCACTATGTGCATGGAGCCACCAATGATCCCGGCACTAGTGGCCAGAATTGCTCCCAGTGTAACGTACCCCAATTGGCTAATGGTTGAATAAGCGAGCCTGGCCTTTAGATTGTCCTTGGTCATGGCAGTTAATGATGCCAACAGGATCGACAATGCAACCACATACAACAGGATCTCCCGGCCAGGCAATTCAATCAGGGTATCGATACCAAAAATATAGACAGCAATTTTGATCAACGAAAATACGCCGGCTTTAACCACCGCTACAGCATGTAACAAGGCACTCACCGGTGTGGGGGCAACCATGGCGGCCGGTAGCCAACGATGGAACGGCATTAATGCTGCCTTACCAACCCCAAAGAAGAATAACAGTAATATCACACTCAACGTCAAATCAGAGGCTGTGCCCGACAGGATTCCACCAGGTGTGAATTCCAGGGTGCCGACCAGGTACCAGGTCCAGATCAAGGCCAGTAATAAAAAGGTGATAGAGGTGGTCAATAAAATCCCAAGATAGACCCTGCCTGCACGACGTGCGGCATCGGTGCCTGCATGGGTTACCAGCGGATAGGTGGACAACGTTAGCACTTCGTAAAATACAAACAAGGTAAACAAGTTGCCCGAGAACGCCACGCCCAGGGTAACGGAGATGGCAATGGCAAAAAACATAAAAAAACGGGTCTGATTTTCTTCATGATGCCCACGCATATAGCCAATGGCATAGATAGAGGTAACAATCCACAGGAAACCGGCAATCAGGGCAAATAACATCCCCAGGGGTTCAAGTGTCAATTCTATGGGTACACCGGGAAATGGTTCAGCGATACGGAACGTGGGTTGCTCGCCTTGCATGACCCTTTGAGCCAGGGGTAACAATAGACCAAATACAATGGTTGCAGTAATGATAGAAACCGCCTCACGCAGGTTTGGATTTTTTTCTCCAATAATTCTGATCAAAGCTGCAGCGACCAATGGCAGTATCATGATAATCGGCAGCATTACATCCTGTTGTGGCATCATCGCCCTGCCTCCATCAACAATTCAGCAGCTTTCTGGGCCGCATCTATTGTCAGTTCCGTATGTATACCGAAATAGAGACTGGCAGCGATTAATAACCAGGTAGGGATAAGCATTTGTAATGGCGCCTCTCTTACCACAACTTCATTCTTATCCACTTTATTGAAATAGGCCGCCTCAACCAGCTTCCACATGTAGATTACCGCTAACAATGACCCCACCAGGACGACAACAGCGATTGGCCAGTAACC
Source organism: Gammaproteobacteria bacterium (assembly GCA_030835405.1). GTDB lineage: Bacteria > Pseudomonadota > Gammaproteobacteria > Eutrophobiales > Eutrophobiaceae > Eutrophobius. The sequence goes on along the minus strand of JAURPG010000036.1, from coordinate 16,063 downwards.
TTGTTCCAGTGCTGCCAGGACAAGATACCATTTACTAACAAAGCCGACGGTGAGGGGTACACCAATGAGACTCAAGCCACCAACAACAATGGCCGCCATAGTCCATGGCATAGTTTGTCCTAGGCCTTTGAAGTGCTCGATACGTGCGGCCCCCGTATGATAGGCAATCCCACCAAGGGCAAGAAACAGGCCGCCCTTCATCAGGGCATGATTAAATAAATGTAGTATCCCTGAGGTAAGACCGGTGACAGATGCAAGGCTAATACCTAAAATCATATATCCAATCTGGGCCACACTAGAATAAGCCAGCATTCGTTTAATATTCTGCTGAAATATGGCCACGGTAGACCCGATCAAAATTGCCGGTATAGACATGAGCATTAACACCGTACCCATAGGCATGACCTCAAATGCAAATGTCACACCAAATATAATAAAGACGAAACGCAATAACACATATATCGCAACTTTCGTCGCCGTTGCTGAAAGGAATGCGCTTACTGCAGATGGAGCATAGGCATAAGAATTGGGTAACCACAAATGCAATGGAAACAAAGCGAGTTTAAGACAAATACCCACCGTCAGAAACGCAAACGATGCCCGTATTGTCCTGGTGTCTAACACTTCGGGGATCCTTCCAGCGAGATCCTGAATATTAAGGGTTCCGGTCATCATGTACATTAAGCCTATCCCTATCAGGATAAAAGTTGCGCCCAATGTCCCCATTATCAAATATTGAAATGCGGCAGTCAGTGCCCGCCTGTCATTCCCCAGAGCGACCAGGGTATAGGTAGAAAGTGAAGAGATTTCAAGGAATACGAAAACATTAAAGGCATCACCGGTAATAACGATCCCCAGTAAACCAGCAAGACATAATAAATATGCTGAATAAAAAAGGGTATGTTTATGTGGTGGAATTTCACGTTCTACACTCTTTCTAGCATAGAGAATCACAACAGCGCCAATCAATGAGACGATCAATAATACAAAACTGCTGATCTCATCCACACGTAACTCTATTCCCCAGGGTGGTGCCCAGTTGCCCATTTCATAGGAAATCGCACCGGTATTAATGACTAGAGAAAGTAACTCAACACTGATGCCCAGGGTGGCCAGACATACAACCAATGTAAAAATCCAAACCAGCTTCGGCCTCAATAATAACAGGCATAGCGGTGCCGAGATCAAGGGCAAGACTATCTGTAATGCAGGTAGATTATGACTAATCAAAACGAACCATCCTGTTCATGGATTTCATCTTCCTCGACACTGCCGTATTCCTCATAGATTCTCACGATCAATGCCAGGGCAAGAGCGGTTGTGGCGACGCCAACAACAATGGCGGTCAGCATTAACACGTGGGGCAAGGGATTAGAGAATTTTTCCACGCCTTCAGTCAAAATTGGGGCTGCACCATCCTTCACTTTTGCCATACTGACATACATGATGATCACGGAGGTTTGAAAAATATTCAAACCCACTACCTTTTTTAACAAATTCCCTTTTGCAATCACAATATAAAATCCCGTCATCATCAAGATGATGACAATCCAGTAATTATATAAACCAAGAAAATTATTCATTGTTCTTCAATGGATTGGATTCGTTTACGGTCGGAAAAATCAAAAAAGATTGACAGCATAACCGCCGTCACCGTGACACCGACACCCAGTTCTACAAGTAAGATCCCATAATGCTGTCCATGCACTGGATCATGTGCCAGGACGTTATATCCCAGGAAATTCCCCCCCAGAAACATTGTGATAACTCCTACTCCTGCATATATAAGCACACCGACTGCCATCAAAATGTGTATGACAGTGGGACTGATGACTCTTTGCGCCTTTTCCGTACCAAAGATAATCGCATACAGGATGATTGCTGCAGCAAAGATCACCCCGGCCTGAAAACCGCCGCCGGGCCCATAATCTCCATGAAACTGGATATACAGCCCATAAAGTATAATCAGTGGGATCAATGCCTTGGCAATGACACGCAATATAAGATGGTGTGACATAGAAGGGCTTGGCATGGTGATTTCAGGTCGCTTGCCAAATCTGCCTAGTAAAGTTAGCACCCCCAAACCAGCAGCAAAGATAACGACGACCTCACCTAGGGTATCATAGCCGCGGTAACTGGCCAGCACCGAGGTAACCATGTTGGGCACACCGATCTCCTGTCCGGACTGCTCAATAAATCTCGGCGCTATATGTTGATGAATAGGGTTAGCAGGATCGGAAAAGTATGGCATGTCCAGTGTGGCAAATATCAATGCCGCACCGGTCACCGTAACCACCATTAAGGGTAATGTTGGTCCATGTGAAGATTTTTTTTCCCTTCGAGTGGTTAGTGCTAATGTCCCAAGCATGAGCACAGTTGATATGCCGGCCCCAACCGCAGCTTCGGTTAATGCCACATCAACCGCATCGAGGTTTACAAAGAAACTGGCAGAGACTAGGCTGTAAATACCAAATAGAATGACAATAGCAAACAGATCACGCATAAACACAATGGAGAATGCAGTGACCATTAATATTCCCATTAATACAATGTCGATAATATTAACGATTGTTATTCTCCTTATCTTTCAGAAACGGTTTTAAACCAGTATGCAAGGCAGATTTTGCGAGAGAATGTGCGGACGTTGGGCTCGTGTATGTAATGATTAATAATACTAATAATAGCTTGACGATCATCATCCAAGAGTTTGCCTGAAGCATCAGGCCAATAACAATCAGGATGGTACTTAAGGTATCGGTTACACTGGCGGCATGTAAACGGGTGAAAAAATCTGGAAACCTGAATAAGCCGACTGCACCAGTAATACCCAGGAATCCCCCGGTCAGTAAACATGTCCAGCTAAGAATATTTAAAAACAGATCCACTACTACTGGCCCTCCGAATCTGTCTGCTGCGACTTGTTATATTCAAAAAAACGCAGTACAGCGATGACACTGATAAAATTTATCAATGCATACACGAGAGCAATATCAACCATATCACCACGACCCGCGGTTACACTTAGTACGGAGATCAATAAGACAGTCTTGGTCCCAACTACGTTAACAGCGAGGATACGGTCATATAGGGTTGGGCCAAGCACAGCCCTGATCAGGGCAATGATCATGACCACCAGAATAATTATAGAAATTGCCATAAACATGCTTAATTAGCTCTCCAGTTTACTTACCTGTCTGTCCATCTCACCGGTCATGACTCCTGCCTTACCATCTCCACTCAAGGCGTGGACCTCAAAAGTGTCACCATCAATATCCAGCGTTATGGTCCCGGGGGTCATGGTAATGGAGTTTGCGTATAGCACTCGGCATACATCACTTTTCTGAGAGGCTTTAACCTTAAACACAGTCGGGCTTATTGCTTCTTCCCCCTTCCATACCCGCATTACTACGTCGATATTGGATTTAACAATTTCGATAACTAACCAGAATAAATAATAGGGCAAGTAAACACTCATTACGATTGATGGTTCGGACTCCCCATCAACCCTTTCCATACGTTTTATAACATAGAGTATGAGTAATACTGATAAGGCACCTAGACCAAGCAATAAAGGTGTATAATGCCCGGAATTGATCAACCAGAAGACAGCCAGTATTACTGTCAGACTCAAATATTGTTTCAAGGCTCCCCCCCCAAAAAAAGTTTTTATTCTCAGCGGAGCATTAGTATACCAATATAATTACTGACACTCACAGCCACTAAATGTAGAAATTTTAAGATTTTCGTTGGTTTATTGCTTGACATTATTATCAAGAACGTGCAATCAATCTCGATAATAATGTATATCAGGTACCCAGTAACTGTATAATTTTACTTATGATAAAAAAACGTACACTAAAAAGTCTAGTATTGTTTACCGGCTTGCTAATAATTGGCGCGGTTATTGGGCTATTCATGTTACGATTTTATTCAGCACCCCATCAACCACCCGAAATAAATGGGTTCCTCTGGCCAAATTCCAAAGCTATCATGGATTTTACAACCATAGATCAGAATGGAAATAGCTTTAACGTAGATGATTTATATGGAAAATGGTCTTTAATCTTCTTTGGTTATACCCATTGTCCGGATGTTTGCCCAATCAGCTTAACGGTCCTCGAACAGTTTTATAATAGAGTGGCAAACAAGGATGTCATACAGATTATCTTTGTGACGGTGGACCCCGACAGGGACACTCCTGCACGTTTAAAAGAATATCTTGAATTTTTTGATCCTGGCTTTGTCGGTCTGGGTGGAACCATAGACCAAATCACTTCTCTGACAGATCAAATTGGGATAGCTTATTTATATCAGCTTCCCCAAAGCGACGGTAATTATCTTGTTGATCACACCAGTTCCATCTTCCTTTTTGATCAACAGGCCCAACTGGTATCAATTTTCTCAGCACCGCATTCAGTAGACGAGATATATTCCAGGTTCTCCGATATTCAAAATTTCCTTTCCACCAACAAGTGAAAATAATTATTTTTGTCATCTTGGTTTTGCTTAGCCATGTATCACATGGCGCAAACCATATTGAAATATCAGCTTCATCAATAGCACTATCACCACCAGGTTCTGGGATACACGCAGCCTATATGACAGTACAAAACCATTCACAGCATGATATTTCAATCATTCACATAGAAAGTAATGAATTTGACCAGATTGAAATTCATGAAACAGATATGAATGGAGATATGTCCCGGATGCAGCATTTGAATGAAATTGTCATCCCTGCAAACCAACAGGTATTGTTTAGTCCAGGCGGTTTGCATTTAATGTTGCATGGTACAGCCAGGAAATTTACACCTGAACAACAAGTATTACTCGTATTCAGTCTTTCCGATGGTTCAAGGGTAAATAGTAATTTCACAGTAAAAAATCTAGCTGATATCATGCCACATGAAAGTTTAAATATACCTGAAGGCAGGCAGTCGAATGTTATGACATCCATTACCGTTTTTTTTCAGCATTTGCTTCCACAGCATTTGCTTACCAGCGTGATGTATAAAATTGCCCGTATCAAATGGGAGCCGCTAAAGAATTTTTTTATCAGCAGGTTTATTGATCACTATAAAGTCGATATGTCTATTGCCAAAACCACCGATGCCAAGTCTTTCCGTCATTTTAATGCCTTCTTTACCCGGGAATTAAAAACCACTGCCAGACCGGTGGATCTGGCAGAAAATACTATTGTTTCACCAGTGGATGGCACCATAAGCCAGTTAGGCAAAATTCAAGATGACGTCCTAATCCAGGCAAAGGGTAAAAACTATACACTTAAAGCCCTGTTAGGTGACAATGAAAGTATTTCTGAACGCTTTGAAAACGGCCAGTTTATGACTATCTATCTATCACCCCGGGATTATCACCGTATACATATGCCAATCAACGGTTTATTACAAAATATGACTCACGTCCCTGGAAAACTGTATTCCGTCAACCAGGCCACCACAGACAATGTGGACAATTTATTTGCAATCAATGAACGCGTTATCAGCACCTTCGATACAGAAATAGGCACTGTTGCGTTGATAATGGTCGGGGCAATCTTTGTTGGCAGTATGGAGACAGTCTGGGCAGGTGAAATAACCCCCGCCAGTCAAAGAGAGTTAAAACATATCACCTATGATGACCAGGCAATCGAACTGAAAAAAGGCCAGGAGATGGGACGGTTTAATATAGGGTCAACGGTTATCCTGCTTTTTGAACCAAACAAGATGAAATTTAACGAGGATATTAATGTCAATCAGCAATTAAATATGGGTAGCGGCATTGCCACAATAAATTGACCTATCGATAAAGGATTATCCGATACCAATCACACCATCTTTGAGATACTTGTCCATTTCTGCTTCACTGAGACCGATTAATTCTCGATATACATAATCATTGTCTCCCCCAAACAGGGGTGCGGTATTATAAATTTCACCCGGTGTTTCACAAAGGTCAAAGGGCGAAAAGTTACAGGCCAGTAAACCGATTTCTGCATGACGTCGCCAGCGCCAGGTCCCAAGTTCTTGCAGCTGGGGATCCGTGAAAACGTCAGCCACGGTATTAACCGGATAGGCACAAATCCCCTTATCCTGCAGCAAGATAGTAACAGACAGGGCCGCCTGATTGGCAGTCCAGTTGGCAATGATCTCATTTAATGCTGATTCATTTTCATGCCTTTGCTCCGTGGTAGCAAACCGCGGATCGGTAGAAAGACAGATCCTGGGGGACATCCGGATCATGACAGATTATTGCATATGATGCGGTTCCCTCGGGGGCACCGGTCCAGCTGATTGCGGGGCTTTTATTTTCCCCCATTCCAACGTAATTTTCTTCCGCAGGAACACAAAAGGCATACTTATCGGAGATGGTATCACCATCATTGAAGGCATCTATTGTGATATCCAGTTTGGCCGTCACCGGCTTGTTCTCCTATGTATGAATTTTAAAATGAATATGAATCAAGAATGTTATTGACTATAAATGAAACAAAATAGGGATTCAAGAAAGTGCAAAAAATATGCAATTATTAAAAATGAGCCTAACTCTTTGATAATTATGTAATTGCACTAATACATAAAGCCATTAATGCTCCCGGGATGAAACCGAGGATGAGTACAGCCATACCATTCATACTCAAAACCAGCCTGATTGCTCTTGATGCCTTAATGGCGGCCATTTGTTCCGGCTCATCGAAATACATTAACTTCACTATGCGTAAATAATAAAACGCACCGATAACCGAGAAGACCACGGCGACAGCAGCCAACCAAACAAAACCCATCGCGATAACTTCCTTAATCACAAACCACTTGGCCCAGAAACCGATCAATGGTGGAATCCCGGCCATGGAAAACATTAATATGAGCATAATAAAAGCATACCAGGGACTGCGCTTTGCCAGACCCTTGAAATCTTCCAGACGGTCAGCTTCAACCCCCTTCTTACCCAGCAGGATGACCATGCCAAAAGATCCCATGCTCATTAATGCATAGACGATAATATAAAACATGGAACCGGCATAACCACTTGCGGTTCCACTGATAATACCTAGCAGAAAAAAACCAACATGGGCAATCGTTGAATAGGCCAGCATTCGTTTGATGTTTGTCTGAGATATTGCGATGACATTACCAGTGGCCATAGATAAGATTGAAAGTATAATCAACATTCCCTGCCAGTCTGCAAGCAAATCCTGTAACCCATCAGACAATAATCGGATAGTCATGGCAAAGGCAGCAATTTTTGGAGCAGTACTAATAAATAAAGTTACTGCTGTAGGGGATCCTTCATAAATATCAGGGACCCACATATGAAATGGAACCGCGCCAAGCTTAAATGCAATGCCCACCACAATAAACACCAGCCCGAATACCATTATCAGCTTCATACCGGAATCGATTCCTGAACTGGCTGCTATAGAGATGCCTTGTAGATCCAGTACACCTGTTGCGCCATAGAGCATGGAAATCCCGTACAGCAATAATCCGGATGCCAGTGCCCCCAGTACGAAATACTTCATTGCCGCTTCCGAGGCATTCAACGATTCCTTGTGCATGGCAATCATTGCATAAAGTGAGAGTGAAAGTAATTCCAGTCCCAAATAAACAGTTAGCAGGCTTGCAGCAGATGACATTATCATCATTCCAAGCACAGCAAATAATCCGAGAACAAAAAATTCACCTCGAACATTCTCATGCTGTTTCAAATATTCATGGGAATAAAAGAATACGACCAAAGAAATAATACAGATCACCGTCTTGAGAATAATACTCATGGGATCGGTAATGAAATGATTATTAAATGAGTAACTCTGTGTATCAGGCGTAGTAAACAATATCAGGCAAATGATAATTAATAATGTCGCCTGGACGAAACGGAAGGTCAGGAGCTTTTCTTTAGAGGATGAATATGTATCAAGCACCAGGGCAAAACTGGCCAGTATTAATAGTGCGAGTTCAGGCATCACTAATTGTATTTGCGATAACATATCTTTTCTTATCCCACCTTGGACTGCAATACATGTTGAAATAGATTTTCAATCGTCGGGTGCATCATATCGAAAATTGGCGCGGGCCAGACACCGAACAGTAACACCACAACTGCCAATATGCTCAAAATAAAAATTTCCCGTGAATTGATATCTTTCAATTCTGCAACGTTATCATTGGCAATATCGCCAAAGATAACCCGCTTATACATCCATAGAGTATATGCTGCGCCAAGGATTAATGTCATTGCTGCAAGAAAGGCAATCCAGAAGCTCGCCTGGTAACCACCCAGTATCACCAGAAATTCGCCGACAAAACCTGAGGTTCCCGGTAACCCTGAATTAGCCATAGCAAATAACATCATAAATGCGGCAAACATTGGCATGGTATTGGCAACACCACCATAGGAACTTATCTCTCTGCTATGCACCCTGTCATAAAGTACACCAACACATAAAAACAATGCGCCTGAAATAAAGCCATGAGATATCATCTGCATCATTCCACCTTCCAGAGCCATGACTGCACCCGTACTACTTTCGGTGTTGGCAAAAATGGCAAAGCCGACAAAAAATCCCAGGGTAACAAATCCCATATGGGATATTGAAGAATAGGCAATAAGTTTCTTCATATCCGTCTGGACCAAGGCAACAAAACCGATATACACCACGGCAATCAATGACAGCGCTATCATGAAACCATCAAGCGCCATGCTGGCATCTGGCGTGATGGGGAGACTGAAACGTAGAAACCCATAGCCCCCCATCTTTAACATGATCGCGGCTAAAATGACCGAGCCTGCTGTTGGAGCCTCCACGTGGGCATCGGGCAGCCAGGTATGTACAGGCCACATAGGTATCTTTACGGCAAATGCCAGGAAAAACGCGATAAAAATCAATTTCTGAGTTTCGAGTGAAAGCGGTAACTGATGTAAGTCCAGAATATTGAAGCTGCCTGCCTGTGAATACATATATAGCAAAGCAATCAACATAAATACCGAACCGAGGAAGGTATACAGAAAGAACTTGATAGTTGCATAGACACGATTAGGCCCACCCCATATACCAATGATAAGGAACATTGGTATAAGCATCGCTTCCCAGAAAAAGTAAAACAGGATGGCATCCACCGATGCAAATACACCATTCATCATGCCTTCCAGCATTAAAAACGCCGCCATAAACTGGGATATCCTGTAATTGATAACTTCCCAGGCTGACAGGATCACCAGGATTGTGATAAAGGTAGTCAGTAAAATCAGTGGAAAGGCAATACCATCCACGCCCAGATGATAGTTAATATTAAAGACAGGTATCCACTCTCTAAATTCAATGAATTGTAGTTGTGCGGTGGTATTGTCAAACTGAAAATATGCATAGACAGAAATAATGAATACCAGGATCGATACAATCAAAGAAAAGACTTTGACTGTTTCTTCCTGTCGGTCGCCTACGAATAATACCCATACCCCACCCAGTATTGGGGTCCATATCAGCAGACTTAACAGGGGTAAATTCAATTCCATCTAAACCATCACTCCATAAGATGATGAACAAAAACTGCCAGTAACATCAACAAGCCAATGATCATTGTAAATGCGTAATCGTAAAGATGACCGGTCTGAATGTTTCTGATTTTTCCCGAAAACCAGCGAACAGCACTGGCTGTACCATTAATCAATACACCATCAATGATTTTTACATCACCAAACTTCCAGAGGAAACTACCTGTCTTGCAAGCACCACCGGCAAAGACAGCCTGATTAAATGTATCAAAGCCATATTTATTGAGTAAAATTTGATAGACCCAATTCGTACGTCCCACTATCTTTTGAGGTACTTCTGGAAATTTAATATATAGCAGCCATGCAACCAGTACGCCGGATAGTGCAAGATAAACTGGGGCTGTCTGAAATGCATGCAGGGTAAATGCCCATACCCCGTGATAATCCTCGCCGATCATGCCCAGCACATCATGTTGGTCTTGTACATATATGGCTGCAGTAAAATAGTCTCCAAATAACATGGGTCCAATAAGGAATGCCCCGAGGATAACAGATGGTATGGCCAGCATAGATAACGGAACAGTGACCACGGCGGGTGATTCCTTCAGATGCTCCCAGGTATGCCTATCCATCCTTTCCTTGCCATGGAAGACCAGGAAAAACAACCTGAATGAATACAAAGCAGTTATAAACACACCGGATAAAACGGCAATGTAGGCCCAATCAGAAAATGGCAGTGAAGAATGATGTACTGCCTCAATTATGGCATCTTTGGAATAAAACCCAGCGGTACCCGGGAACCCTATCAATGCCAGTGAACCCACCAGAGACGTTACCCAGGTAATTGGCATATAACGATACAACCCTCCCATCTTCCGCATATCTTGTTCATGATGCATGGCGATGATCACAGAGCCGGCAGCAAGGAACAACAATGCCTTGAAGAAGGCATGGGTAACCAGGTGGAAAATTGCAGCAGAATAGGCTGATACGCCGAGGGCCACAGTCATGTAACCCAGTTGAGACAAGGTTGAATAAGCGACTACCCGCTTTATATCATTCTGAACAAGCCCAAGTAGCCCCATAAAAAAGGCGGTAATACTACCAATGACCAGGACAAAGGTCAGGGCAGTCTCTGATAATTCAAACAAGGGTGACATTCTGGCAACCATAAAGATACCAGCCGTAACCATAGTAGCGGCATGTATCAGGGCTGAAATAGGTGTCGGGCCTTCCATGGAATCGGGCAACCAAACATGTAGCGGGACCTGTGCTGATTTACCCATGGCTCCGATAAAGAGACAGATACATATTACGGTCATAAGAGACCATTCTGACCCCGAGATAATATTGACCGTAGCATTGGCAAAATCAGGTGCCTGTGCAAATACCTGGTTATAGTCCAGGCTATCAAATGTCATTAATACTGCCGCGATACCTAATAGAAATCCAAAATCGCCTACCCTGTTGACCAAAAATGCCTTCATATTGGCGAAGATGGCAGACTCTCGCTTAAACCAGAAGCCAATCAACAGGTACGATACCAATCCAACCGCTTCCCATCCGAAAAATAGTTGCAGAAAGTTATTAGACATAACCAGCATGAGCATGGCAAAGGTAAACAGTGAGATATAACTGAAGAAACGTTGATAACCCGGGTCATCATGCATATAACCGATGGTGTATATATGGATCATCCAGGACACGAATGTGACGACTACCATCATGGTGACAGTCAACTGGTCCACCATAAACCCAATTTCAAAATTGATACCACCCGTCGTTAACCATGTATAAATGGCACGGTTAAAAATCTCACCGCCATCAAACATCAGGTACTTATACGCATACAGTGACAGCAGGCTGGAAACACCCACCCCAATAATGGTGACCCAGTGGGCACCACTACGACCAATCAATTTTCCAAACAAACCAGCAATGATCGAACCTATTAATGGAGATAAAACAATAGCGAGATAGATGGATTGCATATCAGTATTCATCGATTCATCATCCCTTCAGCGAACTCAGTTCTTCCACATTAATGGTATTTCTATTACGAAATAGAACAACCAGTATTGCCAGACCAATTGCAGATTCCGCAGCGGCTACGGTAAGAATAAAGAACACGAACACCTGGCCATTCATATCATGGAGAAAATGTGAGAAAGCTATAAAGTTCATATTTACGGACAACAGCATTAACTCAATACACATCAGTAAAATAATAACGTTTTTCCGGTTAATAAAAATTCCTGCCACACTTATGCAGAATAATATGGCCGCCAGTAAGAGGACTTGTCCCAGGGTAATCATCTCTCTCTCCTGGTAGAAAACTTATCAATCATTTTACAACCCCTAGCCACTCTTCTTCTCCGAATTCATCTTAACCAGCCGCACCCTGTCTTTCCGTTTGACACTTACCTGTTCTGCCGGATTCTGAGATTTCTTTGAGCGCCCTTTTCTTAAAGTCAGACTGATTGCTGCAACTATGGCTACCAGAAGTATGGCGCCAGCAATTTCAAAGGGATATAGATATTCTGTAAACATCAATTTTCCCAGTTCCTTGGCATTATCCACATCCGTTGCGGTTGGGGTGACCACATTCATTTGTGCGCCACTGAAATAGACAGAAGTAAATACCGTTCCCATGGCAACAACCATTAACACGGCAATGACTATGCCTACCGGGAGATAACGTGCAAATCCTTCTCTTAACGGTACAAAATTGATATCCAACATCATCACCACAAATAAAAATAGCACCATAACCGCACCCACATAGACTAAAATCAATACAATGGCGAGAAATTCTGCCTCCAGGATCAGCCAGACCGCAGCGCTGGAAAAAAATGCCAACACTAAAAACAGTGCTGCATGCACAGGATTACGAACCGTAATTACCATACTGGCAGAAAAGATCAGCAATGCTGCAAATATATAAAATATGTATTGAGTTACCATTTTATTCTTATAGCTTGTGGCTAATAACTAGTTACTTTCTTATTATCGATATAGTGAATCTTTTGCCCTGGCTTCGGCGATCTCTTTTTCATGCTTATCTCCGTTTGCCAGGAGTTTTTGTTTGGTCATTAACAGGTCGCCCCGTTGTTCACCGTGATATTCAAACACATGGGTCTCAACGATTGAATCCACCGGGCAGGACTCCTCACAAAATCCGCAAAAAATACATTTTGTTAAATCAATATCATAACGGGTCGTCCTGCGCGTCCCATCTTCACGCTGTTCTGAATCAATTGTGATTGCCACCGCCGGACAAACGGCCTCACATAATTTACAGGCAATACATCTTTCCTCTCCATTAGGGTAACGTCTCAGTGCATGCAGACCGCGGAAACGTGGAGACATGGGTGCCTTCTCTTCCGGGTACTGGACCGTAATCTTGCGCCTGAACAGATACTTACCGGTCAGCTGCAACCCTTTTACCAGTTCCCATAACAGGAGACTTTGAAAATATTGTCTGATTTTATCTGTCATATTGTTATATTAATTTATTGCCACAGAGCTCACAGATTGCACAGAGAAAAACAAAAAAACTGAAAATTCTCTGGACTGTTTGTCATCACTACAGCTTTCTCATTCATTATTAAATTTTATTTATTTGTCACAGAGCAGAAGATTTTGAAAACAGAATAAATTATTTTCTTACCCTCTGTGATCTCTGTGTCCTCTGTGGCTTTTATATTCATACTTAATTAAACCAGGGTGGAATTTTGGCCACTACCATAACGGAAATGATTACAATCCACACAATGGTAATGGGTAAAAACACTTTCCAGCCCAGACGCATAATCTGGTCATAACGATAACGCGGAAAAGTTGCCCTGAACCATAAAAAGCAAAACAGGAAAAACGATGTTTTCAACAACAACCATATAATATTGGGTTCACTGAGTATTGGAATACTCCCCAATACTGGTATTCCCTGTAGCGGAGACAACCAGCCCCCCAGAAAAAAGATTGAGGTTAATACCGAAATCATGATCATATTGGCGTACTCAGCCATAAAGAATATCGAGAACACCATCCCTCCATATTCAACGTGAAAACCTGCAACGATTTCTGATTCACCTTCGGCAACATCAAATGGTGCCCGGTTTGTTTCTGCCACCCCTGAGATAAAATACACTATAAAAATAGGCAGCAGAGGTATCCAGTACCAATGTAGAAAACTACCACTTTGCGCCTCGATAATATCTCCCAGATTAAGGCTACCGGCAGCGATTAATACACACACCAGGGCAAATCCCATGGCGATTTCATACGATACGATTTGTGCAGCCGAACGAATTGCGCCCAGGAATGCATACTTGGAGTTAGATGCCCACCCGGCGATGATGACCCCATAGACGGCCAGTGAGGTCAAAGCCAGTATATATAACAACCCGGCGTTGATATCTGCCAGTACCGACACATCGTCAAATGGGATGACAGCCCAGGCAGCGATAGAAGGAGCAAAAGACAACACGGGTGCAATAATAAAAAGAAATTTATTTGCCCCGGAAGGAATAATAATTTCTTTAAATATTAGTTTAACCGCATCGGCAATGGGTTGCCCCAGACCCAATAATTTATAACCAAAAAAACCAACACGATTCGGACCGATACGGCATTGAATATAACCGATAATCTTCCTTTCTGCATAAGTGATATAGGCTACGGACAATAATAACGGCACCAGGATAGCAACAATTTTTACCACAATCCCAAGCAATAATAAGGCTTCATCCTGAAAAATTTCAGGGACGAGAAAACCTACGATAGATGAAAGTACCGTGCCCTGTATCCATTGATAAATTTCACTTAACACGGCTTAAGCTTTCCTTATCACGACTTCGTCAAACCAGTTACCCAGCCCGGAAGTATTAGTACCTGCAGCCAGGATTAGTACTGTATTGTCTGGCAGGCGGTCATCTACTACATAATTCAATTCTAATGAACTATCGGATTGTTCAATAATCACCCTGTCACCATTATCTAATCCAAGCTTGTTCGCGAATGACTGATTTATATGGAGCTTATCATCTGCCACATCCTGGGTTTGCTGCAGGGAATCCGCATGTCTGACCAGCATATCCAGTGAATTCATGGCCATATCTGATATACGGTTCACTGTACCAGTTGAAGAATAATTAATTACCGGCTCTGTGTATGCCCCGTTATCACTACCTGGAATATTATCAATTAACCCTGTGACTTCATTAGAAACTTCGTTAATGTCTTCATATTCAAAGTTATCCAGTTGCAGATGATTACCCAGCACCCTAAGCACTTTCCAGCCCGGGCGTGCCTCTCCCTGGCCCGGAACGCAGGAAGTAAATTGTTGTCGGGTTCCATTTATATTAATGAAACTTCCTTCATTTTCGGCATATAGGGTAATAGGCAAATACACGGTGGCAACCTGGTCCAGCGATGGTGTCCTAAAGGCACTGAATGCAACAACGGTGGTGGCCTGACCAAGTCCGTTCATGACCAACTTGCCGTTCCAGGAATCCAGTGATGGATCAATGTTATATGTAATGTAGGTCTTTAAAGGATTTTCAAACATACTCAGGGCATTAAGTCCGGTCTTATTTGCCTTCTGCCCGGCCACTTCTCTATGAGGTACTGCACCAGCAAGGTAACATCCCGCCTCGTTGGAAAATTCACCCAGCGTTCCAAACCTGGAAGAAGATATTTCAGCAATTTTACTGGCGAGATATCGCAAGGCAGCGAATTGGGGATGGGCGGTAAACCCACTACCTGCCAGCACAGAGGCCCTCTCCGCCGACACCAATTGCTGGGCAATATTGCGGTGTGAATCTGATACCTCAACACCAGTGACAAATCCTAGTAACTCCTGATTATTACCTGTTTTCTCTACAACCGCTTTTAGTATTGCTGCCAATTCTGTCACCATGGAGGAAGCCGGGACAACCAGGCTGTTGGCAAGCTGATAATTAAAATCATATGCGACTGGATTTAAGATCGAAATTGCAGCGCCCTTTAAAGCAGCTTTACGTAACCTCAGATTTAGTAATGGCTGTTGTTTCCGGGGGTTAGCGCCGATCAATAAAACAGCTTCCTGATTTTCCAGTTCATTTACTTCCTGGCCTAAAGACGGGTAAACGGGATCATTTTCCTGATCAGTAAAATCCCCTTGATGGATACGATGATCAATATTATTGCTCCCCAATTGCCTGATAATCCTCTGGAGCAGGTAGGCCTCTTCTGTCGTAGCGGTTGGGGATATCAATGCACCAATTAAGTCTGGATCTGAACCTGCAGATTCGCTCAAACGTGCAGCGACAGCGTCAAATGCCACAGACCAATCAACCTCTTTCCACTGGCCATTCTCCTTGATCATCGGTGATGCTAAACGTTGTTCGCTATAGAGTCCCTCATAACTGAACCGGTCTCTGTCAGACAACCACACTTCATTGATCGCCTCATTCTGTGCGGGTACAACACGCTTGACGGTATCTCGCTTAATATGGAAATGAATATTTGATCCCAGGCCATCATGTGGGGCAATACCAGGGTGTTGTGTCATCTCCCAGGTCCGTGCAGA
>JAURPG010000035.1 GCA_030835405.1 Gammaproteobacteria bacterium | reverse complement strand
CTCCCCGCCCCAAAACACATTTTCCAACGGGATCGGCAGGTTTCACTTCCCCGGCCCCGAGGGCCATCAGTAACTCAGCGGTTTTAATATGGGGAACTGTACGCCTGATCAGCCCTCTCTGGTTCCTGCCAACCGCCAGGCTTAACGGTGTTTGACCACAACCGTTCTGAACTTCCAGTTCGGCGCCGTTTTGCACCAGAAATTCTACTATCCGGTTTGCCCCCAGGAACGCCGCGACATGTAACGGTGTCCAGCCTACGGCATTGGTCTGATTGGCATCTGCACCAAGGGCAATGAGTTTTTCAGCTGTATTCAATGCCAACTCTTCTTCTTCCGGTGAAAAATCATTTCGCCGCCCCATACCCACGGCAACCATCAATGATGTGGCATCACTCATGAACTGGTTGTCATCCGCAGTTTTACTGGTCTGTTTTTTGAGCACTTCTTCATCTGGCCGGGTTTCGACCAACGCGTCCACTTCTGTTTCCAGCAACATATCCATGGCGGTCTGGTCCAGGGCCGCCACTGCCAGCATAAAAGGTGTTAATCCGCTTAAATTAAAATACGGCAGTCTTTCAATTCTCAGACGGGCCGGTGGATGCTTCATGCCCACATCGGGATCAGCACCCGCTGCCAATAACGCCCGGGCCAGGTCATACATATTACCGCCATACAACGGATCATCGGGGCTACTCTTCGGTTGTACGATATATAGGCCAAAACTTGGATCTTCCAGAAACTTCAGGTCTTCTTCAGTCAGCGTGTCATACGGCTTACAGCGTGAATCAGATGCATAACCACATACCTGTTTGGAAAAATCAGTGCGCATGCCATGTAAAACTTTTAGTCCATCGCGCATGGCGTAATGCAGCGGGGTGAGACCATTGGCATCAGTCAGGTCAGGATCTGCGCCATTTTCCAGCAGGAAGAGTGAAATATCTTCAAAACCATTGGCTGCGGCAATCACCAGCGCGGTCCCGTCTTCATTGGCCTGCAGGTTAATGTCTGCACCGTTATCAAGAAGTAGTTTAACTGTTTCCAGATCGCCTGCGCGAGCGGCAAACATCAATGGAGAATAACCTCCCTGGGGGGTCCCCAATACATCGGCACCATAGCCATCAAGTACCAAAGGTTCAAAATCCTCATCGCGCATTTTCGTTACAGCATTTACATTGGCGCCGTTTTCTATCAAAATTTTTGCAGTATCGGGGTGACCAAATGCAATTGCCCACATCAGAGCTGTCTGGCCTCTTAATGGCTCCGCCGAATTGATATCAGCGCCCTGTTCGATTAGCAAAGACAGCAATTCATTGACACCATCTTTTGATACGTTCATGACTGGTGTCACCCCACTCCATAACCTGGCATTTGCATCAGCCCCAGCTTCAAGCAACATCCTGGCAATGGCAGGATTCCTGTTGTTCGTGGCCAGAAATAATGGGGTAACGCCATACACATTGGCGATATTTGTATCGGCCCCGGAATCCAGCAACAATCTGGTGATATCGGCATTGTCCCAATATACCGACCATGCCAGGGTCGTTGCCCCATCTGCCTGATATTGATTGATATCGTATCCACCGTTTACAACCAGGGTGGATACTACATCCCATTTCTGTTGCTTGGCCGCGATTACTAACTTCAGTTCCTCATCATTAACTGCTGCATAGCTCACAATAGACCAACATATAATAACCACCGTTAATATTGCTGCTAACTGTTTTTGCATATTTATCAGAACCTGTTTATGCATCAGGCAGACGCGGTGAGATCCAGCTTACCTGTTGATTCGCCCAACACTGTCCCCATGGTTTCCATCTCAATCCCGTAAAGGTCCAGCATGGCAAGATGCAGATTGGTCAAAGGTGTCCCCATGGTGTACTTGATATGACGACCACCTTTTAGTCTACCGCCACCACTACCCAGCAGCGCAATGGGCACATTGTACTGGTTATGCACGTCCCCTTCGCCCATACCGGCGCCATACATAATCATGGAATTATCCAATACAGATGACCCATCCGCATCTTCAGTTGAACTTAACTTGTCCAGGAAACGGGCAAATAGCTGGGCATGATAAACATCAATTTCACCGGCCTGGCGTTTTCGTACCGGATCGCCGCGGTGGTGAGTCAATGGGTGATAGGGATCCTGGTGACCTAAATGGGTATACACCAGTTCACTGTATTCACGGGCCACCATAAATGAGAAAACCCGGGTGGTATCCGTCTGAAATGCCAATGCAAGCAAGTCATACATTAAGCCAATATGATCTTCATGTGGCGGTATACCGATTAGTCGCTCCATTTCAGGCAGCTCCATGTCGGATTTTTCTTCAGCGATTTGTACTCGAAGCTCCACATCACGCAAGGCATCAGTAAACTCACTGAGTTTACGGCTGTCTGTTGCGCCCAGTTCCTTTTTTACACGGGAAACGTCCGACATAACAAAGTCCAGGATGCTTTTCTTACGGTTGATCCTGTTTTGTCTAACGGCCGGATTGGTCCCGCCGTCCCCGAATAAACGCTCAAAGATTTCTCTCGGGCGGTGTTCCATTGGCAACGGCGTGGTCGGACTGGACCAGGAAATAGTATTGGTATAAGCGGAACTGTATCCGGCATTGGACTGGCCAGCCAGTTCGGCTGCATTCTCGATACATACCTGCAGAGAAGCCACAGGGGTTTCCTGACCTGTTTCTCTTGCAATCATTTGATCGACGGAAGTCCCGCAGCGTATGTCACTGAGTGATTTATTGGGTTCAACACCCGTCAGCCACATACCACTACCACCCACGTGACCATCCACAGACTCTGATTCTCCATTATTCATATTACTGAGTACCAATATCTGCTCACGGTAGGGTTCCCATTGCTTGAGGATGTCTGTCATCTCAAAGTTTTGCCCGGCACTCTCAGGACGCCAACGTTCGCGGATAATTCCGTTTGGTGAATAAATATAGCCGACCCGCAAGGGCATTTTGCCTTGAGTAGACCTGGCCAGTGCAGGAACCATGGCAGTTAACATGGGCAATGATATGGCCGCTCCCATGCCACGTAAAAAAGTCCGACGCGGTAATTTCTTTTGCAGAATAATCATTTCCCTTACCTCCTGAATTTAAAGGGTAAACTATTTACAATACCTAATACTATAGATGAAAATCGGTAATCTTCATTAGTCGCATTTCTGACAATCTCACGAACAGCTGGCATATCATAATATGCAACCGGTCTTCCAAGGGCATAGGTCATCAATTTTTGGGTAAAAGCACTGGTAATAACGTCTGGTTTTCGAAGCAATGCCTGTTGTAATTGTGCCGGTCCCTCAAATTCAGTGCCATTGGGTAATCTACCGGATGCATCGATTAGCTTGCCTTCTTCCTCAGTCTGCCATTTACCTATCGCATTATAATTCTGCAATCCAAACCCGATGGGGTCCATCTGATTATGGCAGACCGCGCAAGCCGGGTTGGCCGGATGGATTTCCATTTTTTCTCTCAGAGTCAAAACTTCTCCTTCTCTTGCCTTGGTCGCTTCAAGAGGCGGTACGTCAGCTGGTGGGGGGGGCGGAGGGGCGGCAAGAATATTTTCCAATACCCATTTTCCGCGAATCACGGTTGAGTTTCTATTTGGATATGACGTAATTGCCATAATGCCGGCCCGCGCCAATAATCCCTTATGATTAGGATCAGTCAAGGTCACACGTCGAAAACGGTTACCATATAGATCTTCTATTCCATAGTGACGGGCAAGGCGTTCATTCAGGTAAGTATAATCGGCCCGTAGCAAGTCCAGTATTGGACGGTCTTCATGGAAGATACTGCCCACAAAAAGTTTAACTTCCTGATACAGCGCTTCTCTTAAGGTCTCATCAAAATCCGGAAAGACATCCTGGTTTTTATGCAATTGAGGAAGATTACGCAGTAATAACCACTGGTCAGCAAAATCATCTACCAGGGCCATGGATTTTTCATCAGCAAGCATTCGCCTGACCTGGCGTTCAAGCACCGACGGCTCACTTAGTCTGCCCTGCTCGGCAAGCACCAATAGTTCTTCATCAGGGATACTACTCCAGAGAAAGAACGATAACCGAGAGGCCAGTTGAATATCATTTAATGCATAGACTTCATTTTGTTCAATGTCCCTGGGAGCACGTTCTATACGAAACAGTAACTCGGTACTCACCAGCAGACCTTCTAAGGCCAACTGTATCCCGGCGTCAAATGATCCGTATTCATCCCGACCTTGCTCGTATAATTGCATAAATGGGGCAACATCATCTGCCGTTACCGGGCGTCGATAGGCCTGTCGGGTCAGGTTTGCCAGGATCCTGCTCGCGCAGGGACTTTCCTCAGTACTGTTGCCTGGCATACAGATAAATACTTTTTCGCGGCTTAGGGTTTCGCCAGTTCCAGTGACATCAAATGGTCCTGTAAGCATGATGCTGCTCACCGCCGGGTCTCGCCAGGCCCGCTCACTTTCCCGTTCCACCCTGGCTGCGTACCAATTTTCATAAGAAGGGGGAGGGATATGCCCTTCCCAGGCAAAGGTTTCCTCCAGGAAAGCAACCTGTACGGTACGTGTTCCCGCCTTCATGGGAAACCGGATTTGTAATTCAGAATCTGCAGTACGTTCGTATTGCGCCTGGTTGAAATCCGGTGCCACCGCGTCCGCACCACCTCTTGCATAGCCCAGGCCAACATTTTCTCCACCGACAGTCAGCAATCGGACTCTCTTACCATCGACACGGACATCCAGGCGCCGGGGTTCATTGATGCCGATGATGTAGCCGTTATCAGTCCGTTGCAGCCTGATGTTAAGGACATATTCACCATCCAGGGGAAAATGATGTTTGATGGCGATGCCGCCCCGGGAACCAAACGGCAGGTCTTCGTTCATCCTCACATTCTGCAGTAGCCTGGGATCGATCATATATTGCCTGCTGTCAGCTTGGATTGCCGGGTCTCCCACGGCCAGCCTGCCGATTACCCTGGCTGCTGACATGTAGCTTTCCATTAACACTTCAGAGACTGATAGCAGGTCACCCAGGTTGTCAAAACCACCTGAATTGTCTGGCGGGAGCATTTCTGCCCCGTCGATTTCCAGTCCCAGCAAGTCCCTGATGACATTGGTATATTCCGTCCTGTTTAACCTGTGCGCGATCACCATATTTCCCGGGTTGGGCTCTGATTCGGCATGTTTATCCAAAGATTTAGAAAGATAGGCTGCAAATGAAGGATAAAAATTCTCCTCCGGCCTGGGCATGCCAACGGGCGGCATTGTTTTTAGTGAAAGTTTGGTAATAACCTTTTCCCACACCATGGGATCACTTGCAGGATCATCGAGGTCAACCTTGTCCAGCATCAGGTTGGCCGTCTTTAAGGTCTCGTTATGGCAGGTGACACAATACAGGTCCAGGGTCTCCCGGTACTCATCAAGGGACATCTGGGCGTGGCTGTTTACCAAACCCGAAATGAGAATCACAAATAAGATAGATCGCATTAACTGCCCCCCGAAGGTAGCGCACTGACTTTTTCAACTATAAGAAAAAAAATGAAAAGGATTCCAAACGTCGACCCTGATCATAGTCTTGTCACGACGAATTATATATTATTAATTGTGAAAATATTATGTTTGATGCAAGATCTTAAACCATCATCATAAGATACCGTTTGTGGTAGATTCAAAAATAAATATTATATGTTTCAGATAGTTACGAATAACACATTCCCTGTTAATTTCCTTTCAGGAGAATTGGCCGGGATGATGAAATGCAAATCAGAATCTTTCTCATATTTGAGTACCCCGTAAGCCGACAAAAATTTTCTAAAAATTGCAGTAAATTCAATAAGTAAAATATTATGATCTTTAAAAATTGATGACTTGATATCTAATCAAATTAGTGCAATATTTAGAAGTTGAAATGAGTAAAAAACAGCGTCTTTACTCATCACGCAAATTCCCTGTTTTTTACTTATCAGTCAGTGAGTTACTTGAAAGGAGCATAAACTTGAATAGGCTTAATCAAAAATTCGCTATAACCGCATTTCTGGTTACTGCGATCACCACGGCACATGCGCAGGACTCCATGTCCGACTATCGCGATACCATGAACCAGTATTGTGTTACCTGCCACAATGAAACCCTCAAGACCGCCAATCTGATACTGGACACGGCCAACCTCAACGACCTGGGAGAAGACCCGGCATTGTGGGAAAAGGTTTTACTGAAACTTCAAACCCGCTCCATGCCACCAGTGGGTATGCCCCGGCCAGAAGACGAGTTCTATAGCTCCCTGGCAGATCACCTTGCAACCGGACTGGATGCGCTGGTAGAAGCAAACCCAAATCCTGGCAGGACAGTAACCGCCCACAGGTTAAATCGAACAGAATATACGAATGTGGTCAGAGACCTGTTAGGCGTTAATATTAATGGCGCTGAACTGCTACCCCCTGACAACTCCGGCGGGTTTGATAACCTGGGAGACCTGCTTTCCGTCTCCTCAATTCTGATGGAAAAATATATGGCTGTAGCCCGCCAGATCAGTCGGCTCGCTATTGGCGACCCTAGTATTGGTGCTGATAGCAAGCAATACACCATTTCACCCTTCGTGCTTCAGAACGACAGGATGAGTGAAGACCTGCCGTTTGGCACCCGGGGAGGATTAGCCGTCAATCATCGCTTCCCCCTGGATGGTGAATACGAACTCAATATGCGCCTGCTTCGAACCGATTCTACCGGTCTTGTGATCGGGATGGGTAAACCTCATCGCCTGGAAGTTAGAATTGATGGAAAACGTGTAGGTATACTACATGTTGGTGGAGAAAATATCGGTCTGGCACTGGGTAGTGGGCGTGCCGACAAGGTCCCGCCTGATTTTGACCAGGCCCAGTATGAAAGAACAGCTGATGCCAACCTTAAGATACGTGTGCCGGTAGAAGCCGGTGAACGTCTGGTGCAGGTGGCATTCCTGGAAGAGAATTTCGCCTGGGAATCTCCCGTTCCAGAAAGGGATTACAAAAATTATTTTTCCTCCAGGCTAACCAAGGACTATCAACGTGCATGGACTGATCCATCTGTCAGCAGCGTTAATATTGCAGGACCATTTGATGTAGAAGGACCGGGTAACACCTTAAGCCGGGAAAAAATATTCGTCTGTACACCCAAACGGGAATCCCAGCAGGAGGCCTGTGCTGAAGAGATTCTTACCAACCTTGCCAGGATGGCATATCGTCGTCCGGTAACAGATGAAGATGTAGAGCCGCTGATGAATTTATATCATTCTGCCCTGGACCAGTATGGCTCTTTCGATGCCGGCATCCAGATGGCACTGGAAGGCCTGCTGGTTAATGTGGAGTTCCTGTTCAGGATCGAAAGTGATCCAAAAAATATCGCAAAAGACAGCAACTACGAGTTAAGTGATATTGAGCTCGCATCACGATTATCATTTTTCCTATGGAGCAGTATCCCTGATGATGAGCTGCTGTCTCTGGCAGATAAAGGCAGACTTAGTGATCCGAAAATTTTGAATACCCAGGTCAATCGTATGCTCAAGGATGATCGTTCCCAGACCCTGGTGAACAATTTTGCAGAGCAATGGCTGTTACTAAGGAATCTACCACATACAGACAAGAACCAGGAACTGTTTCCTAACTTTGACGAGAACCTGCGTAAAGACTTTCTCAAAGAGACACAGTTGTTTATTGCCAGCGTGTTTGAGGAAAACCGTTCCATACTCGACCTGTTCAGGGCGGATTACAAAATCATCAATGAAAGACTGGCCAATCACTATGGAATACCCGGTGTCTATGGTAATAAATTCCGTAAGGTCAGCATTTCTGAGGAAGACAAAAAGGGATTGTTGGCACAGGGTGCAGTGTTATCGATCACCTCCTACCCAAACCGGACATCGCCGGTATTACGTGGGAAATGGGTACTGGAAAATATACTTGCCGCACCACCGCCTCCACCACCCACCGTTATCCCACCTTTGAAAGAAGACGACGATACGGGCAAGAAACTCACCATGCGCCAAGCAATGGAAAAACACCGCGCCAATCCCGTCTGTGCAGTCTGTCACAACCGCATGGATCCCATCGGCTTTGGTCTTGAAAATTTTAATCCTATCGGTCAATGGAGGACTGAAGATGCAGGGGAACCGATTGATTCATCGGGCATGCTCCCGGACGGCGCTACCTTCCAGGGCCCGGCTGAACTACAAAAAGCGCTTCTGAGCAATTCCGAAGTGATTGCCAGTGCTTTCGCACAGAAATTACTGACCTACGCCCTGGGCCGTGATCTGCAGTATTATGACATGGCGACCGTCAGAGACATTGTTGATGATGCTGCGTCAAATGATTACCGTTTTTCAGATATTGTAATAGGAATTGTAAACAGCTTACCCTTTAATATGAGGAGGACAAACTCATGATTATTCTCAAAAAAGCGCTTCCGCGACGAACCTTTTTGAAAGGTCTTGGTGCCTCGGTTGCAGTACCCATGCTGGACTCCATGGTCCCGGCGCTTGCAGCAACCGGTGATTCTAAAATGCCTGTACGTGTAGGTTATACCTATACGCCTAATGGCATTATCCGCGAACGGTTTCGCCCTGAAAAAGCGGGGGCCGATTTCGAGCTCACGGACATCCTCAAGAACTGGGAGTCCCACCGCGATCAAATGATTGTCATTAGTAACCTCGATAATGGTGAGATGGAAAGCGTCAGTGGCCACGTTGGTGGCAGTTCCATGTTCCTCACTGGATTCAAGCCAAATAAATCATTAAGTGAAATCAAGTGCGGCCGCTCGGTTGACCAGTTCATCGCTGACAAACTAGGTAAGGAAACCCCCCTGTCTTCGTTGCAGCTCTGTATTGAGAATGCAGCAGAACTGGCAGGCCAGTCCGCCGGTGGTTATAGCTCTGCTTATACCAACACCATCTCCTGGGCCAGCCCGACCACACCCATTCCTATGGAGCATCGACCCAGGGAGATCTT
This sequence comes from Gammaproteobacteria bacterium, assembly GCA_030835405.1. Lineage (GTDB taxonomy): Bacteria > Pseudomonadota > Gammaproteobacteria > Eutrophobiales > Eutrophobiaceae > Eutrophobius. Next base: position 2,878 of record JAURPG010000035.1, on the reverse strand, counting down.
TGAGCGACTGTTTGGTGATGGTGGTACCGATCCCAAGGCAAGGCAACAACGAATCGGTCGCCAGTACAGTATTCTCGATTTTGTCAAAGATGAAACAAACCGGATCAAAAAACGCATCGGTGCTGATGACAGTAACAAGCTCAGTGAATATCTGGATGCCGTCCGTGAAGTGGAATTTCGGGTCCAAAAAGCCGAACAGAAAACTGATATCGAGTTACCGGAAATGGAGAAACCACTAGGTATTCCTCCTCATGAAGAGCATCTTCGTCTAATGTTTGATCTGTTGGTACTGGCATTCCAGACTGATATGACCCGGGTATTTACCTTTATGGTCGCCCGTGAATACAGTGAAATGGTCTATACCATGCTTGGTCACCAGGATCCTTACCATCCTTTGACCCACCATCGTGGCGACCCGGCCAGAAAGAACCAGGCCGGACAAATCGACGTTTTCCATGCCAAGATGTATGGTGAATTCCTGAACAAACTGGCCGCCACCAAGGACATTGATGGCTCATCTATCCTGGATAATTCCATCATGGTCTACGGTGCAGGTATGGGTGATGGTGATGTTCACAATCAATGGAATATCCCGGTTGCCCTTATTGGCAGCGGTGGGGGCAGAATGCCCAAGGGTGGTAAGCACATTGTTTATAACTCCGGCACGCCATTGTCCAATCTCCATGTGACCATGCTGAATATGCTGGATATTCCAACCGATACCTTTGGTGGAGATATTGGTATGTCAAGCGGTGCACTGAACATTGACCGTACCGCGTAAATTAAACGGAGAAATAAAATGAAGTATATGACCAGCGAAATCACCAGAAATGGTGTCCTGTCGCTGGTCCTGTTTTTGCTGCTGGGGCTCATCGGGGTTAGTGCTGATGAGCCCCTTTTAACTGCCGCAAAGAAACAGGACTGGGAAACAGTAACAACACACCTGCAAAATAAATCAAACGTCAATCAGGCACAGGCGGATGGAACCACGGCATTGTCATGGGCAGTATACTGGGACAACCTGGAAGTAGTTAGTCAACTGATCAAGGTCAGGGCCAATGTCAATGCCGGCAATGACATTGGCGTGACCCCACTGATCCTTGCGGTCCGTAACCGTAATCCAGAAATGGTTTCTACCCTGTTAAAGGCAAAAGCCGATCCTGACAAAGGGATGTGGACAGGGGAGACGCCATTGATGACTGCATCACGCCTGGGGCAGACAGCCATTATAAAAATGCTTATCGATGCCAATGTAGACGTCAATATATATGAGCCTCGCAGAAACCAGACTGCTTTGATGTGGGCCATATCATATCGTAACCCTGAAATCGCGAAACTGTTGATTGAAGCAGGGGCTGATATCAATACACAGACAACCAGATTGAAAGATGATACAAACTACACACCTATGGAGATTGAAGGATATGCAGGAAATGTCCTGAGTGTGCCCCAGGGTGGCTATACGCCTCTCATGTTTGCCGCTAGGGCAAATGACATGGAGACTGCAAGACTATTAATCAATCGTGGCGCGAATGTAAACGATGTCTCTGTTGAAGATGGCACCGCCCTGGTCATCGCCGCGGCCTGGGGAAATGAGGACCTGGCAATATATTTACTTGGAGAAGGTGCTAATCCCAATATCCCTGATGCCAATGGCATGACCGCACTACATTATGCCATGCGCGATGGACTCAAGCTGCTTCACGGCTATGAAATCGTCGCATCCACCCGCGTCTGTGGTTTTGCCGGTGACTCACTTTGCAAACCCATAGAGACACTTACAGACCAGGAAAGGGAGATGATGAACGATGTGGCACGCGGCCTCTATATCGTTGAAGGCGTTGTTGATACTGAAAATGCCGATGAAACAGCTGATGTAATTCTACCTGGCGGTAACATGTATGACCTGGCGGAGGCCCTGCTGGCCAACGGTGCCGATGTGAATGCCGAGATGACATATCCTCCACCCCGCCTGAGAATGGACGCCCTCCCCTGGCTGAATCTGGAAGGTGCAACGCCATTCATGCTGGCCAGCGCCTCACTGGACAATACCGGTATGGAGATCCTGCTGGAACATGGTGCAAACCCGTTAGTTAAAACCGACGTCCACACACCCTATTTTGAAAAACAGCAACAGGCCTATGCCGATGACAACCAGATACTGGGTAACGGCTCCCCCTTACTGGTCGCTGCCGGTCTTGGGAAAAAGAACGATTTCACACCCCAGGAAGAGCGAAATGCCATTAATGTTATAGGGCGACTGCTTGAACTGGGCGGAGATGTCAACGAGGCCACTGCCACAGGCTGGACGGCCATGCATGCGGCAGCCTTTATCGGCGCCGATAACCTGTTGAAATTCCTGGCCGAAAAAGGCGCAGAAATTAATGTACAAAATGGTTGTGGGCGCACCCCGCTCAGCCTGGCGGAAGGTAAAAGTGTAGTTGGCCTGTTAAACCGAACCCTGCCACGTCCGACTACTGTTGACACCTTGCTGTCACTGGGTGCCGATGAATCCAGGGCCAGTGCCCCAAGAGGCACCTGTATCCTGGGTCGTGGTGGCCTTGAGGTCGATATCGAGATCGATGCCGAAAGAGATGCCATCAGAAAACAACAGGAACTGGAACGACAACAACAGCAACAATAATCTAGAAATTCCTAGTTTCTATTACTAAGGAGATGAAACATCCGGTTTCATCTCCTTTTTTATTTTTACTTCACCAATAATTATCCGTATTATTTCAGAAAGATTTTTTACTTTTCTCTATTAGCTGGAACAGTATCCCGGGGGACAACCATGATTCAACTATCTTTTGATCGAAACAATAAAACTTTCAAGCTGATTACATGTTTGATATTTGTAATACAAATTATAATTTTT